>JANLYD010000399.1:0-39412 GCA_031365465.1 Hyphomicrobiaceae bacterium
TTCCTCGAGCAAGCGATCGGCCAGGTCCTCCGCAAAGCGGATTTGCAAACCAAACTGCACGGCAAGGACTGCCTGCCCATGGCCGGCGAATATACGCCGCTTGTCCTCGCCGACGGCCTCGTAAAATTCCTTGGGTGCTACGATCGCGATGTGTCGGCGCTCACCACTTGGCTCGCCGAACACAAAGCCCGCGTCTCCGCTGTCGCCGCCGCGCTCGAAACGCCATTGCCAGCGCGCCCGCCAACGTTCTGCACCGGCTGCCCGGAACGCCCGGTATTTTCCGCCATGAAAATTCTCAAGCAGGAAACCAGTGCCGTCCACGTCGCAGCCGACATCGGCTGTCACGCCTTCGGCACGTTCGCGCCGTTCAGCCAGGGCAATTCCATTCTCGGCTACGGCATGTCGCTCGCATCGGCTGCCGCCGTTTCAGCGTCCAGAAGAAGCGACCCGTTTCGATCATGGGCGACGGTGGCTTCTGGCATAACGGCCTGCTCTCTGGTGTCGCCAGCGCCGCCTTCAACAAGGACGACGGTGTGCTCATCGTGATGAACAACGGGTACTCCAGCGCGACCGGCACGCAAGATCTGCCCTCCAGCCGACCCAACGACGAAGGCCGCGGCAAAGGCATCGAGATCGAACGCAGCCTGCGCGCGCTGGGCCTCGGCTGGATCAAGCGCGTCCGCACCTATGGCGTCAGCGACGTCAAGCGCACGCTGGATGCGGCGCTCAAATCCAAGGAGAAGGGGCTCAAGGTCATCATTGCCGATGGCGAATGCCAGTTGGCCCGCCAGCGGCGTGTACGTCCCGCGATTGCCGCCGCCGTGGCATCGGGCAAACGCGTCGTGCGCCAGCGCTTCTGGATCGACCCGGAGATCTGTACCGGCGACCGCTCGTGCATTCGCCTTTCAGGCTGCCCGTCGCTCACGGTCAAGCCTAGCGAAGATCCGCTGCGCAGCGACCCCGTCGCCCACGTCAACAACGATTGTGTCGGCTGCGGCCTTTGCGGTGAAGTCGCCCACGCAGCCCAACTCTGCCCGTCCTTCGCCCGCCTCGACATCATTCAGAATCCCAGCGTTTGGGATCGGGGGAAACGAGCAGTTTCGCGCGCCATGATGCGCCTTTTCGGGGCGGAAAAAGCTGTCGCCTCTACTTCAGCAAACTGACACATGCAGTCCACTTTTGTCATAGCCGCGCACAGGCGGCCAGCCAAGCAAGCCCGAGGCAGTCCGAACATGCCAACTCACACTGACCCTCGCGAAATGCAAGCGCACCTGATTGGTTTTGAATATAAAACAGCGCTTGCTTGGGTGGCCGCCTGCGCGGCCATGACGGAGCGCGGTGCCGATACAGGTGCTCTACATCACGTACACGTACGGGGCACCTGCCGAACATGAGTGCCGACGCACCACCCCAGCCCACCCGTCTCCTCATCGCAGCGCTCGGCGGCGAAGGCGGCGGCGTACTCGCGGGATGGATCACGGAAGCGGCGGTTGCCTCCGGCCTCGTCGTCAGCCGCACCTCGATCCCCGGCGTCGCCCAGCGCACCGGCGCCACCACCTACTACATTGAAATGGTGTCGGCCGATCCTGCCAAACCGCGTCCCATCCTCGCCCTCAATCCGACCCCCGGTCAGGTCGATGTGTTGATTGCCAGCGAACTGCTTGAAGCCACCCGCCTCGCCTCGGCCGGTATGATTTCCACCCGCACCACGCTCATCGCCAATACCGCTCGCGTTTTCACAATGGACGAGAAGATGGCGATGGCCGACGGCCGCCGCGACAGCGCCGCTCTGGTCAAAGTGTTGGAGAAGGCCGCTCATCGCGCTACTTTCGCCGACTTGAACGCGGCCGCTACCACTGCGCGAGCCCCGTTGAGCGCGGTCATGCTTGGTGCGCTTGCTGCGGCCGACGTACTACCGCTGACACAAGATGCATTCCGTGACGCCATCCGCCGAGAGGGCAAATCGGTTGCACCCAATCTTGCCGGCTTCGACGCTGGCTTTGCGCTGCTCACCGCATACCGAGCGCCGAAACCGGCCGCCACGCCGCCACGCGACAGCCCGGCGGTCAAAATCGCGGCCCTCCCGGAGTTCCAAGCACGGACCAGCGTCATCGCGGCCGAGGGGGTCGCCCGTCTCACCGACTATCAGAACTTTGCTTACGCCGAAGCCTACCTCAACCATCTCAGACAGTTTGCTAAACGACCTGGAATGGAGGACGCCACCCTCGCTGAACTTGCCCGCCACCTTGCCGTTCGGATGAGCGTCGAGGATGTGGTGCGTGTGGCCCAATTAAAGCTGCGGGAGGCTCGCATCGCACGCGTCACGGCCGAGGCAAGGGCCCGGCCAGACGACATTGTCGACATCACCGAATTCATGAAGCCCGGCACGGAGGAAATATTAGGCCTTTTTCCTCCCTTCCTGGCCCGGCCACTTCTGGCGCTCGCCGTCCGAGCGGGCTGGGCCAACGCCGCCATACCGCTCAACGTCACCACGACGCGGTTGTCGGGCTTCCTTCGCCTCCGCATGCTCGCGGGGCTGCGCCGCTGGCGTCCCTACACGCAGAAGTACCACGAAGAACAGAAGTGGCTGTCTCACTGGTTGAAACTGATCGAAAACATGGTGCAACACGATCCTGCTGCGGCGCGCGAAATCATCGGCTTGGCGAAGCTTGTGCGCGGCTACGGCGACACTTACAGACGCGGACTGGTTAACTGGCAGCGCATCATCACAGCTCTCGTCGAACCGGCATTGGCGGCACCCGATAGCGCGTCCCCCCGCTTGGCCGAATACATCCAGCAGGCCCGCATCGCGGCAGAGAAAGATCCTGGAGGAGCGGCGCTGACCGCAACTTTGGAGGCTATCGCAAGAGAGCCACAGGCTAGGTTACAAGCTGCACAATAATGCAGTCTAGGAACAATTTCAGCAATATTATACGTGCTATCGCTGAACCTAGCGCCCATGCTAGGTCAGCTAACCAAGAAGCGCCAAACGCGCCACGTCAAAGTTCATCAGGGAGGACTGTACATGACTGCATCGCTCGATCGCCTGAACCGCCGTTCGCTTCTCAAGGCCGGCGTTGCCGCTGCTGCCGCCACCACGATCCCCACGCGATGGGCCATTGCCCAGTCAAAGCCGCTCAAGGTCGGCCTGATGCTGCCTTATTCCGGCACCTTTGCTCAACTCGGTGAGAACATCACGCACGCCGTGGAACTGCTGCTTGCTGAAAAGGGCGGCAAGCTCGGCGGCCGCGAGGTCCAATTCATCAAGCTCGACGACGAATCGAAACCGGAACTCGGACCGCAGAACGCCGAGCGCCTCGTCAAACGCGACAACGTCGATGTGCTGATCGGCACCGTTCACTCCGGCGTTCAGATGGGCATTCACAAGGTCGTAAAGGAAAGCGGAACACTCACGATTATGCCGAACGCCGGCAACGTCGCGCTCACCCGCGACCTGTGCGCCAAGAATGTTTTCCGCACGTCGTTCACCAACTGGCAGCCGGCTTACGCGATGGGCGTTGCCCTCGCCAAGAAGGGCGTCAAGAAAGCCAGCTGGATCACCTGGGACTACGCCGCCGGTACCGAGAGCGGTGAAGGGTTCAAGCAGGGCTTCGAAGCCAATGGCGGTCAGTTCGTCTCGCTGCTCACGCTGAAGTTTCCAGAAACCAACTTCCAGCCCATCCTTGCCCAGATCCAGGGTCTCGGCGTCGACGCCATCGGCGCATTTTTCGCCGGCGGGGGTGCTGTGCAGTTCGTCAAGGATTATGCCGCTGCCGGCATCAAGGTGCCGTTGTGCGGTTCCGGATTCCTCACTGAAGGCACGCTCAAGGGCCAGGGCGCGGCCGCCGATGGTATCGAAACCGCGCTGCATTACGGCGATGGCATCGACAACGCCAAGAACAAAGCCTTCCGCGCTGCTTTCCTGGCCAAGGCAAATCGTGAAGCGGACGTCTACGCAGTGCAGGGCTACGACGCAGCGCAATTGCTCGCCATCGGCCTCGACGCCGTGAAGGGCAATTTAGAAGACGAGAAGAGTCTTCATAAGGCCATGGAAACCGCCAAGATCGAAAGCCCGCGCGGCCCGATCGCAATGTCGGCACAGCACAACGTCGTTCAAGACATTTATCTGCGCAAAGTGACGGCCGGCGAAAACAAGGTGGTCAGCACCATTGTCAGCCAACTCGCCGATCCCGGCACCGGCTGCAAGATGTAAGGCTGGGCTTTCCCTTCTCCCCATCGCATTCCGCTATGGGGCGAGGGGCAGCCCTAAAAATTGCGTCGAGTTGCTGCCTCTCACCCCGGCCTTCGGCCACCCTCTCCCCATGCGTGAATACCCTCAGGGAGAGGGGGAATCGTATCGCCAATGACCCTTTCCAGCTTCCTTGCTCAGACCTTGAACAGCCTGCAGTACGGCCTGCTGCTGTTTCTGATCTCGTCTGGACTCACACTCATATTCGGCGTGCTCGGCGTGATTAATCTCGCGCACGGTTCGCTTTACATGATCGGTGCGTACGCGGCCTTTGCCGTCTCCCGCGCCACCGGCTCGCTGTGGATCGCGCTGCCGGCTGCGATGCTCGGCGGTATAGTTCTCGGCAGCCTGCTCGAGCGCTTTTTGTTTCGGCATTTCTACAAGCGCGAGCATCTCGACCAGGTGCTGCTCACCTTCGCGCTCATTCTGTTGTTCGAGGAAGGCCGATCCGCGCTCATCGGTAATGATTTTTATTCGGTGCCGATCCCCGCCGCGCTCGATTTCTCCATCCCCATCGTCGAAGGCTTCAGTTACGCGGCCTATCGTTTCCTGGTGATCGGTTGCTGTCTGGTGCTTGCCGCCGCACTGTTCGTCTGGATCGAACGGACAAAAATGGGTGCTATCGTGCGCGCCGCCGCCGAGCGTCCCGACATGGTCGACGCCCTCGGCATCGACCCGCGCCGCGTTCACCTCACGGTATTTGCCGTCGGCACATCGTTGGCGTTGACCGCCGGCGCGCTGAATGCGCCGCTGTCGTCGGTGTATCCGAACATGGGCGACAACCTGCTGATCATCTCGTTCGTCGTCGTCGTCATAGGCGGCTTGGGATCGGTCTCCGGCGCGTTCTGGTCGGCGTTGCTGATCGGCTTCATCGATACCATGGGCAAGGCGTACGCGCCGAAAGCCGCTGGCCTGGCGATCTACGTTTTGATGGCGGTTGTGTTGCTGTGGCGACCTAACGGTCTGTTCGGGCAGCGCTCATGATCGACACGTTGCCAACGGCGACACGCTTGCTTCCGCAAACTTGGCTTGGCTGGTTCGGCTTGGCCGCATTTGCGGTGAGCGTGGCCGCGTTGCCCTGGTTTGCGCCAACGTATTACGTCGAACTCGGCACCTCGGCCATGATCGCGGCGATGCTCGCGCTATCGATGCAGTTGCTGGTTGGCGCCACGGGTCTTGTCAGCCTCGGACACGGCGCGTTCTACGGTCTGGCTGCGTACGTCGTCTATCTCATCTCGCCTGAAAACGTCGCCTTGCCGATCTGGATGACGCTGCCCGCCGCCATGCTCGCCGCTGGCCTCGCCGCTTTGCTGGTCGGCATGTTTGCGCTGCGCACCACCGGCTTTTTTTTCCTGATGGTCACGCTGGCCTTCGGGCAAATGATCTTCTTCGTCTTCCACGACACCAAGCTCGGCGGCGGCACCGACGGCGCATACCTTACAAAGCCCATCATTTCCGCATTCGGCTTCGCGCTCGACTTGCCGCGCAAGCAACGCCATCTCGGCGCCTACTACACAGCCTTGATCCAACTCGTGCTGATGTATGCTGGACTCGCGCTGCTGCTCAAAACCTTGTTCGGGCGCGCCCTCGAAGGCATCCGCGTCAACGAGCATCGCATGCGCGCCATCGGCTTCGACACGTTCAAGATCAAACTGATTGCGTTTACACTGGCGGGCGCATTGGCGGGCGCGGCCGGTCATATGTGGGCGCTGCATCGCGGTTTTGTTAATCCGGAAATCGTCGGGTGGCATCAGTCGGCCGAAGCTCTGCTCATGATTTTGCTCGGCGGCCTCGGCAGTCTGCACGGACCCATCCTCGGCGCCGTCGCGCTGACCGGCTTGGCCGAAGGCGCCCAACTGCTCACCGAGCGGAAACTGCTCGTCGAAGGCCTTGTCATCCTCGCCGTCGTCATCGTGTTGCCGCGCGGATTGGCCGGGTTGGGCAGTTGGAAAAAATCTGACACAGGCGGCGACCATCATGGTTGATCACGCCGCCGATCTCGTTTTGCAAACTGAAAACCTGTCCAAAAGCTTCGGTGGCCTGCGCGCCACGCGCGATGTTTCGCTGTCACTCCATCGCAACGAACTGCACGCCGTCATCGGCCCCAACGGCGCGGGCAAATCTACGCTGGTGAACCTTCTCGCTGGCGAGTTTCTGCCGAGCGCCGGCCGTATTCTGCTCGATGGCAACGATATCACCTCGCTGAATGTTTGGCGGCGTACGCGCGCAGGCGTCGCGCGCTCGTTCCAGCGCACCAACATTTTTCTGCCGCTTACCGTCCACGAGAACGTACGGCTGTCGGCGCAGGCTCGCACAGGAACCCTTGCCGCAGTCTTCAGCCGTGCGTCGCACGCGCCCGCGCTCATGGAAACCGCCGACAGCGCGCTCGAGCGTGTCGGCCTGACGGTGCAGCGCCATCGCATCGCTGGCGAACTCAGCCATGGCGAACAGCGTCAGCTTGAAATCGCCATGACGTTGGCCACCGCGCCCAAAGTGTTGTTGCTCGACGAACCGCTGGCGGGCATGGGACAGGAAGAGGGCGAGCGCATTGCCGCCTTGCTGAAATCTTTGTCACGCGATCATGCCGTGCTGCTGATCGAACATGATATGGATTTCGTGTTCCGTGTCGCCGACGTCATGACCGTTCTCGTCGAAGGCGGTGTGCTTGCCACCGGCACGCCACGGGCTGTGCGCGAAAATGCTGCCGTGCAGTCGGCCTATCTCGGAGGCCACGCATGAAAGCCGCGTTGTTCGCCGCCGAGAACCTGCACACCTATTACGGTGAAAGTCATATACTGCGCGGCGTTTCGTTGTCCCTCGCGCCCGGCGAAACCGTCGGGCTGATGGGCCGCAACGGCATGGGCAAAACGACACTGATCCGTTCCATGCTGGGCCTCGTCAAATCACGGTCCGGCCGGGTCTGCGTCGACGGCGACGACGTCACCAACCTGCAGCCATTTCGCATCGCCCGCCGCGGCATCGCCTACGTGCCCGAAGGGCGCGGTATCTTCGCCAGCCTGCGCGCAATCGAAAATCTGACTTTGGCCGAACGGCCCGGCATCGATGGCAGCCGTCACTGGACCGTGGACCGCGTGCTGGAGCTGTTCCCGCGCATTCGCGAGCGTGCCTCCAACATGGGTCATCAGTTGTCGGGCGGCGAACAGCAGATGCTCGCGATCGGTCGCGCCCTGCTCACGAACCCTCGCGTACTTATTTTGGATGAGGCGACCGAGGGCTTGGCACCGCTGATCCGTGACGAAATCTGGCGCACCATTCGGCTCGTGCGCGATGCCGGCATCGCTACTCTTGTCGTCGACAAGACCGTCAGCGAAGTCACGGCCGTCGCCGACCGCGTCGTGGTCCTCGTCAAAGGCCAACTGGAATTCGACGGCCGTCCCGCAGCCCTGCTCGCAGATGAAGCCCTCATGCAGCGGACACTGGGCGTGTGAGACTAATAGAGCAACGTCAACAAAGCTGTAGGCGGGCCAAAAGGGAACGGCTATAAGAGTCGCACTGAAACGTCCACGACGGCCGAGGGGTACGCGTCAAGTCGGATGATGTTCCACGTCGCGAGTGCGCGCGTTCCCTCGGTCCTGAACAAGGTTATTTCAATGGCAATGCCTAGTCATGCTGTAGCTCATCCCGGACGCAAGTTCGAAGCCTTCGCCAGTATCGGGTTGGCCATTCTCATGTCGTTGGCCGGTGGCCTGTTCTTCTTCCGGTGGGGTGACTGGGAGCCTGCGGATACGAACTCAAAAGTCTGGTATTACATGCTGGCGTGGATCGTTCTCGGCTATCTGGCCGCGCAACTTATCGCGCTGTTGGCAACAGCCATCGACTCGCGCAGTATCGGATTTGGCGACACCATCTGCTCAATTCTGCCGGCGATCGTCGGTGCCGTCGTGCTTGTCGAATGGCTGCAGGGAATCATCAGGTTGTCGACATTCTCGCAGAACGCGCTGATGTTGATGATCTGCACGAGCGCGCTCGAATCGCTGATCACGCTTTGGGTCCGCTTCACGGTCAATCGCCGGACCATCGGCTTCAACACCGAAACGTAAATGAATTGATCTCGCCAAGCTGAAACAACAGAACCACCTGTCCGACAGGTGGTTTTTTTGTGTGCCGACCTCAACCGTCTTCGGACCTTGTGGCCGGGTCTTGCACGACGCCGTCGCGGGTGACCGATGCGTCCTTGTCGCTGAGCATCTTGATGATGGTCGCGGCTGTCTCTTCGATGGAGCGGCGTGTCACGTCGATGAGGGGCCAGCCATGCTTGTGAAACAACCGGCGCGAATAGGCGATCTCGTTGGCGATCTGGCTGCGGTCGACATAATCGCCAAGCTCGCGATCCGATAGCAACTGCACGCGATTGCGCCTGATCTCCGCGATGCGTTCGGCGCTCGCGACCAGGCCGACCACGAACGCGCTGTGCGGTTCGGCAAGAGCCTTCGGAATTTCGATGCCGGGTACCAGTGGCAGATTGGTGGTCTTGTAGCCCTTTTGAGCGAGATAAATGCTCGTCGGGGTTTTCGACGTGCGCGAAATGCCGAGCAATATGATGTCAGCTTGGTTGAGATCGGCAGGCAAGCGACCGTCATCGTGGTGCATGGTGAAGTTCAGCGCGTCGATACGGCGGAAGTAATCGGCATCGACGACGTGCTGGCCGGCGATGATCGGCGTTTGCGGCGCGCCGAGATAGGATTCGAAAATCTGCATGATCGGCATCAGCACATGCAGGCTTGGCACTTTGACAGCGCGGCAGTGCCGCTCGATTTCGGCGATCAGCTCGGCGTTGACGATCGTGTAGAGAACGATGCCCGGCGCTTGCTCGATCTCGGTCAAGACCCGTGACAACTGCCGTCGCGTGCGGATGAGCGGGTGCACATGCTCGATGGGTCGCATGTCTGCATATTGAACCGCCGCCGCCTTGGCGATCGTGGTCAGGGTTTCGCCCGTCGAATCGGAGATCAAGTGGAGGTGGAAGTAGCTCGGGAGGGTGTTGGTCATCTGTGGACAGAAACCTGGGTTATCCAGAGGGGGCGGGTCGACGGTGTCAGATGCAGCGGTTGGTGTGCTCATTTCCACAAAGTTATCCCCGTGGCAGCGCGGCGGGAGTGGGCGCGGCGCCGAACGGGAGAGCTGCATGTTTGACGGTCTGTCCAGCGGTTGTCCACCGGCTATCCAAGGGTCGGCGCACACTCGGCTTGGAGCGCGTGACGATCAAGCCTTTGACTCCCCTCTGGCATTCTCGCATATGCAGATGAGACGTCGCAACCTACCGGATGTAGCCGGGCTGAAACGAACCGGAGGCGTTCCTGTGGGTTGGATGTGGGCAAAGATGAATCCCCGAAATCCACGCCCTAATAGTCATAAAAGTAAGATTCAAAAAATCTGTCTTATTTAAAGAAAGCGGAACGTGACGGAAGCGACCGAGCCCAAGACGCAGGCAAAGAGAGCGCGGCGGATGCTATCGGTGTTCGAGGGGAAGGCGCTGTCGCCGCCACCCGTCTGGCTGATGCGGCAGGCCGGGCGCTACCTGCCAGAATATCGTGCGACGCGAGCGAAGGCGGGCGGGTTTTTAGACCTTTGCTACAATCCGGCATTGGCTGCCGAGGTGACGCTGCAGCCGATCCGGCGGTACGGGTTCGACGCGGCGATCCTGTTCTCAGATATTCTGGTGGTCCCGGACGCACTCGGTCAGGCCGTGCGGTTCGTCGAAGGGGAAGGCCCGAGGCTGACGCCGCTGGCCGACGGTGCGGCGATCGCCAAACTCTCGCTGGAGGGCGCGGACACGATTTTTGCGACGGTTGCCGAGACCGTGCAGCGGTTGCGGCAGGATCTTCCGGCCGAAACGACGTTGATCGGCTTTTGCGGCGCTCCCTGGACGGTGGCGACGTACATGATCGGTGGGCAGGGCTCCAGCGATCAAGCGGCAGCACGCGGCATGGCCTATCGCGACCCGGTGGCGTTCCAGGCGTTGATGGATCTGCTGGTGGCGGCGTCGGTAACGTATCTGGACGGGCAAGTGCGAGCCGGTGCGGATGTGCTGCAGATCTTCGACAGTTGGGCGGGGAGCCTCCCTGAGGATCAGTTCGATCGCTGGGTCGTGGCGCCGACCAAAGCGCTGGTCGGCGAGATGAAGCGGCGACATCCGACGGTGCCGATCATCGGATTTCCGCGAGGCGCCGGCGTCCACGGAGCACGGTTCGCGCGGGAAACGGGGGTCGATGCGATCGGGTGCGATACGGCGATGCCGCTATCGCAGATCAAGTCGACGTTGGCGGGCAGGACCGTGGTGCAGGGTAATCTCGATCCGTTGCTGTTGGTCGAGGGCGGGCCCCGCATGGCTGCGCGGGTGCGGGAAATCATCGCGACACTCGGCGACAGCCCTTTCATTTTCAATCTTGGGCATGGCATCGTGCCGCATACGCCGCCGGAGCATGTTGCTGAGCTAGTGGCGATGGTGCGGGCGACGAACAGCCCGTAGGCGTGCAGTTGTAACCCATTGGCCGAGAGGACTGACGCATGGGCGTGTTGTGGCTCAAGGCGCTGCACATCATCGCGGTCATCTCCTGGATGGCCGGGATGTTGTATCTCCCGCGTTTGTTCGTCTACCATGCCGAGACGCCGAGGGGGTCCCCGCAGGGCGAGACGTTCAAGATCATGGAGTTTCGCCTATACCGCTACATCATGACGCCGGCGATGGTGGTGACGTGGGTCACAGGGCCAGTGCTGCTATTGCAGATGGGGTATTATCGGGACGGCTGGGCCATCGCGAAGGTGCTGCTGGTGGTCGGCCTGTCGGCGGTTCATGGCGTGATGGGGGCATGGCTCCGCTCGTTTGCCGAGGACCGGAATGAACGGCCGGCACGCTTTTATCGGTTTATGAACGAGGTACCGACTTTGCTGATGGTTGCGATCGTCATTCTTGTTGTGGTGAAGCCCTTTTGACGATCGATGTAAAAGCCGGCTTCGGGTTGTCGACGCAGTGTGACTTTGCAGCATCTGGACGAATGGTTTTTCTCTTTGTTTTGGTACTCATATCTGGTAATGGTATACAGATCCCGGGCAGGCGACAGGCCGCCGGTTGGAGTTGAGCCGCGGCCCAAGCGGTGATGACCCTGACGACCAGCTTCGTCTTAATCCAGATTTACCTTGGTTGAGACGGCTGTTCGCGACAGCTACCCCCTCCCCATATTTGGCCTTACCCGATCCTTCCTGTCTCCCGCCCCTCGGATCGCGCGCGCCTTCTCATTCGGACATATGCCATGCAAGACGGCATTCCAGACAGCATCAAAGAAATCAAACTGCAGGATCTCAAGGCCAAGAAGCCCGGGGAACTGCTGGCATTTGCCGAACAGGTCGGCGTCGAGAATGCGAGCGCGATGCGCAAGCAAGAGCAGATGTTCTCGATTCTCAAGCAGTTGGCCGCGCAAGACACCGAAATCATCGGCACGGGCGTCGTTGAAGTCCTGCAAGACGGCTTCGGATTTTTGCGAGCGCCTGACGCGAACTACCTGCCGGGACCGGACGACATCTACGTTTCGCCGTCGCAAATCCGGCGGTTCGCACTCAGGACCGGTGATACGGTCGAAGGTCAGATCCGCGGGCCCAAGGACGGCGAGCGTTACTTTGCGCTGTTGAAGGTCAACCTGATCAACTTCGAAGATCCCGACAAGCAGCGTCACAAGGTGCATTTCGACAACCTCACGCCGCTGTACCCGACCAAATGGCTGAAGATGGAGATCGAGGATCCGACGATCCGGGATCTGTCGGCGCGCGTCATCGACGTCGTGGTGCCGAT
The DNA here is from genome assembly GCA_031365465.1 of Hyphomicrobiaceae bacterium. Classification (GTDB taxonomy): domain Bacteria; phylum Pseudomonadota; class Alphaproteobacteria; order Rhizobiales; family Hyphomicrobiaceae; genus JABFRJ01. The sequence goes on from JANLYD010000399.1 coordinate 12,057, forward strand.
CGGCAAGGGGCAGCGTGGGTTGATCGTGGCCCCGCCGCGCACCGGTAAAACGGTGCTGCTGCAGAACATCGCGCATTCGATCTCGGTCAATCATCCCGAGTGTTTCCTGATCGTGCTGCTTATCGACGAGCGGCCGGAAGAAGTCACCGACATGCAGCGATCGGTGAAGGGCGAGGTCATTTCATCCACGTTCGACGAACCGCCGTCACGTCACGTGCAGGTTTCGGAAATGGTGATCGAGAAGGCCAAGCGCCTGGTCGAGCACAAGCGGGACGTGATCATTCTGCTGGATTCGATCACGCGCCTTGGCCGGGCTTACAATACGGTGGTGCCATCGTCGGGTAAGGTGCTGACGGGCGGCGTCGATTCCAACGCTTTGCAACGGCCGAAGCGGTTCTTCGGTGCGGCCCGCAATATCGAAGAGGGTGGTTCGCTGACCATCATCGCGACGGCACTCGTCGATACGGGTAGCCGCATGGACGAAGTGATCTTTGAAGAATTCAAGGGCACGGGTAACTCGGAAATCATTCTCGACCGTAAGGTCTCCGACAAGCGCGTGTTCCCGGCAATCGACGTGGCGCGCTCAGGCACGCGGAAGGAAGACCTGCTGGTGCCCGGCGATCAGCTCAAGAAAGTGTATGTGCTGCGGCGCATCCTCAACCCGATGGGCGCGATGGAATCAATCGAGTTCCTCATCGGCCGCCTAAAAGCTACCAAGACCAACGGCGAGTTCTTCGACTCCATGAACAAACAGACTGCCGACCGATAGGCAGGCGCTTAGATTTTTTGATAGAGTGCGACGGCGGTGGAGCGAAGGCTTCGCCGCCGTTTTTGTTTCACGGATCGTGGCCGTGTGGTGGTTTAAGGTGTTGCTTTGATGGCCGGGCGAGCCGAGACGATCTTTGCGCTGTCGAGCGGGCAGGACCGTGCCGGCGTGGCCGTTGTCCGCATCTCCGGGCCGGGTGCGACCCGCGCGCTGCAAATGCTGGCTCGAGTTGTAACGACTCCGCGCCTGGCGACGCGGGTGCGCTTGTGCGACCCGGCTGACGGCGCTCCCCTTGACGACGCACTCGCTATTTTCTTCCCGGGTCCCAAAAGTTTTACCGGCGAAGATGTCGTCGAGCTGCACGTGCATGGTGGCCGTGCGGTCGTGAGCGGGGTGCTGGCGGCGCTTGGGCGTCTCGACGGGCAGCGGATGGCAGAACCTGGGGAGTTCACAAGGCGGGCCTTCGAGCGAGGCAAGATGGACCTCACGGAAGCCGAGGGCCTCGCCGATCTCATCAATGCCGAAACAGATGCTCAGCGCCGCCTTGCACTCAAGCAGATGGCCGGAAATTTACACCAGGCAGCGGAAGGCTGGCGCAGTGACGTGTTGCGCGCGCAGGCGCTGGTGGAAGCCGCAATCGACTTCGCCGACGAGGCCGACGTGTCCGAGCGCGCAGTGAGTGAGGCCACAGACTTAGCACGTGACGTGGCCCAGCGCCTCAATGCGACCCTTGCCGACGATCACAAGGGAGAAATTCTCCGCGACGGCTTCCGGGTGGTGATCGCCGGGCCGCCGAATGTTGGAAAGTCGAGTCTAATCAACGCATTGGCCAGACGCGATGCTGTCATCGTTTCCGACGAAGCGGGTACCACCCGCGATGTGGTCGAGTTGCAGCTGAATCTCGGAGGTCTGGCAGTTCGTATCGCCGATACGGCGGGGCTGCGGACCGCAGTCGGGGGAATTGAAAGAGAGGGAATTCGGCGCGGTTTGGAGCGGGCTAAAGAGGCTGACCTTCTGCTCTGGGTCATGGACGCAACGGCGCCGGAGCCGAAGATGGATCCGGTCCTGGCGTACTTAAGCTCCATTACTTTGCGGGTTTTGAACAAGATCGATCTGACGGACAAAAAATCGGATGCGGTCGACGTAGACTGCGTGCGGTTGTCGACCCGGACGGGGGAGGGAATATCAGTTCTCGAGGCCAAGATAGCGGCGTCGGCACAGGTTCGGACGCGGGGGGGAGAGCAGTCATTGATCACTGCTGCCCGACACCGAGCCCAAATACAGGCGGCGGCAGACGCGCTTGCTACCTTTGCTCGGGGACACAAATTCGATCTTGAACTGCGCGCCGAAGACTTACGTTTGGCCTCGGATGCCATCGGCAGACTTGTCGGACGAATCGACGTGGAGGAAATTCTCGGCGAGATCTTCGGGCGCTTCTGCATTGGGAAATGACGTCTGCGGACTCGGACACAAAAGCGCGATGAATCGATTCAGTTTCAAGGGATTAATCATTGCGGATAGTTTCACGTGAAACGCTGTGAATCAGTGCTTTGGAACAGTTTCACGAGAGGCCTGTATTTTCCTCCGGTATATTAAACGGACTCTTGTTTTTGGCAGTCTTTAATCTCCAGGACACCTGCACAACATCGCAGGACACTCGCGAGTCAGGCTCGTTTTGGCAAATCAGAGCGATTTCGCTAGATTTTGGCGGCTTTTCATGGGTTATCGGCGTTTTCGGACGTGCTACCACGGCTTTGCGTCGGGTGCCGCCGTGGTTGGGTTTGGAGTGCGATGGCGAACTTTGATGTGATCGTGGTCGGTGGCGGGCATGCCGGTTCGGAAGCGGCGGCGGCAGCGGCGCGTCTGGGCGCACGCACGGCCTTGATCACGCACCGGTTCGATACGATCGGCGAAATGTCGTGCAACCCCGCGATCGGTGGTTTGGGCAAGGGCCATTTGGTTCGCGAGATCGATGCGCTGGACGGACTGATGGGGCGCGTGGCGGACGCAGCGGGAATTCAGTTCCGGTTGCTCAATCGCTCGCGTGGTCCCGCCGTGCACGGTCCTCGTGCGCAAGCCGACCGCAAACTTTACCGGCGGGCGATACAAGCCGAGATGCGCGCCTTGAGCAATCTGGACGTCATCGAGGGTGGGATCGTCGATCTGATCGTGAGTGATTTTGACGATGCTGACCGCCTGCGTGTCTGTGGCGTGGTCCTGGCGGACGGCCGTAGCTACAACGCAAGGTCTGTCGTCCTGACGACCGGGACGTTTCTCAACGGTCTGATTCACATCGGGGAGAGCAGGCAACCGGCCGGTCGGGTCAACGAGGCGCCCTCGCTCGGGATTTCTGAAAAGTTGCGGCTTATTGGTTTGCAACTCGGACGTCTTAAAACAGGCACGCCCGCCCGGCTGGATGGACGGACCATCAACTGGGGCGCGGTGGAGATGCAACACGGCGACCAGCCGCCGGTGCCGTTCTCGTTCCTGACGACGTCTATCACGACGCCGCAGATCGCGTGTGGGGTGACAGAGACGACTCCTGCGACGCATGCAATTATCCGGGACAACCTTCATCGATCGCCGATGTACTCCGGTCAAATCGGCAGCGTCGGTCCACGGTACTGTCCGTCGATCGAGGACAAGGTGGTGCGCTTTGCCGATCGGGAGCGGCATCAGATCTTTCTGGAACCGGAAGGGTTGGACGACGACACGGTCTATCCGAACGGCGTTTCGACGTCGCTGCCGGCCGAGATTCAGGATCGATTTCTGCGGACTATTCCGGGTCTGGAGGCTGTCGTCGTGATCCGGCCGGGGTATGCGATCGAGTATGATCACGTCGACCCGCGCGAGCTGTTGCCGACGCTGGAAACGAAAAAGGCCCCCGGTCTTTACCTCGCGGGCCAGATCAATGGCACGACAGGGTATGAGGAGGCAGCTGGTCAGGGGCTCATCGCTGGGCTGAATGCCGCTTTGGCCGCCGGTGCGGCGGGTTCGGGGCGTACCGGACCTCGGACGTTCACGCTGTCACGTGCCGACGCTTATCTGGGGGTCATGATCGACGATCTGGTCACGAGGGGGGTGAGCGAACCGTACCGCATGTTCACGTCGCGGGCGGAGTACCGTCTGCGTCTTCGCGCCGACAACGCCGATAGCCGATTGACCCCGTTCGGCGTGGCCGTCGGCTGTGTGGGCTCTGTGCGGGATGCTGCCTATTCCGAAAAAGCGCTGGCACTGACGTCGGTGCGCGCGCGGCTGGAAGCATTGACGTTGACGCCGTCGGAAGCCGCACGAGCCGGGCTCGAAATCAACCGAGACGGGAAGCGTCGCAGCGGGTTTGAGATGCTGGTCTATCCCGGAGTCGATTTCGCGCGGCTTACGCGTGTTTGGCCCGAACTGACTGAAGTCGCTCCTGAGATCGCAGAGCAGATCAGCGTCGATGCCAAGTACGCGTCGTATGTCGATCGTCAGGCCATCGATGTTGCGACGCTGAAGCGTGAGGAGAGTGTTCGTATCCCGCTCGGGTTCGCTTATGGGGCGGTGATCGGGCTGTCGAACGAGGTGCGCATGAAACTAGATAAGCACCGTCCTTCAACTCTGGCACAGGCCGGACAGATCGATGGCATGACGCCGGCCGCGTTGATGTTGGTGTTGGCGCAGCTCCGCAAAGGCACGCGTGCTGTTGCGTCGGGCTGAGCTAAGCGGTAGCTGCAAGTCGAAACGGGGCGTGTTTGCGGTGCAAGGTAACGTCTGTATGAATCATATTGCAGGACCTGCTGAATTCGCTGCGACTTTTACGGTTTCACGTGAAACCATTGCGCGGCTGGAGCTGTATGCGGATCTGCTCCGGCGATGGCAAAAAACGATCAATCTGGTTGCGCCCAACACTCTTGACGACGCCTGGCATCGGCATTTCGCAGATTCGGCTCAGTTGCTGGCTTTGACGCCAGCCGGTCCGTTGCGGTGGCTGGACCTGGGCTCCGGCGGTGGGTTTCCCGGGCTGGTGATCGCCTTTTTGCTCGCTGAAAGGCCGGGATCGCGCGTGACGCTGATCGAAAGCGACGGGAGAAAGTGTGCCTTTTTGCGTGAAGTAGTTCGTCAAACAGCGCTCGCCACATTCCTGGCGGTGGATATCGTTACCGAAAGGATCGAAAACGGCGCGAACACAACTAGAGTCGGCAGCGTGGACGTCGTTTCTGCGCGCGCTTTGGCACCTCTGGCGCGTTTGCTGGGCTGGTGTGAACCGTTTTTTGGTGCCGGAACGATTGCCCTGTTGCCCAAGGGGCGCGATGTCGATGAAGAAATCGTCGAGGCGCGCCGTGTTTGGAATTTCGAGTTCGACCGCGTCCCCAGTGTAACCAGTGCAGAGGGACGGATCATCGTGGTGCGAGGGCTGAAGCGGCCAAGTTAGTGCTCTGACTTGCAAAATCGTTTCAGAATAGTTTGACAGCAAAGGATCGTGGCATGGCAAGTGTGCCTCACAGCAATCCGATGGCGGCGCCGCCCGTGCGAATTCTGGCGATTTCGAACCAGAAGGGGGGCGTCGGCAAAACCACGACCGCCATCAACCTCGGCACGGCTCTGGCTGCGGCGGGCGAGCGCGTGTTGATCCTGGACCTCGATCCGCAGGGCAATGCTTCCACGGGCGTCGGCGTGGGTCCAGAGGCGCGGCCGCTGACGATGTTCGACGTGCTGACCCGGCAAGCCAGCGTCTTGCAGGCGACGGTCCACACGGCGGTCGCCAATCTGTCGATCGTACCGGCGAATTCGGATCTGGTCAGCCTCGAGTCCGACCTGATGGGAGATGCCGGCCGACCGTATAAGCTGCGGGATGCGCTGGCGGAGCTGGCGGCAGAGCAGACGCGCGCGCTGGAAGGGCGTCCCTTCAACTATGTGTTGATCGACTGCCCGCCGTCATTGAGCTTGCTGACGCTGAACGCGATGACGGCGGCACATGCTGTGCTGGTGCCGATCCAATGCGAATTTTTCGCGCTGGAGGGCATGTCGCAGCTCAAGGAGTCGATCGATCAGATTCGGGCGACACTCAATCCAAAGCTTGAAATTCAGGGGGTCGTGCTGACCATGCATGACCAGCGGACGGCATTCTCACGAGAAATCGCCGAAAGCGTGCGGGCATATTTCGGTGCCAAAGTCTACAAAACGGTCATCCCACGTAATATTCGCGTCGCGGAGGCCCCTTCGCATGGGCAACCGATTCTGATCTATGATCATGCCTGTATTGGAAGTCAGGCTTATATCCAGCTCGCAAGCGAAGTTATCGCAAGAGAGAAGCAGTTACGGGCGGCCTGACTGACGATCGAACCTTTGTGCAGTTGTCACACCGCATTAAAGGTCCCCGATCTTGACTGAGATAATAGTCCCTTTGTGCTGCGTTGCTGCCGGAGCTGCCGCAAAACGATGAATTCTCCTCTTCAAAAGGGCCGTCTGGGCCGCGGACTGGCTTCCCTCATCGGTGAAACGGCGATCGCCCACCCGCGTCTGCCGCAAGAGGGAGAACAACGACTCGTTCCGATCGATCAGCTGCGCGGAGGCCGCTTCAATCCACGGAAGGACTTCAAAGAAGCGGAGTTGCTAGAGCTGGCATCCTCGATCCAGCAGCACGGTTTGGTGCAGCCGATCATCGTGCGTGCTGATCCGATCGGCGGCGGATATGAGATTGTTGCGAGCGAGCGGCGGTGGCGCGCATCGCAGCGTGCGGGGCTGCATCAGGTCCCGGTGATTGTCAGGGACCTCGAAGATCGTGACGTGATCGAGATGGCGATCATCGAGAACGTGCAGCGCGAGGACCTGAATGCGATCGAAGAGGCGAGTGGCTACAACGAATTGATTCAGCGCTTCAACTATACGCAGGAACAATTGGCGGAGCAGATCGGCAAAAGCCGCAGCCACCTTGCAAATACGATCAGGTTACTGCGTCTGCCAGAAACTGTGCAGGCGATGGTCTCCGAGGGGCGATTGACTGCAGGGCATGCCCGAGCATTGGTGGGGCGTATCGACGCCGAGACGCTGGCACAACGGATCATCGAGCAGGATCTCAATGTGCGCGACGTCGAAGCACTCATGCAGCAGATCGACAAGGGTGTCGTTGCGCCGCCGCCCAGTCGTGTGCGCGAGAAGGATGCGGATACGCGTGCGTTCGAAGCCGCGATGGGCGAGAGCCTGGGGCTGAAGGTGGAGATCAAACGAGGATCGGGTGAAAGCGGCGTGCTCATGATCAAGTATGGTAACTTCGATCAGCTCGAGTATTTGCGCGAACGCCTCCTCGCATCGGTCGCGGCGCAGTAAGATAACTCGTTGATGTTTCATGTGAAACATTGCTGCCTGCGGAAGAGACTTGACGGATGTCGCTAGCGCCGTGTTCGTGGCTGGGTCGATGTCACGATCAGGGCATTGGGAATGCGGCGGAAGCGACGGCGGAGCCTTGGATGTCCGATGTGATTATGGTGCAGTTGAGCGAGACGATCCGCCAGCGGCGACATGCTGACGGGAACTCGTCGTACACCCGCAAACTGCTCGACGGTGGTGCGGAAACGTGCGCACGAAAATTCGGCGAGGAAGCGATCGAGACCGTTATCGCGGCCCTCGGCCCGGATGCCAGTGCGCTGGCTGGAGAAGCGGCCGACGTGATCTATCATCTACTCGTGCTGCTGGAAGCACGAGGTCTTCAGTGGTCCGACGTCGAGGCTGTTCTAAAGCGCCGCGATGGAGTGTCCGGTTTGGCTGAGAAGGCGTCTCGCCCGACGGCGAAGTGATGTCAGAGGTTTCGCGGTCATGGTGACGAATCGTGGGGTCGTCGAAGATCCGAAGGTGGATGTCGATACGGCGAGCGCACCCCGCTCGAATCTGCAATTTTCTCCCTATCGCATTTTCAATCGGGCGCAGTGGTCTAAATTGCGCGCCGACACGCCGATGACGCTTGTCGAACGCGACTTGGAGCAAGTGCGGGGATTGATTGGCGATTTGTCATTGGAGGAAGTCGAGGAAATTTATTTGCCGCTGTCGCGGCTGGTGAACTTGTATGTGGCTGCCTCGCAGGAATTGCACACGGTCACAAACCGGTTTCTTGGCCGCAAAGATCACCGCGTTCCGTTCATCATCGGGATCGCTGGATCAGTGGCGGTGGGGAAAAGCACTTCAGCGCGCGTGTTGCGAGCGCTTCTGGCGCGGTGGGTCGACCACCCGAAAGTGGATCTGATCACCACCGATGGATTTTTACTCCCCAATGCCGTCCTCGAGGCGCGCGGGATCATGAACCGGAAGGGATTCCCGGAAAGCTTCGACATCAGCCGATTGTTGAATTTCCTCAATGACGTCAAATCTGGAAAGCGTAGCGTGTCGGCGCCGGTTTATTCTCACTTTCACTACGACATCATGCTGGGTCAGGAGATTATTGTCGATCAGCCGGATATTTTGATCGTGGAAGGCTTGAACCTGTTTCAGCCGGCGCGCTTGCCGAAAGACGGTGAAGCCATTCCCTACGTGTCGGATTTCTTGGATTTTTCGATCTATATCGATGCCAATCAAGACGTGATCGAGAACTGGTATCTGTCGCGTTTCATGAAGTTGCGTCAGACCGCATTCCGTGACCCGGCAGCATATTTCCATCGCTATGCGGAGTTGGATCACGCGCAAGCGCAGGCGCGAGCGCTCGAGATCTGGCGCACGATCAACCTGAAAAATTTACACGAGAATATTCTCCCTACGCGGCAGCGGGCAGGATTGATAATCAGCAAAACCGAAGATCATCGCACGTCAACTGTTGCACTGCGCCGCATTTAGCGGGGCTGCGGTCAGCGGGGTGGTTGGCCCTGCAAGAGAGTGACCATGAAATCGCTCATTACGGATTGCGAGCGAAGAGCCAGGCTGAACGGGTTGGTTTGCGCGGCGTAGCTCATGCAATGCAGATAGAGGCGCGACATCGCACCTGCAGCCTCGGCAGCCAGTCGCAACGCTTCCAGTTGCGGATCGGCAAGCGGAGATTTGTCAGCGGCAGCAGCGGGCCCAATGGGCGAACTGGGCTGCGATGCTGGATTCGCAGCACCGGCGGGGCTTGACGTTGGCGAAATTGCCGGTGCGGACTCCTGCGAAGCAGCCTCCTGCGGGGCAGGAATCTCACTCGGCAGCGGTGCGGGTCGCTGAACGTTGCTTGATATCGGTGGAACGGGATTCTGTTTTTCTGGCTGACGTTGCCGTTGCGGCTGCGATGATTGCCCCGGGACGCGCTCCGCCGTCGACGCTGGCGCATCGGTCGTTTTGAGCTTTTCTCGCAAGCGCCGGACGACCGATGGATCGGAGATGCCGAGTTGGCGGATGGCGGTTGTCGGTCGCAAGCCAATGTCGGAGCCGAGCAACGACATAACTGAGCGCAAGGTTTCGCGATCGTCGATGCCGGTGCCTTTAGGGCGTCCGCGCGGTCGGGGTGTGCCGGTCATGTATCTGCCCATAGATCAGGTCGCGTCCGCCAGTGACGGACGCGTGGCGTGAGGATATTCTGGGCATTATCCTCGCGTCGCGTTGATTATTGTCTCTGCGGAGTAAATATTCGTATTCGCTTTGTTGTCAATGGGATGGCTGCAGATTCTCTCATGCCTGCTTAGAATTAGCCAATGCGTTCAAGGGCGTCGCGGGGCGTGCGCCGATGTGGCTGATAATCTCCGCTGCGGCCAAGCTCCCGAGGTGGCCAGAACGGGCCAGATCGTATCCCTGAGTGTAACCATAGAGAAAGCCGGCCGCGTACAGGTCGCCGGCGCCCGTCGTATCGACAACTTTGGCGACCGGCTGGACTGCAACGCTGATGTGCTCATCGCCGCAGACGATAACCGAACCAGCCGATCCTCGTGTCAGCGCGGCGATTTTGACCTGACCGGCGATCTGGCGGGCGGCGGCAGCGAACTCGGTCGTTTCATAGAGCGACGTGATTTCGCCTTCGTTGGCGAACAGGATGTCGACGCTATCGGCGATCAGCGTTTTGAACTCGTCGCGATGACGATCGACGCAAAAGGCGTCTGACAGGCTGAGCGCAACCTCTCGGCCAGCGCCTTTGGCGATCGCTACGGCTTGCCGGAAAGCCGCTTTCGCCTCGGGGCGGTCGAACAGGTACCCCTCCAAATACAAAACTTTGGCGGATGCAATCATGGTGGCGTTCAGTTCCGCGCCGCCTAATTCGGTAGAAATGCCGAGCAACGTGTTCATGGTTCGCTCGCCGTCAGGCGTGACCAGAATTAGAGATCGAGACGTGGGCGCGCCGCCAGATGCCCGTGTGTTGGCGAACGCGACGTTCGACGCCTTGATATCGTGCGCGAAAATGTGGCCAAACTCGTCGTCGGCGGTTTTGCCGATGAAAGCGGCCTTGCCGCCGAATGACGCTACGCCAACGGCTGTGTTGGCAGCGGAACCTCCGGACAGTTCGACGGACGGGCCCATGGCTGCATAGAGCGCGGAAACGGTTGGCGCATCTACCAGCCGCATGTGGCCTTTGGGGCAGTCATGGGCTGCAAGGAAAGCGTCGTTGCAGTGGCCAATTATGTCGACAATCGCATTGCCGATTGCCACTACGTCGAGGGTCGGAGCTGACATGAAGGGACTTCCTGAAAGGGATTATAATCTTCGTTGCGGTGTGGCGGCGGCTAATCTTGCGAGGTCCATAATCAGCCGATCGGCAGCCAGGGCATCGTCGATCGTGCTGCTTCGGGCAGTTCGCTGCGCCAACGAGATACGGTCGAGGGCACGCAGGAGGTTTACCCCGGACCAGGTGTTGGCGTGACGGGTAAAAACGTCGCGTGACTTGAAGTGTAGCGGCGGACGCAGGGACCGCACCGCAGTGTCCATCGAACCCGTTTGTTCGAAGGCTGAACGCACTCGATGCAGGCGCTGAAAGTACCGCTGCGCGGCGATGATCAGCGATTGCGGACTTTCACCGCCGGCTGCGGCTCGCGCTGACGCCGCCAAGGCAACCGAGAGTTGACCGCTGGCGGCGGCGACGACAACGGTTTCGAGTGCCAGTTCCGAGGCATCACCGGTCGCTTGCTCGATGTCGGCAAGCTCGACGCGGGGACGGCCATAACAATAAAGCGCAAGTTTTTCGATTTCAGCGCGGGATTGCGCGCGGTCGGCACCCAGGCGCGCGACCAGGGCCTGTTTGGCCTCCTGTGAGATGTCGAGCTTGTGTTTGCCGAGAACGCTTCGAATGACGGCCTCCAGGTCGCGCTCACTGTCGGCGTAACAGGCAATGGCGGCAGCCGTCGATGCCTTTTCGAACAGCCCGCGCAGACCTTCGTCGGGCTTGAGATTACCTGCTTCGAGGATGAGGAGGCCTTCGAGTGGCATTGTCAGGAGCGGTGCGATCGTGGCGGCGGTGACGCGCCGACTGGCGCTGGCACGAACGATGCGACGGCCACCGAACATGGAGATGGTGGTCAGCTCGATGGTGATGCGGCCAGCGTCCTGCTCAAGGTCGAGATCGTCGAGGCGCAGGATCTCGCCAGGCGGCGAGGTGGCTGCTGCTGCTGCTTTAGCTGCGCCTTGCGCGCGTTCGGCGACGAGGCCATCGTCTGTGCCGAAGAACAGGATGGACGTTATTTTCGGAGGTAAGGCGCGGACAAAGGCGTCGGCTTCGTGTGCTTTGACGGCGACCATGGCGGACCCTAGGGCGCACGGGTTACGCGCAGCAGCGCGTCAGCTCGGACGCGAGAGGAACGCGAGCATGCGGGTGCGGATTTCGTCGGCGACGGATTTCGCGACGCGATTCTCGGCGTCCTGACGAGCGCGAATGTTGGAATAGATGGAGTCGAAGCGGTCGAAGCTGCCACGTCCAAGGCTGCGGCCCTCGAAGATCTTCTTTTTGGTTTTGAGGTCGATCAACTGATAGCGGGCTTCGAGCTGGTAGACTTGGCTGCTCGATGCGCCCGTCGAGTTCACCAGCGTGGTCAGCAAGGTTTCGGTGATTATGATGTCGAGGCGGCGTTCGGGCGACACAGCTTCTGCGCCAGTCGACCGCTCGAAAACAAGCTCGTTGCGGAGCCGCTGGCCGACGCGGCCGGGAATGTTCGCGATTTCGACGGTGGCCAACCGCTGGTCGTAGGTTCGGGTTTCGCCGGCGTTACCGGTGGGGCCGTACAGAGGCTGGAAGCCAACGGCGCTGGATCCGCATCCTGACAGCAACGTGGCGGTCACAATGGCGGAAGCCAACGAAACGCCGACACGCGCGCGCCGGGGTTGCGCGGTGCGGATAACGGCAGTTTCGAGTGCCTCACGCGACGACATTGACGATCCTTTGTGGCACGACGATCACTTTTTTGACGGGCTTCCCGTCGATCGCCTTGGCCACCGTATCCAGCTTCAGCACCAGAGCTTTCAGATCGTCCTGCGAGATGTCGCGGGGGACCGTGAGTTCGTCGCGCCTTTTACCATTGACCTGTACGGCGATGGTGGCGGTATCGTCAACGAGCAATGAGGCGTCAGCAAGGGGCCACGGTGCGTCTGCCGCCAGAGTGTGCTTTCCAAGCCTCTCCCAGCACTGTTCTGCCAGGTGCGGCATCATGGGTCCCAACAGCTGAACGAGTATTTCGGTGGCTTCTAGAACGACTTCGGGTAGGTCATCGCCGATTTTGTGCAACGAGGCAGCGAGTGCGTTGGTCAACTCATAGAGACCGGCGACGGCAACATTGAACCGGAGGCCCTCGATGTTCTGGCCGACCGAGTGGAGGGTCTTGTGTGCGGTTCGCCGCAGCGCCATGGCCTCAGGCGACAGCGCGGCAGGTATTTTATCTCCCTTAATTCCTTTTATCTCCGCGACATCGTCGACGATACGCCAAACGCGTTGGATGAAGCGATTGGCGCCTTTGACGCCGTCCTCGGTCCAGATGACATCGCGTTCGGGTGGGCTGTCGGACAGCACGAACCAGCGGGCGCAGTCGGCACCGTAATGAGCGATGATGTCGTCGGGGTCGACGAGATTCTTCTTGGACTTGGACATCTTTTCGATCGAACCGATGATCGCCGGTTTACCGGATGCGATCTCGGTGGCGGTGCGAGCTTCGCCTTCGCCCTCGAACAGGACCTCGGTGGGCAGGAGCCACTGCGGCGGCTCGACCCCTGAGCGGCGGTATGTTTCGTGCACCACCATGCCTTGCGTGAACAGAGCTTCGAAGGGTTCAGCGATGTTCTTCTGCAGGTGACCGGTTGCACCCATCGCGCGCGCGAAAAACCGCGAATAAAGCAGGTGCAAAATCGCGTGTTCGATGCCGCCGATGTACTGGTCGACGGGCAACCAGTAATTGGCTGCTGCCGCATCGGTCGGCGTTTTAGCGTCGGGCGCCGTGAAGCGTACAAAGTACCACGAGCTATCGACGAAGGTGTCCATAGTGTCGGTTTCGCGCAGCGCCGGCTTGGCGCAGGTGGGGCAACTGACGTGCTTCCATGTGGGGTGACGGTCGAGAGGGTTGCCGGGCACGTCGAACGTCGCGTCGTCGGGGAGGATGACCGGCAACTCGCTTTTGGGCACGGGAACGATGCCGCACGTTTGGCAATGGATGACCGGGATCGGACAGCCCCAATAGCGCTGGCGGGAAATGCCCCAGTCGCGGAGTTTGAAGTTCACCTTGCGGGTGGCAACCGGGCGCCCCGTCAGCTTGGCGGCTTCGAGACGGGAAGCCACGGACTCGTATGCTGCCTTCGGCGTCAGCCCGTCGAGTTCGCGTGAATTTATCATCACGCCGTCATCGGTAAAGGCGATGCCTTCGTGGATTTTAGCGAGTGCGGTGCCTCGCGCGGGTTCGTCGTTCGGCACGACGACGGGCACGATAGGGAGATTATATTTGCGGGCAAAAGCGATGTCGCGCTGGTCGCCCGAGGGACAGCCGAAGATGGCGCCTGTGCCGTAATCCATGAGAACGAAATTGGCGACGAAGACTGGAATCAGCCATTTTGGATCAAGCGGATGGATTGCTTTAATCCCCGTGTCGAACCCTTTTTTCTCCGCAGTTTCGATCTCCGCCAGTGACGTGCCCGTGCGCCGGCATTCGTCGCAGAAGGCAGCGAGTGCGGAATTATTCTCCGCAGCCTTTTTCGCTATGGGGTGGTCAGGTGCGACTGCCATGAACGACGCGCCGTACAGAGTGTCGGGACGCGTGGTGAATACCTCGATTTCTGCAATGCCGGTGGGTGCCGTGTCAGGCGTGAGTTGCCAACGAATCATCAGGCCTTCGGAGCGGCCGATCCAGTTTTCTTGCATCACGCGGACTTTGTCGGGCCACTTGTCGAGCGTCTTCAGGCCGTCGATCAACTCATCGGCGTAGTCGGTAATCTTGAAGGCCCATTGCAAACGCTCACGCAATTCGACGAGGGCGCCCGAGCGCCAGCCCTTGCCGTCGATGACTTGCTCGTTGGCGAGGACGGTCTGATCGACGGGGTCCCAGTTGACCTTCGAGGATTTTCGATAAGCCAGGCCCTTCGCCATCATGTCGAGGAAGAGGCGCTGCTGATGCACATAATACGACGGATCGCAGGTGGCGACTTCGCGACTCCAGTCCAGCGACAGCCCCATGGACTTCAGCTGCGACTTCATGGCGGCGATGTTTTCGTAGGTCCACTTGCCAGGATGAACTTTGCGCTCAGCGGCGGCGTTTTCGGCGGGTAATCCAAAGGCGTCCCAGCCCATGGGATGGAGAACGTTGAAGCCCTTGGCGCGCTTGTAGCGCGCAAGCACGTCGCCCATCGTGTAGTTGCGGACGTGGCCCATGTGGATGCGCCCCGAGGGATAGGGAAACATCTCGAGCACGTAGCATTTGGGCTTGCCTGGTTCGGTGCGCGTCTTGAAGACATCGCGATCATCCCAGATCTTTTGCCAATGCTTCTCGCTGGCGGGAGCGTTGTAGCGTTCTTGGATCTTCTCGGGGGCCATGACTGGCGATCTCTTCGATGGATTTGGTTTCTGCGATGGGTCTGCGCGGTAAAGACCCTGAAAGGACGGATGGGTCAAGGATCGGGCAGGCAACTCTCACGGCAGGAGGCTGCTGTGCGGGTGTCCTAGCGAATGGGAACCACCGGCTTCGATCTTTTGCGACCGGGATCTGACCTATACCCAAATCGCGTGGCGCGCGCTAAACCAACGCATAGCCTTCTGCCAGGATCAGCAACTCATGACAGCTCATGCTCCCGCCACCGGCCTCAATGCGCTCGCCGACGGGCTTATACTTTCGCCGTTTACGCGGATCAGTCGCTTGCTCGAGGGAATCGAGCCAGGCCATGCCAAACCGATCGTGATGACGGCAGGTGATCCAACAGAGACGCCGCCCGGGTTTGTCATCGACAAGATGCGTGAAGCGGAGGCAACGCTTGGAAGCTACCCGAAAATACGAGGTTCGGACGAATTGCGGACGGCGATCGCGGACTGGATCGGTCGGCGTTACTCGATGCCCGGTCAGATCGACCCGATGCGCGAAATTCATCCGCTGAACGGCTCGCGAGAAGGGTTGTTTTTTGCGGCGCTGCCGGCGGTGGGGCGCAAAAAGATCGACGGCCGGCCCGTTATCCTGATGCCGAACCCATTCTATCAGGTTTATCTGGGTGCGACTTACGGCACTGGCGCGGAAGCCGTTTTCCTGAACGCGACCGAAGATACGGGACATCTGCCGGATCTCGATGCGTTGGAAAAAGACGAGGCGACGTTGACGCGTACAGCCGCGTTCTACCTGTGCTCGCCGGCCAACCCCCAGGGGTCGATGGCTAACGCCGCCTATATCGGACGCGCGCTGGCGTTGGCGCGCAAATACGACTTCATGCTGTTCTTCGATGAATGCTACTCGGAGATTTACAACGGAGAGGCGCCGACAGGCGGTCTCGAAGTGGCGGTAAAAACACCGGAAAAATTCAAAAATATCATTGTTTTCAATTCGTTGTCGAAGCGGTCGAACTTGCCCGGGTTGAGGTCTGGGTTAGCTGCGGGTGATGGCGATTTTCTCGAAACGTTCGCGGAAATACGGAATCTGACGGCGCCGCAGATGCCGGGTCCGACGCAGCACGCTTCAGCCGCAGTGTGGGCCGAGGAGCAGCATGCGGTGCGCATCCGGCTGGCCTATCGAGCGAAGTTCGACGTTTGCGACAGCATTCTCGGTGGCCGATACGGCTATAAAAAACCGGCGGGCGGGTTCTTTTTATGGCTTAATATGAAGCATTTGGGGGGCGGCACCAACGCAACGGTAACCCTATGGAAAGATGCGGGTGTCAAAGTGACTCCTGGTAGCTTCCTCGCCCAGGATGATCCAAACGGTTTCAATCCGGGCAAAGATTACATCCGCGTCGCGCTGGTGCACGATGTGGCGACGATCCGGGAAGCGCTGACGAGACTCGTAAAAGTCACCGCGTAACCCAGTCGTGCGTTCATGTCGTATTATGGTGCAGGCGTTTCAGATCCCACTGGCATGGCCCAACTCGTGGCCGGCCGAAGTGCGCCGCAATCGGCGAAGCTAGCCGGTAGCGGCTTCGGTGGCATGTTGCGGCGCGTGGCCGGGTGCGTGCAGTTGCTGGCGTGTACGTTCGTCGCTGTAAGCCTGCTGACGTGGTCGGTGGCCGATCCGAGCTTGACGCACAGTGCCAGCGGTGGGGTTTCCAACTGGATGGGAGCCGTCGGAGCGATCGTTTCCGATCTGCTGATCCAACTGCTTGGCATCGCCAGCATTTTTCTGGTGCTGCCGCCGACATATTGGGCGCTGCAACTCGCCAATCAGGGCTATCTCATCAATCCAAAGCGCAAGCTGGTGTTCGCGCCGTTGGCTGTGGCGTGCCTCGCCATGGCGTGGTCTTCGGTGCCGGAGTTGGCGAGCATGCCGCTGCGGCACGGCTATGGCGGCGTTGTCGGCGATATCTTCTACACGCGGACGACAGGGCTGCTGTCGGTCGTCAACGCAACGCGCGCGGGGATTGCGGCTGGGCTGTTCGGGCTGGCGGTGGGGCTGTTTTGCCTACAACGCAGCTTCGGCCTGACACGGCAGGAACTCAAGTCGCTGCTTCGGGTCGATTGGACGATACCTGCTGCGCCGGCAGTTCACGGCGCAAGTTCAGCTCATGGTTTGGCAGCGCACGCTCAGGCGCTCGCACCACAGCCGCAGGCTTGGCAGCAAGCCGCGAACGGACCGGGTGCCGCCCATTTCGCGCCGGCTGCGACTGCATGGGATCAGACCCGGTCAATTCAGGTCGGCGCGGAGTTCGGTGCGGCTGGTTACGCTCATTACGCACCGCCGTCAGGCGTTTCGTGCGAACCGCTGTCGGGAGATCATCAGAGAGATCCGCGGTCGGGGACGCCATTGGGGCAGCCCGAACATGCGCCTTATGCATCACCGGCTGCCGTCGCGCCTGGTCCGCGGGGGCCGGCTCGGCAGGCATGGTTGCGACCGATGGCGCCACGGCGACCTGGAATGGCCGGCATTGCAAAACAGGATGCCGTCGGATCACCGGAGCGCCTTTCAGCCACCGATCGCCGTCATGCGCCGGCGTTCGACCGCGACACGATGCAGCAAAGCCGAGCCATCGCCGAACGGTTCGCGCCAACAGGCGCCGACATTGCGGATACGCCCCGGCAGCGGTTCGAACGCATCGAGCCGCAGCTTGAAAGCCTGCTGCCGCCGGTGACCGACGTTCGCGAGCCCGTTGCTCCGACAGTGCGGGAGCCCGAAATCATTCTGCAGCGGCCGCATCAAGTTGCGGATCGGCATGCGCCGGTGGTCGATCGCGCGGTCACGGTGGCACCGGGTGGATTTTTTGCTCGGTTGACGAACAGTCAGCGCAACAGTGCCGGCTCATCGGGTCAGAGTTATCGCCGGCCCGCTCTGAACCTCTTGCGCCACGTCGCGCCGACGGCCCGTCCGCCGGCTGTAAGCGCCGAATTCCTGCGCGGGCGTTCGCATCTGCTGCTGGAAACGTTGGGCGACTTTGGAATCAAGGGCGAGATCGTTGCCGTGCGGCCAGGTCCGGTGGTGACGCTGTTCGAGTTCGAGCCGGCGCGCGGCACCAAGTCGTCGAGGGTGATCGGATTGGCAGACGATATCGCGCGGTCGATGAGCGCGCGTGCCGTCCGTATCGCAGTCGTGCCAGGCGTCAATGCTATCGGTATCGAGTTGCCGAATGCGACGCGCGAGGCCGTGGGCTTTCGCGAATTGCTGGAAACAGAGGCGTTTCGTAGTACTGCGGCGACGTTGCCGCTCGCGCTGGGCAAGGGCATTGGTGGGGAGCCGGTGATCGCTGACCTGACGCGCATGCCACATTTGCTGGTCGCTGGTACGACGGGTTCAGGTAAGTCGGTAGGCGTCAATGCGATGATCCTATCTCTGCTCTATCACCTTTCGCCTGACGACTGCCGCATGATCTTGATCGACCCGAAAATGCTCGAGTTGTCGGTCTACAACGGCATTCCACATCTGTTGACGCCGGTGGTGACCGATCCGCACAAAGCCATCGCAGCGCTCAATTGGGCGGTCGGTGAAATGGAGAGCCGGTATCGCCGCATGTCGGTGCTGTCGGTGCGGAACATCGAAGTCTACAATGCACGCGTCGCGGCTGCGGCGCGGAGCGAAGCTGCAGACCTGCCGGCTGAGCATGTGACCATGCCGCACATCGTCATCGTCGTGGACGAATTCGCCGACCTGATGGCTGTCGCCGGCAAGGAAATCGAATTTGCGGTGCAGCGGCTGGCGCAAATGGCGCGCGCGGCGGGCATTCATTTGATCATGGCCACGCAACGACCTTCGGTCGACATCATCACGGGCACCATCAAGGCGAATTTTCCGACGCGGATCTCGTTCCGGGTGACGTCGCGTATCGACAGCCGAACGATCCTGAACGAGCAGGGAGCCGAGCAGCTTTTGGGCCAGGGCGACATGCTGTTTGCCAACGGTGGCGGCGCGGTGGTGCGGGTGCACGGGCCGTTCGTTTCGGACGACGAGGTCGAGACCATCGCGACGTATCTGCGAAGCCTCGGCGCGCCGGATTATGTGGACGGCCTGACCGATACGCCTGAGCTGGACGCGGCCGCGAAGGCACCAGAAGTCGTCGACGAGGACCACTTATACGACCGCGCCGTAGCTCTTGTATTGGCCGATCAGAAGGCATCCATCAGCTATCTGCAGCGGAAATTGAGTGTGGGGTACAATCGTGCGGCGGGGCTCGTCGAGCGCATGGAACACGACGGGTTGATCAGTCCGCCGAACGGCTCGGGCCGACGAGACGTGCTGCCGGCGGCGCCCTCGACACCGCCTGCCAGCGACAGTCATTGACACACAAGTGGTGCGGTTTCCGCGCCTTTTCCGTGGGATATAGCGGCGAACGCGTCATTGCCGCGTCGCGTGCTCAGGTGCAGAGCTGTTGCACGTTTTCCACGCCATCGCGTGCGAAAGCAGCTTTTCCCGTGGATTTTTCATTCTGCCACCTTGATGTCGTATTGCCCGTTCAGGCCAATGCCGACAAGGAACAGCAGATTGCTCTGCCTGTGGTCGTGCGGAATTCCGAACGCGTGCAATCGGACTTTCGCCAGCCGGGTATTCGATCGACTTTGTCGCGACGGCTGGGACCTACTACTTCGCGTGCCGCATCACCTTTTGGGAAAACGACCATGAACGACTATGCAAGCGTGGCATCGCGCTTTGTGCCCGCGACTCGGCGGGTCGCGTTGGCAGCTCTCGTTGCCGTGGGAGCGCTCGGGGCGTCGGTCGGCTCGCCGGCACTGGCACAGCAGGCGACGGCGATGGCGCCAGCGCCGGCTGCCACATCAGGCACATTGGACGACAAGCAGACTGCTACTCTCAAAGAGGTCAGCAAGTATTTCAACGATCTGAAGCATATGAAGGGCGCGTTCAACCAGACTAACGCCGACGGCAAGAAGATGCGCGGCAAATTTTTCATTAAACAACCCGGTAAATTCCGCTTCGACTATGGTAGCGGCAGCAAGATGATCATCGTGTCCGACGGTAAAAATCTCTCGGTCCAGGATCTCGATTTGAAAACAGACAGCAGCTGGGAGCTGGACCGCACCCCGTTCCGCCTGCTGTTGCGCAAGGACGTGGATCTCATTCGCGACGCTGCAGTGCTCGAGGTCCAGGATGTCGACGACCTGATCATCGTCAGCGTGCAGGACAAGAGCCCGGAGACGCCGGGGCGCATCAAGCTGTTTTTGGGGAAGAAGCCCGCGCTCGAGCTCAAGGAATGGGTGACGACCGATGCGCAGGGGATAGACACGCGAATCGAGATCGCCGAGCTGAACCGGACGGAAGACATTGCTGGTGAGCTGTTCACACCGCAGTCGCCGGTCATGCAGAAAATCCAGCAGAGCCCGTGACGCAAAATCTGTGGATAATGTCTCAATTTGAACGATTGAAACATGCGGTAACAGTTTCGTGAGCGCTAGATTATACGCTTGCGTATTGCGAATGGGACGCTTATTTTAAGTACATGCAAGGCAACGTTCTCAATATCGGTCCCCCCACCGATTGAACGGTAAGCCTGCGGTTCTGGTCCCCTCCCAGAACCGTGCGCGATAAGCGCACACACCGCCCAGTCTCTTTCCCCCGAAGAGACTGGGCTTTTTCATTTTTGGCTGGTTGATGGTGGATGGTTGCTGGCAGCGGCACGCGCAAATGCCATGCGTTGCAACGCGTGATGAATCGCGTTCAATTCGGCTTTTTTATGTGGGTTCAGTGCGTCAGTGATGCTGAGGCGCAACCGGGGCATGTGGCTGCTGTTGCTCAATCACGCTGTCGGCTGCAATGCCGTCACTTGCGTCGCTCGTGTCGACGTCTATTTCGCGGAGGGCAGACGCCGTCCGTTGCAGCCGAGCGGCCATTTTGCCGGCCAAATGCTGGGCCAGCCATCGATCTTCCAGCATCATTTCGTGCATGGTTTCGCGACGCAGTTTCAAGCATCTAACGGTACTGGTCGCGACGATGGTCGCGCCGTACTCATGCTCGATGAGCATCGCCATCTCGCCGATCAACGACCCGATTTCAATCGGTTCGGTCGCGTCGGCCGCTGATTGGCCGGTCCACACGGCCGCGCCGCCAACTATGAGAAATGCGGCTTGGCCTGGAGTATCGGCCTGCGTGATCGTATCGCCTGGGCGAAACACGATGCGCTCGGCACGTCGTGCGACTTCAGTTAGCTGCAAGGGCGAAAGCCCCTGGAATAGTTCCACGCGCAGAAGCGGCGCAACAATCGCATCGATCGACATCATAATCAAACCCCAAGGAACGACCGCTCTCAACGCGAGCGAACGCAACTGGACGGGGCTCGAACTTGCAACGAATGCGCAGCGCCGCCTGACTCAACAGGTTACATGTCAGTGACGTAGCTTGCGTCGTGCCCGGCGTCGAGAGAAGGAGCCGATAAGGTGTTGATAACTCTCAGGCAGCGGCTGTTCAGGGCACAAGCTTGTAACCGCCGGTTTCGGTGACCAGTAGTTCGGCGTTGGAGGGATCTTTTTCGATCTTCTGCCGCAACCGGTAGATGTGCGTTTCCAGCGTGTGGGTGGTCACCCCGGAATTGTAGCCCCACACTTCCGCCAGCAGAACGTCGCGGGTCACGACCTTTTCGCCGGCGCGATAAAGAAATTTCAGGATCGAGGTTTCCTTTTCGGTGAGGCGGATTTTGCCGCCATCTTCCGAAAGCAACACTTTGGATGCGGGCTTGAACGTATAGGAGCCAATCGAGAAAACGGCATCTTCGCTGTGATCGTGCTGGCGCAACTGCGCGCGAATGCGGGCGAGCAGCACGGCGAACTTGAACGGCTTGGTGACGTAATCGTTGGCGCCGGAATCAAGGCCGAGGATCATGTCGGCGTCGGACACATTGCCGGTCAGCATGATGACGGGACTCTTAAAGCCATGCTTGCGCAAAATTTTGCAGGCTTCTCGCCCGTCCATATCGGGCAGCTGAACGTCAAGGATCAAAAGGTCAGTCTGGCCGGCTCGTGCCTTATCGATGCCCAAGCCGGCGGTGGCGGCGGTTTGCACCTCGAACTCGTCATAGAGGCTCAGTTGCTCACGGAGTTGTTCGCGGAGTTCATCGTCGTCGTCGACAAGCAGAATGGTGCGCACGTTACTCATGGGCGGGACGTCCGTTCTTTATCTGCGCATGGCTCTCAGTGGCCAGCGCTACAGTCGATTAGGTTGGTTTGAGCGTGCGATTCAGACAACACGAATTGTTAGAGCGAGGTGGTCGACTGCGGTGCATGCAACGTAGACTGTACCGAATGAGACGACCGTCATTCGGGTAGCAGGTGTTCCCAAATGCGCCGCCTTCGAGACGATAGTTATTGTAGCAATCGGGTCGCGCTGCAAGGGCTTGGAACAAAACCATGATGACGTTCAAGTGTGTCCGGCAACGGTCTCGCCTGACGGTGCAGGTTGTCTCGTGGAGAGCCTCGCGAGGCCGTGTGGCATTAGGCCAACAATCGTACGCGTGCGCTCTTGGGCGGAGCGGCTGCCGCGTGCGTAAACGCGAGGGCGATGGCTGCAGCCCGGTCGGTGACTGGTCCGTCGTTCGCGTTCTGTATCGTCGCGATCGGGTCCCCAGACCACGTACGGCCTTGCCGGTGTCGTCGATCACACCGCACGCCGGCTGGTGCGACGCGCCAAGCGATCGCAACTACAACCGCGCGGTACCGTTGCCATACCCGGTCAGTGCCGAGGCGTTGTGGCGCGACGACGGGGTGTACGATATCGTCGTCGTCTTGGATCATAATTCGAAGCCGCGTCGCCGAGATGGCGGAAGCGCGATTTTCCTGCATCTGGCGCGGCCGGGGTATCCGCCGACCGAGGGGTGTATCGCATTGTCGATGCGAGACTTGCGGGCGGTGCTGGTGCACATGACGCCAAAGAGCCGGATCAGCATCGGAGCCGCGTAAGAAAATGACCCGACCTTGCGGCCGGGCCATTCAATGGCGTAAGCGGTTCAGTCGTTAGCCGACTCAGTAGTTGTAAGCTCGTTCCCCATGGTCGGCGATGTCGAGGCCTTCGCGCTCCTCGTCGACGGTCGAGCGCAAGCCCACCAGAATATCGACCACTTTGAAGAGAATTGCCGAGCCGATGCCGGACCAGAGCAGGGTCAGTGCGACAGCTTTGCATTGAATGATGAGCTGCTTCATCAGCAGGTAATCGGTACCAACTTTATTGGCCTCGTAGTCGAAGATGCCTTGTCCACCGAACTGGGGCGCGGCGACGACAGCAGTCAGGATGGCGCCAATGATGCCGCCGATGCAGTGGACGCCGAAAACGTCGAGAGCGTCATCGTAGCCGAAGCGGTTTTTAACGGTCGAGCAAAAGACCTGACACACGCCACCGGCGAGAATGCCGAGGACCATCGACCCGGCGGGGCCTGCGTAACCAGCGGCTGGGGTGACGGCGACAAGGCCGGCAACCGCCCCCGTGACCATGCCGAGCAAGCTCGGGCGGCCCTTTTCGATGTTTTCGACCAATGTCCATGCCAGTGCGGCGGCGGCTGTCGCTACGAAGGTATTGACCATGGCGAGAGCGGCAGTGCCGTTGGCCTCAAGTGCCGAGCCGGCGTTGAAGCCGAACCAGCCGACCCACAGCAAGGCAGCGCCGATCATGGTCATGGTCAGCGAGTGCGGGGCCATCGACTCACGGCCGAAACCGATGCGCTTACCGATCATGAGGGCGCCGACGAGACCGGCGATGCCGGCATTGATGTGCACGACAGTGCCGCCAGCGAAGTCGATGCCGCCCCACTGGAAGACCATGCCTGCGTTGGCGTTGGCTGCGGCAAGAGCCGCTTCGGCTGCCGTCTTCTTGGCCACGTCGGCGCCAGCGTCAACGATTGCCTTGGCGGCCGTGACGATGGCATCGGGGCCGGCCCAATACCAGACCATGTGGGCGATGGGGAAGTAAACGAACGTCACCCACAGCGGAATGAACAAGGCGACGGCTGAAAATTTCAGGCGTTCGGCGAACGCGCCGACGATCAGAGCAGGCGTTATGCAGGCGAACGTCATTTGGAAGGCGATGTAGGCATATTCCGGAATGACGACCTTGTGGGTGAAGGTTTCAGCCACCGAGTCGATGGTGACACCCTTCAGGAAGACCTTCGAGAAGCCGCCGATGAATGCGTTAAAGCTCGTGCCTTCGGTGAAGGTGACGCTGTAGCCGAACATCACCCAGAGGACTGAGACGATGCACACGGTATAGAACACCTGCATCAGCATCGACAGCATGTTCTTGGATCGGACGAGGCCGCCGTAGAACAGCGCCAAGCCCGGGACTGTCATAAGCAACACCAGCGCGCTCGAAATGAGCATCCAACTGGTATCGCCTTTATTGGGAACGGGGCCGTCGGCAAGTGCCGGACCTGCCGCAGTCAGCAGTAGCCCCGCAGTGGCTAGCGCCGTTGAAAGCGCGGGCGGGTATTTTCGATTGGACATAACAAGTGTTCCCCTGGACGTCGGATTGGATGATGTTGGGCGCGGCTGCGGCAAGACTGAAGATCGCCGCATCGCTGTCAAAGTGCGGTGTCGTCGGTTTCGCCGGTGCGGATGCGAACGGTGTGTTCGATCGAGGTCACGAAGATTTTGCCGTCGCCGATCTGGCCGGTTTTTGCGGCTGTCACGATCGCTGCCACGGCGCGGTCGACGTCACCGCTGGATACCGCTACTTCGATTTTCACTTTCGGCAGGAAATTCACCGCATACTCCGCACCGCGATAAATTTCGGTGTGACCTTTCTGACGGCCGTAACCCTTGACCTCGGACACCGTCATGCCTTGAAAACCGAGGTCAGTGAGGGCTTGGCGCACCTCTTCGAGCTTGAATGGTTTGATGATCGCAGTAACGAGTTTCATGCAGCGCTCCTAGACATCGCAGCCTCCCCCAGAAGGGCTGCCCCGGAACGTCCTACACAAGTTGTGTGCCAGTTTACTCTCCGTAAATATTTGCTAGTTTTCTCATCGCGTTATGCGAATCGGAGGGCTGCTTTGGGCGAGCCTCAGATCGTTCGCAGCTCTAATAATAGGCAGGTCGCCTATTCCTTCACCGTGTAGGCGTTCGCGCGTTGGCGAATCAGTCCTTCCTGCACGACGGATGCGACGAGGCTGCCGTCACGGGTGTAGACGGACCCGCGACAGATGCCGCGCCCGCGCTGACTTGAGGGGCTGTCCTGGACGTACAGCAGCCAGTCGTCGGCGCGGAACGGCCGATGAAACCACAAGGCGTGATCGAGGCTGGCCATCTGCATGTCGTGGTCGAACATCAGCTTGCCGTGGGCGATGAGAGCAGTATCGAGCAAGGTGAAGTCGGATGCGTAGGCCAGCACGCATTGATGCAGCGGGAACGCATCGGGCAATTGACCGGTGGCGCGCATCCAGATCGCTTGTTCGGGCTGGCTTTTGACCGGCTTCAGGAACCTGGAGACATCGACGGGCCGCATCTCGATCGGGCGCTCGCGCTTCCAATAGCGTCGGATATCGTCGGGGATGTCGCCTTCGAAGATCTTGAGCAGGTCTCGCTCGCTCGGCAGATCTTCGGGCATGGGAACCTTCGGCATGGCGATCTGATGATCGAGGCCCGGCTCGGTTTTCTGGAACGACACGCTCATGGCGAACATGGCTTTGCCGTGCTGAATGCCGGTCACGCGGCGGGTCGTGAACGAGCCGCCATCGCGCAGGCGTTCGACCTGGAAAATGATGGGAACGGTGGGGTCGCCGGGGAGCAGAAAGTAGGCGTGCAGTGAGTGCGCAAATCGTTCAGCGGGGACGGTTCGCACGGCGGCCACGAGCGCCTGCCCCAACACCTGACCGCCGTAGACACGCTGCCACCCATCTTGCGGGCTGACGGCGCGGAACAGGTTTTCCTCGAGCCGCTCAAGGTCGAGGATTGTCAGCAAATCGGCGATGGCCGACGATTTGGCAGGAGGTTTGGACGCGGGCGATTTCTTCGGGGGCTTAGAAGGTTTGGACGACATGGGGGTGCTCGGGACTGGATCTGACAGACGCTCAAGGGATGGAGTGGCGTTTGATCTGTCAAGCCGAAGGTGAGCGGGGCGCTCGCGCGTTGCGACACACGCCCATCTAGCGCCGGCGTGCGGGGGTGCGTAGGTTCGGCCATGTCAATTGCAGTGTTCGACACCGATATTCTGATCGCCGGCGGCAGCTATGCGGGGCTGGCGCTGGGGGTGGCGTTGTCGCGCGCAAGTGGCGGCGCACTCAGAATTTCCATTGCGTCGCCATCGTTCGCATCGGGCGAGGCTGCCGGGGTGGACATTCGCGCGTCCGCACTGTCGCGGGCATCGCTGAATTTGCTGGACCATCTCGGAGTGTGGAACGCGTTGGCGCCGCACGCGCAAACCGTGGATACGATCGAGTTGACGGATTCCAAGCTGGACGACGCGGTTCGGCCGGTGAAGCTCAGGTATGCGCTGGGCGGGTCAGCCGGGGAGTCCGACGGTGAATTGCCTGCCATGGTGATGCTGGAAAATCGTCGGCTGGGGTCGGCGCTGCTGGAGGCCGCGCAGAGCGCCGATGGCGTGACGTTGCTGGACCGTGCGGCGGTGCGCAATTTCGACGCCGATATCGACGGCGTGGCCGTCGTGCTGGCCGATGGCAAACCACTGCGGGCGCGGTTGCTGGTGGGTGCGGACGGTGCGCGATCGCAACTCAGGGTGCAGGCTGGGATCGGGACGGTCGGGCATGGCTACGAACAGGACGGTATCATCGCCATCATCGAGCCGGAGCTGCGGCATCAGGCCCGCGCCATCCAGCACTTTCTGCCAGCCGGGCCGTTTGCGCTATTGCCGATGACCGGCAATCGAATCTGCGTGACGTGGACCGAGGGCGCGGAGGAGGCGCGGCGTATTCTGGCACTGGATGCCGCCGGATTTCGCAGCGAGATCGAGCGGCGCGTCAGCCATGAGTTTGGCGTATTGCGGACGATCGGGGCGCCGAAGTCGTGGCCGTTGACGCTGAACCTCGCGCGAGCGCTGGTGGCGTCGCGTTTCGTGCTGATCGGCGATGCGGCGCACAGCGTGCATCCGCTGGCCGGGCAGGGGCTCAACCTCGGATTTCGGGATGTGGCGGCGCTGGTGGAAACGATCCTCGACGCCGCGCAGCTCGGGCTGGATTTCGGCGATGCGACGACGCTGCAACGCTATGAGCGTTGGCGGCGGTTCGATACACTTGTCGCTGCAGGCGGCTTCGACGTGCTGAACCGGCTGTTCGGCGTGCACTCGACATTGGCGCGCTCGGCCCGAGGCGCTGCGCTGTCGATGGCGGACGCGATGCCGGGGCTCAAGGCATGGCTGGTGGAGGAGGCTACCGGTCAAACGGGAGAGGTGCCGAAGTTGCTGCGCGCAAAATGACGCGGAGTATCATAACGTCGAGGCGCGCGGCAGTGATCGTTGCGACCAACCATTGCGAAACTCCGACCTGCCATGCGTACACACGATATTGCGATCTGCGGCTCTGGTATCGGCGGGCTGGCAACTGCGCTCGCGCTCTCGGCGCAGGGGCATCGCATCACGGTGTTCGAAAAAGTCGACGTGCCGCGCCCGGTCGGATCGGGCTTGATGCTGCAGCCGACGGG
>JANLYD010000427.1:0-8731 GCA_031365465.1 Hyphomicrobiaceae bacterium
ACCGTCGGCGATCTTGCTGCCGCTCACCAACACGACGAGACGCTGCGAAAACGCCATCACCGCCTTCATGATGTGCTCGATCATGATGATGCTGATGCCGTTGGCGTTGAGCGTCATCAGCAGTTTGAGGATGTCGTCGACCTCGGCATTGGACAGCCCCGCCATGGCTTCATCGGCGATCAGCAATTTAGGATCGGCCGCCATGGCGCGCGCCAGTTCCAGCTTGCGCATGTCGACCTGCGTCAGATCGATCGGACGTGCGTCGGCCTTGTCGATCAGGCCGACCAGCCGTAGCAATTCGTCGGTGCGATCGCGTATCTCGGTCTCGGTGCGCTGCCGTCCGGCGCGCACCGCTGCGGGATAGACAAGCGGTATCCGCATGTTGTCGCGCACCGGCATCGACCCGAACGGACGCGGCAGCTGAAAACTGCGGGCCAGCCCCAGATACGCGCGCTGGTGCGGCGGCAAGCCGTCGAGCGTGCGCCCGTCGAACATGACGCTGCCGGTGTCGTTGACCAGCGTGCCACTCATGCAGTTGACGAGCGTGCTCTTGCCCGAACCGTTGGGCCCGATCAGCCCGAGCCGTTCGCCGGGTGCCAACTGCAGCGACACGTCGTTGAGGGCGGTGAACCCACCAAAGCGTTTGGAAACGCCAGTGACTTGCAGCAGCGGCAAGCCTGCAAGGGCGGCACTCATGATTTGCCCCCGCCGCCAGTGCGCCGCCGGTACAGCAGATCACGGATGTAGCCGGTAATACCGTTCGGCGCGACGATGACGAAGAAGATCAGCAACAGGCCGACGATCAGCAAGTTCAATACCGACGAAATGCTGACGGTCGCCCACTGCTGGAACGAGCCGAGCAGCAACGCCCCGACCAGCGGGCCGATCCACGATTGCGTTCCCCCCACCATCGGCATCGCGATCGCGTTGACGGCATATTCCAGACCGAACGCCGATTGCGGTTGCAGATAGCCGATGTAATACGGGAAGGGTGCGCCCGCCATGCCCATCAACGCGCCGGAAATCGTGGTGGCGATCAGCTTCAGGCGCAACGTCGGCACACCCGCTGCCTCGGCCGCCATTTCGTCATCGCGGATGGCTGCGAAGCCGAAGCCGAGCCGCGATCGTTCGATGCCGCGCGCCACGCATATGGCGATCACCACCAGCAGAAGCATCAGCACGAACAGATAGGCGACAAAGCCGCCGGGCAGCAGCGGAAACTCGTTCGGCCGGATCACGTAAGCGCCGCGTGATCCGCCGACGAACTCCCAGTTGACCACTAGTGTTTGCAACACCACCGACAATGCCAAGGTGGCGATGGAGAAGAACACCCCCCGCAACCGCAATGTCAGATACCCCATGCCGAGGCCGACCAACCCTGTGATCAAGCCTGCAAAGGCAATCAGAACCACAACCAATACCGGCGGCGGAATGGCGCCGACCAGTTGACCGGCGGAGCTTTTGCCGAATTCGCTTCCGACCTCGTAGACGGCGACGGTCGTGTAGGCGCCCATCGCGAAGAATGCCGCCGAGCCGAAGTTCACATAGCCGCAATATCCGCCCAGAATATTCCAAGCTGTGGCCATCACGACGAACTGCAGAACGACGTATCCGGCAAAGTAGAGGTATTCGTTACCGACGACCGCGATCATGGCATAAACCAGCGCCGCGACAACGAGTGCGGCGGCCGCAAACGCACCATTGCCAAGCCCCGCAAGCCCGACACGTCCGGTCGCGCTGGTGGAGGTGACCGTCTTCGATGACGTTGGCTCCGTGCTCATGCGGATGTTCTTGCTCGGTCACGAACGGACACGGTTGTAACTTTGGACACTCGACAGGATGCTTTGCTCATCGGCCCAACAATCCAGACGGTCTGAACGCGAGCGTCGCGAGCAAAAACCCGAACCCGACGGCTGGTGCCCAGGAGGGTCCGAAAAACGTGGTGGTCAGGCTTTCGACGACGCCGAGGAGCATGGCGCCGATCAGCGTGCCCGGCAGACTGCCCATGCCGCCGAGAACGCAGATCGCGAAGATGCGGCCGATATACTCGCGTCCGACCGATGGTTCGACGGGCTGGATGATGATCAGGAAGGCACCAGCCAGCGCGGCGGTGGCGATCGACAACCCGAAACCGATGCGTTTGATCCGCACGGGATCGATCGACAACAGCCGTAACGCGGTCGGATCCTGACTGACGGCTGCAATGGCCCGGCCGGTGTAGGTGCGCGACAGGAACAGTTGCAGCAGCAGAAACAGCACGATCGACAGCACGCACGGCACCAGCATGCGCCACGGCAGATCGACGAACCCGATCTTGATCGTGGGGCCGATGTACCAGGCTTCGACGTAGCGGTAGTCGACGCCGAAAACCAGGATCAGCAGCACTTCCGTCACGAACAGCAGACCGAAGAAGAATGCCAAGCCGCGCAGACTGTCGGTGCCCTTTCGCTCGAACGAGAGATACGACACCTGATACACCAGTTGCCCCAGAAAATAGAACACCGGCAACGCCAGCAACCCCACCAGCACCGGATCAAGCCCGAATTTCGTGTTGCTGATGTAGGCGACGTACGAGCCGAGAATGACGAACGCGGGATGGGCGATGTTGACCACATCGAGCATGCCGAACGAGATGGCGACGCCGAGGGTCACGGCCGCGTAAAAACCGCCGAGCAGCAGCCCCGAGACGATGGCGTTCACATAAAGTTCGATCATGCGCGGCCGTGACCCCGCATCCCGGCACGAGCAAGCGCCACACGCAATCCGCGAGAGCGCCGAACGCGTGCGTCCACGACGTCTCTTTGTCCGGCTGTTGCCAGAAACTGCACGCGATCATCCTCCCTGACGCCACAATCGGCGATGGCCCTGTAGGCTCTTGGCCGACAGTCTGCACCATGCGATTCAGATTGGCTATTGCTGGATAGTCACACTACCCTCCGTGAGGATACAACAGGAAGACGCAATGACCGTCGAGGCTATCGGGAGTGCAGACAATGACGAGTTCCAAGATGCGCACGCTGGCTGGAGCAGCCCTTGTCGCGCTGACGTGTGCCGCGCCCGCGCGAGCCGACGCCATCGATGGCGACTGGTGCTACCAGACCCAGTCGCTGACCATCAAAGGCCCGCAATTGCGCACGCCTGCGGGCAGCGAGATAACCGGAGACTACGGCCGGCACAGCTTCAACTATGCTGTTCCGGCGAACGAGCCCGCGGCCGGAACCCCAGTCGCCATGCAGTTGATGAGCGACGACATGATGACGGTTGCACGCGCACCCGCCGGCACGCCGCTCGAAACTTGGCGGCGCTGCAAGCCCATCAGCTGAGCAGGTGCATATCCCGCGATCAGCGGCGCGTGACGGACGATTTATCACCGACGGTCGTCACGCGACCTGCCAAAGCGCGGCCATGCGACGTGGCGCGCGCCTTCATTCCGCGCCACGCGCTTGATTCAAGCGTCATCGCGAGAAGCGTCGTCGACGCGATACCGCCGAGCGTCAGCAAGACCTCGAGCCACAGCACCGACCCGGTGTGGACGAGCACGAGATAGCCAACCATGCTCAGAAGCGAGCCCAGAACGAACACCGGCAACGAGTTGCGGCCGAGGCGGGCCAACACGTTTGCGGGCGAGATGCGGGCCATCCAACGCCAGGCCGGGCTGTGCACGAGCAGGTAGGCAAGTGCCAAAATGTGCAGGAGCCGGGTCGCAGGCAACATCGACTTGTGCAGTGTGTCCACCCACATCGGCAGCATGCCGAACGAGACGCGGCCGCCCATATCGTTGAACATCCACACGAAGCTGAACATCACATAAGCCGCTGCCAGACCACCAAGTACCGGATGCCAGGGCACGCTCGCGCCACGCGTTTTCATCACGCCCAGCGCAATGCCGATCGTGAAAATAAACTGCCAGGCAAAGGGATTGAAGAACCAGCCACCATCAGTCGGAAAATTGGGCATCTGGATCGGCAACAAATGCGCTGCCAGATAAAGTCCGAACGACGACGCCAGCATCAAGCGCAGATCGCGCGCTGCAAGCCACATCAGCGCCGGCACCAGAAGAATCAGGAACACATACAGCGGCAAGATATTGAAATAGCCGAGTTGCAGGCTCCCCGTGAGGATGCCCAACAAACCCGACGCCGGAGCCGCCATCACCGGGCTGATGCCGATCAATTCAAAGACGCCGTCATTCCCCAGTATCCATGCCGCCGCAGCAAACAGCGCAACGGCGGCGACCGTCGACACGAGATGCGCACCGTAAAGCACTGCCGCACGCCGGATCGATTTTAGAGCAACGCCGAACGTCTCGCCGCGCAGCACACGCGGGAAGAACGCAAACGCTGCAGCGACGCCCGCCAACAGCACGAACAGCTCAGCCGCGTCGGAAAATCCGAAGTTGCGAGTCGTCCAGTTTTCGAACCGGTTGCCCGGCATGTGATTGATGAAGATCGAAATCAGCGCAAATCCGCGCAGGAAATCGATGCGATGATCGCGCTTGTTACCAACCCGAGCGGGAACAGCAGACTCGATCGGCTTCGGCGCATTGTTGC
Organism: Hyphomicrobiaceae bacterium; assembly: GCA_031365465.1. Taxonomy (GTDB): domain Bacteria; phylum Pseudomonadota; class Alphaproteobacteria; order Rhizobiales; family Hyphomicrobiaceae; genus JABFRJ01. Next base: position 4,551 of record JANLYD010000427.1, read on the forward strand.
TGGAGTCAGGTGTCATCGCCTGTGCGTCCGGTTTCTTGAATGTTGCTCTTGATCGTCCAACGATCCAGCAGTCGTTTTTACGTCGATTGAAAAACGCAGCGCACGTCTGCGTCGACCGGTTAACGCCGCCTACAACGCACACGTTCCGGCCTGCTTACTGCACAAGCGAAAGAATTGCTACGAATTTGCTGCACCTGCGAAGCAAGCGTCTTTACATGACGAACACCGCCACCGGCATCGAGTGGATATTCCAACGTCAAGCCGTTGCCGCACCACGCAAAACAACGACGAATGCCGCGCTGCCGTCGAACATCAACTTCAACGACAGCATGAATAACAATCCGTAAAGAATGCGGTAAAAGATGGTCTGCGATACCCGGCGAACGAAATAAATTCCGCCAGCGTTGGCGGCGATCGCAGCCGGCAAGACCGCCGCCGAAAGCGTCAGCGATTCGGCCGTCAACTGTCCCATAAGGAAATAAGGCAACACTTTCAATGCATTGATACACGCAAAATAAATCGCACCAGTGCCGGCCAGCGTCTCCTTGGGCAACTGGCGCGGCAGCGCGTAGATATTGAACGGCGCGCCGCCCGCATGAATGACGAAACTGGTGAAGCCAGAGATGGTACCCCACAACCCTGCGCTCGCGAAATTGTGATCGCGGGGCCGCCGATGGGCAACTGGCGTTCCGAACCAGGCGTTCAAACAAAACGCGAAGGCCATAACGCCAACGGCGAAGCGGATCTGATCCGCATTGATCGAAGTCGCAGTCAGCCAGCCGAGCGCCGATCCCGCGATTGCGCCGGGGATCATGTAGTACAGCATGCGCTTATCGTACGACTTGCGGAACGCGTAGACCGTCAGCGCATCTTGTACCAACAGCACCGGCAGAATGAGCGCCGCCGCTGCAAATGGCGGCATCACCAGCGCCAGCAACGGCATGGCCGGTAGACTGGCCCCGGCGAATCCGCCCTTGGAGAGCCCGAACAGCGCCACCGCCGGAATTGCCACGAGGTAAAACCAGGGATCTGTGAGCATTCCGCGAATCGCATTCCGACATGACTAAGAGGCGCCCAAGATAGCACGTCGGCTCGGCTAAAGGTCGACAGGCACGATCACCGCGTCCCGCGAGCCTTCGACGCATTGCCAATGGACGGCGGGCCGGCGGGCGACGATAACGGCGGAAACGCCAGTCGTCGCGTGTCAGCCGTCGCCATAAAGGCCAGTCCATGTCCCTGCCCGCCAGCCGCTATCCCGAAGTCTACGCCGCCTGGAAGAAAGATCCGGAAGCGTTCTGGGATCGGGTCGCCCGCGACATCGAATGGTCCAAGCCCTACGCGAAGGTGTTCGATCCCTATGCCGGCCAATACGGCCGCTGGTTCGTCGGCGGCGAAACCAACACGGCGTGGAATTGTCTCGACCGGCACGTGCGCGATGGCCATGGCGATCGGCTGGCACTGATCCACGACAGCCCCGTAACGAAGTCGCAGCGTAAGTACACCTACGCCGACCTGACCGTCGAAGTCGCGACGCTGGCTGCGGTGCTGGTCGAGTTGGGCATCAAAAAAGGCGACCGCGTCGTCATCTACATGCCCATGATCCCCGAGGCCTTGATGGCAATGCTGGCGTGTGCGCGCATCGGCGCGGTTCACTCCGTGGTATTCGGCGGGTTCGCGGCGGCCGAACTCGCTACCCGCCTCGACGACTGCACGCCAGTTGCGATTCTGGCGGCGTCCTGTGGCATCGAAGGCACCAGAATTGTCGAGTACAAGCCGTTGCTGGATCGTGCCATCGAACTCAGTGCGCACAAGCCACGCAACGTGCTCATGTTGCAGCGACCGCAGGCGCAGGCAACGATGATCGCCGCGCGCGATCACGATTGGGCAGCCCGTATCGCGGATGCCAAGACGCGCAAGGCAACGGCTGCGTGCGTGCCGGTTGCAGCGACCGATCCCCTTTACATCCTCTACACATCCGGCACGACCGGACAGCCGAAGGGCGTCATCCGCGATACCGGCGGTCACATGGTGGCGTTGAAGTGGACGATGGCCAACCACTACGGCATCCAACCGGGCGAGGTTTTCTGGGCCGCCTCGGATGTGGGTTGGGTGGTCGGCCACAGCTATATCGTCTATGCGCCGCTACTCGCGGGCGCCACTACGCTGATGTTCGAAGGTAAGCCTGTCGGCACGCCGGATGCCGGCGTCTTCTGGCGCATTATTGCCGAGCACAAGGTCGCCGCGCTGTTTACCGCGCCGACTGCCTTCCGCGCCATCAAGAAGGAAGATCCGCAGGGCGAATTCATTCCGACATACGACCTGTCCAATTTCCGCACGCTTTTTCTGGCTGGCGAGCGCGCCGATCCGGAAACCATCAAATGGGCTGAAGCCAAGCTGAAGATCCCCGTCATCGACCACTGGTGGCAGACCGAGACCGGCTGGCCGATCTGCGGCAATCCGGTGGGCCTCGGCATGTTGCCGGTCAAGCATGGATCACCGACGGTCCCGATGCCTGGCTACGATCTGCAGGTGCTCGACGAAAAGGGTCAACCCGTTCCAGCCGGCACGCCCGGCACGCTGGCCGTCAAACTGCCGCTGCCGCCAGGATGCCTGCCGACGCTGTGGGGCAACGACGCGCGCTTCCGCAAAAGCTACGTCACCGATTTCCCTGGCTATTACTCGACATCGGATGCCGGCTTCATCGATGCAGATGGGTACGCCTACGTCATGGCGCGGACCGACGACGTGATCAACGTCGCCGGTCACCGCCTCTCGACCGGACAGATGGAAGAGGTAATCGCACAGCACAAGGACGTGGCCGAGTGCGCGGTCATTGGCATCGCCGACGATCTCAAGGGCCAGAATGCAGCCGGCATGGTGGTACTGAATAACGGCGTCAACCGTCCGGCATCCGAGATCGAAGCCGAGATCGTGAAGCTGGTGCGGGACGTGATCGGGCCGGTCGCTGCCTTCAAGACCGTGATGATCGTCAAGCGCCTGCCGAAGACGCGATCGGGCAAGATTTTGCGCGCGACGGTGCGTCAGATCGCCGACGGCGAAGCCTGGAAAATGCCCGCCACCATCGACGATCCCGCCGTGCTCGGAGAGTTGACGGACGCGCTGAAGGCGAAGGGTCTGGCCGCGAACGCCAAGGCGCCGATTTGAATTACCGCCAGCCGTATCCACTTCTGGTCATCTCGTGCGCAGGGCAGAATTCCGTTTCGGGCTGGCGTTCAGCGTGCTGTTTTGAGCGGTTGGCGGTCCCGTGTCTGCGTCGCACCACAAGAGTGCTGCGCCGCGCACGGGATGACAGCGGAGAGCCACTGGAGGCGGCAGTGGGTCATTAGTTCACTTATACTCCCGCTTGCTCCACCACGGGAAACTCTTGGGCAGGTTCGACGCGATCGTATCGGGGAATTTGGCGGGGCGCTTTTCGAGAAATGCGGTGACGCCTTCGCGTGTGTCGGCGCTGCGGCCGCGTTCGAAGATCATGCGGCTGTCGACCTTGTGCGCTTCCATGGGATGATCGGCGCCGAGCATGCGCCAGATCATCTGCCGGTTCATGGCGACGGCGACGCCAGCGGTGTTGTCGGCGATTTCCCGCGCCAACGCCTGTGCTGCCGGCAGCAAGTCTGCGGGCTCCACGACCTTGCTCACGAGCCGCCCAGCCAGCGCTTCAGCAGCCGGAAACACACGGCCCGTCATCGTCCATTCAAGAGCCTGCGAGACACCGACGACGCGCGGCAGAAACCAGCTCGAGCAGGCCTCCATCGTAATCCCCCGGCGCGCGAACACGAACCCGAAGCGCGCATCCGTCGAGGCGATCCGCACGTCCATCGGCAGCAGCATGGTGGCGCCGATGCCGACGGCCGGACCGTTGATCGCGCCGATCACCGGCTTCAGGCTTTCGTAAATACGCAGCGTCACGCGCCCGCCGCCATCGCGCACGCTGTCGTCGGACAGATCGACCGTGGCCGAAGATTTACCGGCGTTACGCGCATCGTAGTCGAAAGTCGAGCCGCCCGTCGACAGATCCGCGCCCGCGCAGAAACCGCGACCAGCGCCCGTGACGATCACCGCGCGCACGGCGTCGTCGGCATCTGCTTTGTCGAACGCATCGATCATCTCGTTCATCATCGCCCGATTGAACGCGTTGAGCTTGTCGGGCCGGTTGAGCGTCA
>JANLYD010000018.1:0-8651 GCA_031365465.1 Hyphomicrobiaceae bacterium
CGTGCGCGGCGACCATCGGCTTCGTGTACGTGATGACGTCGATCTCGATCGTTTTTCCGTAGAGTTTGTAGCCGTCGTCGGCCTGGATATACGGCAGTGTCCGTTGCATCACCTGCGGTGTGTCGATGCGCGAGTACTCTATGTCGCGGTCGTCGATCGTTTGGGCCGTGAGGGCTCCGGTGCGGCCGGGCCGCTGGATAAGATCCTGTAGGATCTGAGTGCCGGAAGGCCTCAAGTCTCGTCTTCCGGTCCGCTGCTTCGAGGATTGCATAAAAGTAGGCTTCCGAACCAAGTGCCACGGCGAGATCTCCTCTGTCTTTCAAGACCGCCCAGACCGCCGCCACGAGACGCAGTCAACCCAAACCGGCCATGGGACGGTTTCGGGTTGGACGGCTAGCGGGGGGGGCGGTATGCAGGGCGCTAGAAAGCAGAGGAGATCTTGCCGATAAATGGGGAGACCTCCACGGCGCTCCTCGAAGCAGCGGGCCGGAAGACGTTCAAGTAAGCGCTGCGGCGCTGATCATCCCGAGGATCAGTTGTCGTGTTCGAGAATGTTGGCGTTTTTGGTTTGGTGGCAGATGAGGGTGTGTGTCGGGCGTCGGTCGGCTTTGGGCCGACGACGACCGATCACCTGATTACGCGCAGCGCCAATGACCGGCAGGTCCGATTTAGCATCGCGCGGCCGGCCTCGGGCCGGCTGCGCGATGAACCACTATTCCATGGGTCGGTGTGACGGATCCAGATGAGGAACCCCTCGACCCGTGAGGGGCGAGGGGTGACCACAGTCTTCCGCGCGACTTGGCGCGCCTCTCGGCCTCGGGCCGAGAGGCGTCGCCGCGCGGGTTGGTGGGGCCATGTGCGTGCGCTCACTTTCGTTGCACGACGCGATAGCGAGCGTGAGGGATCAAACCCTAGGGGCGGAGACACATCTTTGTGGCTCCGTAAGCGCGCCCCTTCGGCGCGCGTTTTGAAGCCCGACCCTGCGTCGCGGGGCACGTCCTTACCTGACTTACTCTTGTGGTCCAGATGCGTGTTGGAAAAAGGAGCGTTGCTAAACGCCGTGCGATGCAATCGCACAATAGGAAAGAGGCCCGCCAATTCTGGCGAGCCTCTCCGATTTCTATCGTCGTGTCGGTTGAGTTAATGCTCGAACGACATTTCCTTGGAACGCTCGGCTTGCATAGCCTGATGGCGGGCTTCCAAGTCATGGCGCTGCAGACCTTGGACATGGTCGACGACGTTTTCGACGTGGTTTACCGCAGTCTTCGCAAGTTCGAATGTCTCAGGAGAGAGCTTTGCGATCCGTTCGCTGTTTGACTGCGACTGGTCTTCGTATTTCAGTTCTTTGAGATCGTCGCGTTCTTCGGGGCTGAAGGCCTTCATGATGAGAGCCTGCGCCGCCGCCATTTGCTTTGCGTGCTCTGGGCCGGGTTTGTCCGGCAGGGCGAGCGCTTCGCGCAGGGCGTCCTGCATGATCCCTGGGTGGGTTTTGCTAGGTGCGATGCCTTGCGCGTAAGTGTTGAGGTGGGCCGAAAGCTTGTCCATGACAGGAGCCAAGATTTTGGCCGTGTCGGGATTGCATGGGACGACCCAGCCGCCGGCTGCTTTGTTGAGCTTGAGCCCGTGTGGCTCGAGGTCGGCTTTGATGATGTCATTGCCCTTTTTATCGAAGGCGAAGTTTACGACAACGACCGAACGGCGGTCTCGGTCGAGGGCTGTCGATAGCGTGACTGCGTCGTGGTGTGGCACCTTGATCGCTTCGCGGGCGTGCTTCTGGGTTTGCTGAAGGACATGAGACGCCAGTTCGAGCACTTTCATCGTCATCGGCGTGACTGGCAGTTTGTCGTAGCCGCCACGCACCGTCTTCGACGCTTCGTCCTTGAACTGGGGCACCCATTTTGAATTACCGTCGACACGCAGGACATCTGTGACGGCCTTGATGTTCGGGACGCGCACCACAAGTTCGTTATCCTTTACGGCGACGGCGACGCCGGGAATACGTTTAAGGTCGAGCTTGTCGATGAACTCCCGTGCAGCAGAACGTTTGTTTTCCTCGGCGAGAGTAATGGGATGAGCAGCTTTCTGGAATCGTTCAAGTTTGTCGTGAACGCCTTGGCCGGTGCCTTTGACTTCGTAAGCCCCGGCTTTGGCGTTCCAGGGCGCTGTTTCGCGAGAGGGAAATTCCTCGCGGAACGTTTTGTGAGCTGCGGAGCCGGGTGGTACTTGCACTGTATAACCGGTGCCGCCGTTTTTGTTGACGTAGACAGGCATGTGGCTTCTCCATCAGGGGAGTGGTGCGCCGCGCTGTGCGCAAACCGGCTCCTTCCCCATCAGGCTGACCGGTATTCGCCGTCTACGTCTGTTCGTGCCTCCTGTCCAAATTTTTAGGTAGTTAAAATTTAATGTAGAAGAGAATATATCCGACAAAGCAGGCCTCCCAGCATGAACTCCTCGACCGCCGTAACCGCCGGAGGACCCGAGAGGACCCGCAAGCTCGCCTCGACGACCAGCTGCGCGGAGGCGCTGGACGTACCAAAATTGCAGATCTGATTGTAGTCGAACCACCCTCACCGCTTAACGTCGCGGCGTCCAACGTTCGCTAATTTGACTGACGCGCATGTGAGTTCCCGTGCGTTGCCAAATTTTGTTGCTTGCCACCGCTGGGATACTGCGTGTGAGAGCCGTTCGCATTTGTTCAGCGCCGAAGGGTCGCTAAACTCACGCACGAGGCGAGCGCTGGCGACTAATCGCTTCGCAAACACGCGGCGAGAACCACCTTACCCTGCTTTACCGCAATTTCGTGCCTTGGCGCTTCTCCGCACGGCAAGTCTAGCGCCCCGCCAGCGCTCTAAACTAGCCGGCCTGGCAGGAACGTTACCCGGGTCGTGCGACTTTCTCGTAACCGCGTCACGACCTCCAAGGATCATCCGATGGCAAAGAATGCTACCCCTTCATCGCTTAAGAAAGCTAAGAAAGCGCCGCCGGGGATTGTCAAACCGATCAGCGAGACCGCCGGCAACGGCGGTGAGACCCACCAGCAGGTCCGTATGGCCGCGGCCGGTTCGAAAGACGGCGCTGGTCCCGAAATGGTATTGGGGCCGCGCGCACTAGCCGGCGAGGCGCCGCAGCAGACGGCGCACCTGACGACCAATCACGGCGTGCGTGTTTCGGACAACCAGAACAGCTTGAAGGCTGGGGCGCGTGGACCAAGCCTGCTTGAAGACTTCGTCTTGCGCGAGAAGATTTTCCACTTCGACCACGAGCGCATTCCCGAGCGGATTGTCCATGCGCGCGGCACCGGGGCGCACGGTGTGTTCGAATGTACCGATGCGATCGCGGACTTGACCAAGGCCGGCGTGCTCGGCACCACCGGCAAGGTGACGGAGGTGTTCGTGCGCTTTTCCACCGTCGCGGGCGGTGCCGGATCGGTCGACACGCCACGCGATGTCCGCGGTTTCGCCGTCAAGTTTTATACCGACGAAGGCAACTGGGATCTCGTCGGCAACAACATCCCGGTATTCTTCATCCAGGATGCGATCAAGTTTCCCGATCTTATCCATAGCGTGAAGATGGAGGCGGACAAGGGGTACCCGCAGGCGGCCAGCGCGCACGATACGTTCTGGGACTTCATTGGACTGATGCCCGAGTCGATGCATATGATCATGTGGGCGATGTCCGACCGCACCCTGCCGCGCAGCCTGCGCATGATGGAGGGCTTCGGCGTTCACACCTTCCGCGTCGTCAACGCTGCGGGCAAGGACAGCTTCGTCAAATTCCACTGGAAGCCCGTGCTTGGGCTGCAGTCGACGTGCTGGGACGAGGCGGTCAAGATTGCGGGTGCCGATCCCGATTTCCACCGCCGCGACCTGTACGAAGCGATCGAGCGCGGCGATTTCCCCGCGTGGGACCTTGGCGTCCAGGTGTTCGACGAGGCGTTCGCCGCGGCCCAGCCGTTCGACGTGCTCGACGCGACCAAGCTCATTCCCGAGGAACTTGTTCCGGTGCGGATCGTCGGGCGGATGACGCTCAATCGCAACGTTAAGAACTTCTTCGCTGAGACCGAACAATCGGCGTTCCTGCCGACAAACATCGTTCCCGGCATCGATTTCAGCAACGATCCTCTGCTCCAGGGCCGGCTGTTCAGCTATCTGGACACGCAGAAATCGCGGCTCGGAACGACCAACTTCCACCAGATCCCGATCAATGCGCCGCGTTGCCCGTTCGCCAACATGAACCGCGACGGGCTGATGCAAACGATGATCCCCACGGGCCGTGCTAACTACGAACCCAACAGCCTTGCTGATGCGGGCGAGGACGGCGGACCGCGCGAAGCGCCCGACACCGGCTTTGTCACCTTTCCCGCCAACGATGAACGCAACGAGCCGACTGCGAAGCTCCGTGTCCGCCCTGAACTGTTTGCCGACCACTACAGTCAGGCACGGATGTTCTACCTCTCGCAAGCCGCGATCGAGCAGGCGCACATCGCGAGCGCGATCGTGTTCGAACTTTCCAAAGTCGCGCTGATGCATGTGCGCGAGCGGATCCTGGCGCGGCTCCAGAACATCGACGGCGACTTGGCGCAACGTGTCGCCGACGGCCTGGCGATGCCGCTTCCTGCCAAGGCCCCCGCCGCCCGCGAACCGGTCGACATGGCAACTTCGGACGCGCTGTCGATCATTAAGCACGGCCAGCCGCCAATGGCCGGGCGCAAGGTCGCGATTCTGTTCGACGAGGGCAGCGATCTGGCCGTGCTGACGAAGCTCAAGCATGGGGTCGAAAAGGCCGGCGGCAGCGTGCTGATGGTAGCGCGCAAGGTGGGGCCGCTCAAGCTGAAGGGCGGCACCCTGTCGGCTGACGGTCAGCTGGCCGGCTCGCCCTCCGTCCTGTTCGATGCGGTCGCCTGTGCGATCATGCCTGACGCCGCCAAGAGGCTCGCGATGGACGGCGCCGCGCTGCAGTGGTTCATGGACGCGTACGGTCATTGCAAGACCATCGGCTACTGCCCTGCGACCAAGGAGTTCATCCTCGACAAGCTCCACATTGAAGTTGATGCCGGTGTCGTGCCGAACGCGCAATTCCTAGACATCGCGCCCGCACGGCACTGGGAGCGCGAACCCAAGGTCCGCATGCTCGCGTGATTTTCCGGGGCCGGAAATGGCACAGTGGGCGGCACGCACGGTGTCGCCCACTGCGCCGCACGGGGCATCGTTTGCGGTTTTCGCCTGCACGGCGATGCCGCATCCTTCCAACGCGGGTATGCAGCACACGCGCGAGCGGCGGCCGTGCCGAGCCCGGGGGCATCGCCTCGCGTAACGCCCGCCCGCAGAACTGATCTGGCGCGAGTGGAGGCTAAAACGGTCACTCGTCAACCTGCCCAAGCCGCTATCATGGCTTGCGGTTGCGCGGATAAACACTTTGGTAGTACCGCCCGTAATTATTTCGTTCGACTTTTGGTTTTCCCACACCCTGTCCTGTAGGTGAGTTCCTATCCAGCAAAGTATTATCTGTCGAAGCTATAGTCGGGGTTCGTCCGCGCCTGTTCGTGAATGAGGATGCCGGAAATGTGGGCGGCAACGGTCCTGAGGCTGGCGGTTGCAATAGGATCGGCACCAGGGGTCAAGGAGATGGTATCGAGCGAGCCGTAGTGATCTTCGATCATGCCGGCGACACGTTTCATCTTGTCGGTGTCATAAGGGACCCGCGCCAGAATTTTGCTGATTTCGATCTCCGACAAATCGATGCCGCTGAGAGGTTTGTACGGTGGGATCAGAATGCGATCGTGATAGGCAGCGAGGTTTTCCAGCGATGCTTTGACTGTCGCGATGTCGATCACATCCATCCGCACGGCGAAGTTGCCGTTGGTCAACAGCCGCGGCTGTGCCGGTGCCAGATGATCCACGGTTTGTGGCAGGTGAGCGGTGTCGATGAGAAGTAGGTCCCCTTTGACCGTCAGGCCGATCCCCTTGGTGCCCACCATTTTCTCGGCGGGGGCTGGGGCAGGTGGTGGAATGGTGTCGGAAATTCTGCAGAGCGCGTCGCGGAGCGCCGTGAGGTCGCGTTGCGGCGGGAAAGTAAAGAACGACAAGACCTTGGCACCGAGTGTGGCCGGATCTGTCGAGGTGGTATGAACCGCGCGGCCGCCGAGCGCAGCGAGGGCATCGCGTGCCGGGAGGTGGGCGGGAGCGCCGATGTAAATCGTCGCGCGCGGGGAGATCGCGAGGTTGGGGATCGCGAGCCGAAGATCTTTCACCTGGGTCTCGACGAGGCGTCGCGCTTTGTACTGAGCGTTGAGGATCGGCTCGATCTTCTGCCGTGCCGTGTACAACTGTGCGAGTTCCCTGGTGCGCTCGGCGGCGGGGATGTCGCGCGCCCAGGCTTTCGCGATGCGGTCCCAGGTGTAGCCGGCGTCTTTGATGATGGCGTTGGCGGCGTCGTTGGCGGCAAAGCGCACAAGTATCCGGTCGGCAGTCGGTGCGGCGACATTGACGTGGATCCGCACCGGCGGCGGCGGTACGGCCGTCTCGGGTATAAGGCCGGGACCGGTCTGGTAAACTTTTGCAGCGGTCACCTGGAGTTTGGGTTTGGGGTTTGCCCAGCCAGTCGGTGCGGCCTCACGGCGGTAGAGGTGCGACGCGACGGCTGCGAGCGCCGTGACGGCATCTTTGAGTTTCATTGTGGTGTCCTCCAACGGAATGAAGCGGGCAGCGTCGTCGGGCCGCACGCCGTGGGCGATGAGAAGTTGCATCAGCGGCGCGATGACAGCAGTTTGCTGAGGCGCAAAACCGCCCTTTAGAAGTGCGATCGTTACCGCTGCCTTGGGCGGCATCTGGAGCGCGCGGTGGCGCAGCAGCACACCCATTGTCTTGGCTTCCAATACGGCCCAGGCCGTCTGCAGCCGCGTACGGGCGTCGCGCACCGCGTCCCTGACGCGCTCGACCAACGGGTGTTCGACAACGCCGCGGCGTTCGAAATATCGAGTGACACCATCGAGCGCATTGGCGATGTGACCGGAGCGGCCGAGCGCGTCCTCGATGGCGACGTCATGAAAATCCTGCTGGCTGGCAAAGATATTGAGGTGATCGCGATGGCGTGAAAACGCCACGTACGCCATGTGCCGATCCATCGCTTTGGAGGCGAGCACATGGGCGCGGTCGACGGTAACGCCCTGAGACTTGTGGATGGTGACGGCGTAGCCATGAGCAATGTCAGGATAAGACTTCGGATCGAGGGTGACGGTTGTGCCGCTGTCGAGAGCAACGATGAGGTTGTCGCGGGCTGATGCCATGACGGTCCCGAGCGCACCGCGATCGAGTTTGATCCGGCTACCATCGGCACGAGTGATGGTTTTGGTCTCGCCGAGCATGACGCGATCGGCATCGGCGAATGCGACCGGTCCGGCCGGCGTCGCATAGGTGAATTCGTCACCTAGCTGCCCGAGGTCGCGCAGGGCGTTACGGATGTTGAAGTTGAGACGACCGACGGCAGCGTTGGTATAGGCCAGCGCAAGCTGGGAGGGACCTGCTTTGAAGGTGCTGACGTATGTCTTGACCATCAGGTCGATCGCCTGATCGGCCGTCTCGACGATCTGCAATCCACCATTCTTGCGGTAGGTGGCGAGCCCTTCGGCGACACGGCCACGGGCGAAGTGGGTTGTCGCGGCGGCCTGGTCCGTGTCGCGTTGACGATTGATGATCGTGAGTTCGTGATGGTCGACGGATTCGATTACGGCACGCATGGGGGCACCAGCGCCGATCGGTTGTAGCTGTTCGGTGTCGCCAGCCAGGACAATTTTAGCGCCGGCTTTGGCGGCGTGATCGATGAGCTCGGTCATCTGTTCGGAGCCGATCATGCCAGCTTCGTCGATGACGAGCACGTCCCTGGGCTTGAGTTGATCCCGCCCCCTTGCCCACGCGTGCGTGAGGCTGGCGACCGTGCGCGATGGGATTCCGGATGAAGATTCGAGACCGCGTGCGGCGACCGATGACAGGGCGGTGCCGTAGACCCGCGTGCCGTTGGCCTTCCATGCGGTGTTGGCTGCAAGGAACAACGTGCTCTTGCCGGTACCGGCAAGGCCGGTGAGGACGGCGATGCGGTCGGCGCCCGTGAGGTATGCGACCCCAACGGCTTGTTCTGCTGTGAGCCTACCGCCCCTGCCGCCGTTCAGTCCCGCTTCGATTACGGCAATAGCGTCGGCGACAAGCCGTGCAGGAATGGCGGTGACAGCATCGGCAGCTAAGACGGCCACGCAATCGAGCATCGTTGTCTCGGTCTCGATCTGCATGGTCGTCGTATACACATTGACCAACTTTGGCGCGCCGGAGGCGTCCGTCCCGACCGGTTTGAAAATTTCGCGTTTGACCAGACGCTGATCGGCAAGCGCAATCGGTAGCGCGTAGTCGAAGGTTGCATCGTCAATCGTGAGGGTGCGCAGCACTTTGACGATGTCGTCGTCTGAGAAGATCGAGCGCTGACCGGCCACGATGTCGACGGCAATCGTCGGATTTTCGCGCACCATCTCGTCACGCGCGATGCCGTCGTTTAAAAATTCTTTCAGCGCTTCGGAGGCTACCCCGCGCGCTTTGAGAGCGGCCAGCGCCGGTCCGAGGTGGCGGCTTGGCAGCATGTTGATGCCGCGCTCGGCGTAGGATTTT
>JANLYD010000033.1:0-7161 GCA_031365465.1 Hyphomicrobiaceae bacterium
GCCAGCCCGTCACCGCACACAATTCATCCAAAATGCGGGCCTTCTCAGCTCGCCCCGAAATCTCGCGCCGCGCGCCCATGCTGATCTGTCCCGCCATCGGCGACACCGATCCGATTCGGTGCCGAGCCCCCAGTCCTGGCAGTCAGTTGTCCGGTAACATTATTGATGAGGAAATGCGGTCAGAGTTCGGCGCCGATTGACACCAGCAACCGCAATCGCATCGGTGGCCAGAGTGTGCTGCGGTTTCGTCGCCTCGGCTCATCGAGCAAGGCCTTTTTCGCCGCGCGATTATCGTCGCAGAAGGAATTAGTTTGTTGCCGTTCACACTCCGAACGTGCATTAGTCTTTGTACTGTAACTCCGATAACGGTATTTACAGCCTGGAGTGTCAATCATGCCCACCAAGGCCGAGGCGTTCTATCTGCGTGTAAGGCAATTGGAGCGTTCAATCCCAGACCCTGAGTTATTCGGATTGGCGATGATAGAACTTGAAGCGAACGACCCTGCGGCATTGCCTGTAAGAATTACCGCAATAGCGAGAAGACTGTTGGTAGAACAACTTCCGCTCGTCCGTGTGGTCGAATCACTGATCGCCGAACCACTGGTCGTGCGGGACGTCGAAACTGGGTGACGATAAACGGTGACTGGATTGGCAACAGCCATCAGTGTCGTGGCGTCCCGACTTCCATCTGACCCAGTATCAAAGTGGTCAGGTTCGATGCGTTTTTCGATTGCTGGAGCGGACGGAAGCGAAGGAACTGACACGTCGAGAATTATGCCTACGAGCTACAAAACACGACAAGTCAAAAAGCTACGGACAGCCGGCCGCTTTCTCTGAGAAACCGGTCGCGACGCAGCTGTCGATTTCTCTCGATACCGATGTAACCGGTGCAGCCGCGCTCCCGATTGCAAGTTTCGTCGCGGCCGCAGGAGTGATCCCGGCGACGGATGGCGGTGGCACCGAGACCGAAGGAGTAACGCTCCCTGCGATGCCGTCGTTGGGAGCCGTCCCAAGACCCGCGTACGTGGGCTCCGCCGGCTCCTCTGTATCGTTTAGGGAGAATGGTGCCCGATTTTGCATGCCGGGGATCGCCGCCCTCGACGACGGCGTGGGTGCTGAGATCGGCGCGGAATGCGTGGCTTGAATTGGTTCACCGAAAATAGTCGCGCCTGCGCCCCCGTCGCGCACACGGCTCGTGCCGAGGCCATCAAGCATCTCCGGGCGCCGGAAGAAAATCGCGCGGCCGCAGCGCAGAGCCGGTTTACCGCGCACGAAAATAATCTGTTCATCGGAACGCATTTCTCGCACCTCGTGCGTGAGGAGAAGTGCGCGCTTTTGCAGGTTGGCGCTTTTTGTAAGTCGCGCATTCTGCGCGGTGGCGCGAGAGAAAATACCGTCGCGCCAACTTGCCGACTGCGACGTGTTCTCGACGATCACCGTCATCTCGCCCACGGTGTCTGAAATCGCCTTGGCGGAGTCCTTCGATTTGACGGCTGCATAACTGACGATGGCCGCACTATCGAACCAGGCGCCGGCGCTTTCTTTACCGAAATGCTTCTCCAATTGTCCGATCGATTGATAGAGCAGCATCAGCGAAATTCCGTACTTGCGGCCGCGGTCACGCGCTTCTTCCAGCGCCGACATGTACCCGAGGAGGTCCACCTCATCGAGGACGAACAGCACCGGAATCTTCGGCGACTTGCCGTCACGCTCGAGCATCACTTTGAACATCGTACCGATCAGCAAGCGGACCAGGCCCTTGTTTTCTTTCAGCGTGTCGCCCTTGAGTTGGATGAACACATCCAAGCCGCCCGCCGCGAATTCTAGCAGGCTGAAATCGTTGCCGCAGACCATTTCGACCAACGGCGCTTTGGACAGCCAACGAGCGCAACCCGAAACGGTGGCCGCGATACTCGACCACTGTTTGGGCTCCATGGTCGAGAACGCCCCGAGCTGGTATTTGATGAATTGTCGGGCGTCCGCGTCGCCGATGTAGCCGCCCGTTACCCGTGAACCCGGCTCACCCGCGTTGTCGCAGACGAGCTTGATCAGCTTTTGCAGGTCCGCTTCCGGCATCAGCGCCAATGACGCGTAGTGTTGCATGGTGACGGTGTCGGTGCCGTTCTGAAACGGCAACGACTGAACCTCGCAATAGCAGACATACATGAGCAGGCCCGACACCAACTTCTCGGTGTTCTGCTCGAAGAACTGATCGCTGCCGGATCCCGCCGAGTTCTTCTCATCCAGCAGCATTTTGGCGTAGGCGCCCACAACCAGCGTTTTCTGCCGCACGCCCATGGCGCGAAACGGCGCGAGGACATCGCAACCCGACACCGGGTTCGACATTGGATCGAGTATGACGACACGGCGGGGTTCGCCGTGAGGTCCCGACAGGCGCCGGCGCACCGGCGCCACCATGTCGCCGATCTCCTGCGCGGGATCGAGAACGACCATGCTGCCTGGATAGCGGCGCGCCGTCGGAATGACGGTTGATGTCGTCTTGTAGCCGCCACTCCCGGCGAAGAACAGCATATGCGTGCTATCGAAACTCATGTCGTAGGCGAGGATGTCAGCTTTGCCACCTTGGCCCCAGGTGCGTCTGTCGGTGGGTATGAACTCGTCCGTCCCGCGCCGTTCGAGGTCTGGGCGATAGGCCTCGCCGACCACCACGTAGCCGGACGCCGGGAACTGCTGTCTGGCCTCGCGCATGGTCATCCACCGCGCCGCGCCGAGCGTCTGGTCCCACGGACGTTTGATGTTCTCGTCGCCTTCGTAGGCGGCTTTTATCAGCAGACCAGCGCAGGTCGCCCCCAACAACGTCGCCCCCGTCAGGAAGAGATCCATGTCCAGCAACGTCACCAGAAAGGATCGCGAAGCGAATGCACGAGCTGCATGATGCTGGTAGTCG
This sequence comes from Hyphomicrobiaceae bacterium, assembly GCA_031365465.1. Classification (GTDB taxonomy): domain Bacteria; phylum Pseudomonadota; class Alphaproteobacteria; order Rhizobiales; family Hyphomicrobiaceae; genus JABFRJ01. The sequence continues at coordinate 2,909 of JANLYD010000033.1, forward strand.
GGGATGACGACGACCACGATCGCGTAGGCGAACGGCAATGCGGCAACACCAGCTAAACGCAGCCGTTCTTGCCGCGACGCCCTCATGCCGATCAGAGCGGCTGTTGTCAGCGCGCCTGCCACACACCATGCCGCGCAGGCGCGCCAGATGTAGCCGTCGCCACTGACACGTGGCACCGTCCAGACAACCAGAGTTGCTTGCGCAATCAACGCGACTCCCAGCTGCACCAGCAAACGGTTTTTGCGGCCGTAGAGATCGAACAGCGCACTCACCGCCGCCTGGCTCGCCTTGCCGGTATCCGACATCGGTCCGCGCATGCATCTGTAGAATACCACGCCGAGGGCACCGATACTGACGGCGCCACCGATGACGTGCGGAGAGCTCACGACATCTACGAGGGCAATGGTCCGCCCCTGCAGCACTGGTTCGACCAGGGCTGTCATGAGCGCCGGTCCGACGCCACAGACCCATGACGACGCGAACGCGACGAGACCAACGAACGTGGCGATGTATCGGTCTGCGGTTCCCGCTCGCAGCGGCATCACAGCAGCAACGAGCGTGCCCGCAGCGATCGCAAACACATTGATTGCTGTCGACTGGTTCGCAGTCTGGTGCCACCAGCCGAGCAACCATGCTCCAGCGGGCAACACGCAAAGCAGCCCCAGACACATCGTATATCGCGCTGCGAATACGAAGGATCTGCCGACTTTACCCTCGGCTGTCTGGTATCGCCGATGCAGAATACGACGTTGCATCCTGAGAGGGGCGAGAGCTGACGACATCTGATCAACGATCTGAGTTGCAGCGCTCATCTGCGCTGTCCCTCGAACACTTCGTCGCCAAGTTGCCTGTAGTAGTCTACCGCGCGATCCCGCTTGCTTGGATCGGCCAATCGGCGTGCCGCGTCCGCGATAGCGCCGAGGATGACAGCCTTGGATTCCGCGCCAAGTCCACCTTTGATCACCAAGCCGCCGAACTCTATTTTGCGAATGGTCTCGCCCCTGCGGGCAGCCTCCGTTGTCATTTTCTTCTTCCTCTTGAGGTCCCATTCAGCGCGTTTTAGCCTTGCCGCCGCTGGGCCCTTCTGGGCGACGAAAGGAGCCGGCAAGAGGTTTGAGCGCTTCGACCAGCGTCTGATGCGGTACCGCTGACAGATCGACGCCTGCTTCCTCAGCCGCAGCAGATACGCGTTCATATTCCTGTCGCTGCAGACGCGCCTTGAGCGCTTCCAGCGCGTCTTCGTGCCGTGTAATATCGGCTGATGTCACAGCCGCTCTGCGGCGATCAGGTTTCAGCATCCGGTCCTCCATGGGTTCGACCCGGGCCGGACTACACTGATTTGCGAGCACTTAACAATAGGTTATCAACAGTAAGGGGTCCGTAAGGCGCAATAATACGTCCTTAAGGACGTTGAGCTATGCCCTAGGCATGGCTATTGTGCATTTCCGTGCTCAGCTGATTGGAGTGGCCCGCAGCGCCGTTGCCGCCGCGGCCTATCGGCACCGCACGTCGATGTTCGATCAGACGCTCGACCGCGTTTGGAGCTACAAGCCCGATCCGACCATGGTTCATGCGGCGATTGCTCTGCCGCTCGCGGCGCCGGGCTGGCTCAACGATATTATTGCCGATCGCTCGGTGGCGCGGGCGTCGGCCGGACTGTGGAACGCAGCGTCGGCCGCTGAAAAACGCTTCGACGGTCAGGTCGCCCGCGAGTTCGTGATCGCGCTGCCGCTCGAACTGTCGCGCGCACAGAACATCGCGTTGATGCAGAATTACGTCTCGGAATTCACCGAACGTGGGTTTGTGGTCGATTGGGTTTTCCACGACAAGCCGGGCAATCCGCATGTCCATCTCATGCACACGATGAGGCCACTGACCGGCGATGGGTTCGGGCCGAAGGTCACCCCGCTGCGGTCAGATGCCGGCGAGCCGCTTAGAACGACCGCCGGTAAAATCGCCTACAGCCGGTTCGCTGGCGGGCCCGAAGACTTCAAAGCGCTTCGGCATGCCTGGGTGGACTACGCCAATGTGGCGCTCGCTCACGCCGGTTACGACACGCGCCTCGATGCACGGTCCTTTGCCGAGCAAGGGTTGGCCGTGGCACCGTCCCGGCACCTGGGGCCGGCGCTCGCAGCCCTCAAACGCCGTGGCGTCGACAGCTTGGCGCTCGAAGCGTTCGCGGCCGATGATTTCGCGCGAGACGCGGCAGTCAGGAGCGATCCGACTGTTGTCATCGACATCGTATCGGCACAGAAGGCGGTCTTCACCGAAGTCGATCTTGCCAAGGCGCTTCATGGGCTGACAATCTCTGAGGCGACGTTCACCGACGCCATGCCGCGAGTGCTCGCTGATCCCCGCCTCGTGCAACTTGTCCACAACGTTGTCGAGCCGATCAGTGGCACAGCTTACGCCAAAGCCGCCTTTGCCACGCGACCGCAAATGGCGATGGAGGAGCAGCTCGCCGCCGCTGCGGTCGCGCTGGCATCAGCGAGGGATCCGGCGCCGACGAAACAGCTGATCGCGCGAGCCATCGCGCAGACGGAACGCCTGCTGGGTGCTGGCGTCGTGTTCGCGGACGAACAGAAAGCCGGCGTTGCCTACGTCACCGGCCCCGAACGGATCGCTGTCATTGTCGGTTTGGCTGGCACCGGCAAATCGACCCTGCTGTCGGCTGCCAATGCCGCGTGGGTCGAGGCCGGCATCCGCGTGCATGGCGCCGCACTTTCAGGTATCGCCACACGCGGGCTGCAATCCTCGGCGGGCATTCAATCCCGTACGGTCACCAGCTGGCTGCGCGGTTGGGAGCGTGGACAGGACCAACTGCGGACGGGCGATGTTTTGGTGCTCGACGAAGCCGGCATGCTCGGTACTGGCGACATGCATACCATCGTCCGACACGTCACCGACGCCGGCGCAAAGTTGGTTCTCGCCGGCGATCCCGCCCAGCTGCAGCCGATTGCCGCCGGCGCGCCCCTGCGGGCGATGATCGAAACCGTCGGCTTCCACGAACTGTCCGGCATCATCCGCCAGCGCGACCCTTTGATGAGAACGGCGACGGCGCACTTTGCGCGCGGGCGCATGACCGAAGGCTTGGCCCACTATAAGCGCATCGGCGCTGTGACGACCGTCGAGACCACCGATCAGGCCCTCCACGAATTGGTGCTAGGCTATCTGGCGACCTACGATCCTTCAAGCGGCACACAGATTGCGCTCGCCTACACAAATGCGTCGGTCGATCGGATCAACGGTAACATCCGATCCGCATTGCAACACACCGGCACGCTGACCAGCGATCATAGTTTCGAGACGGCCGACGGTCGCAGGATGTTCTCGGTGGGCGACCGCGTCCTGTTCAACGAAACCAAACGTGTTGTGCTTGCATCCGGACGCGCCATCCAGCTCGATCGGGGCGCCTTAGCCACAGTGGAAACGGCTGCCATCGATCACGTCACGTTGGCGCTTGACAAGGGTACCTCGATCACCCTCACGCCCGATGTCTACAACGCCTTGACCCATGGCTACGCCGCAACCTTCCACAAGAGCCAGGGCGTGACGGTTGATCGAACCTTTGTCCTGGTCACCCCGAACATCGACCGGTACATGGCCTACGTCGGCTTCTCCCGTCATCGGCACACCCTGCAGATCTATGCCGGTCAGAGCGGCTTCAAAGACACCTCGATCGAGGCGGCGTTGGCGCGCGGCGCACCCCAGGTGAATGCACTCGACAGCGTCGCGCGCTACCTGAAACGCCGCGGCATTGTCACCCCCGCCACGCTTGCGCACCGCATGAAGGGTCGTTTGACGGCTGCGCGGCATCGGGTGTCGGTTGCCTGGGAACGTGTGCGAGCGCGGACCCGGCACCACAGTGGAATTGTACGCCCGACCGTCCACGACACCGCGCACGCGTTGACGGTGACGAAGGCCCTGCGCCGCGACATCTTTGAGCTCGGGATTTCCACCCGGAACGGTCGCATTGCCGTTGCCGATCCGACCGATGTGGCGGCCAGAAGCGCGCTCGTGGCAGCTGGCGGTCAAATAATGCCATCGAACACAGTCGCGTACTATGCATTTGCGGTTCCTGAAACAGCCAGCGGCATCGCTGCGATGATCGGGCAGTTGCGGCGCATTGAGCGCGGCATTCGTCCAGCGACACGCGGCGCGGCGGCACAGGTGTTGCCGAGCCCAGCCGGTTACCGGTTGACCGCTGATGGCATGGTATTGACGATTGTCCGATGGTACGTAGCCAGCTTCTG
>JANLYD010000065.1:0-27928 GCA_031365465.1 Hyphomicrobiaceae bacterium
GGGGCACTGCCACCTGACGGGCAGGCCTTTTGATGGCCAAACAACCGATACACATTCCCCGGTTATGGGGCCTGCCCCCCGCCCAGCCCACTCACTCCGCCGCCTCCCGCTTGCCCCCACCCCCAGCCGCGCCCCGCGCAGCAGCCCCCTTCCCCCGCCGCACCAGCAACTCCCGCAAGAACTGCCCCGTATAACTCGCAGCCACCTTCGACACGTCCTCCGGCGTGCCCACGGCCACGATCCGCCCGCCGCCGTCGCCGCCCTCCGGCCCCAGATCGATCACCCAGTCTGCCGTCTTGATCACCTCGAGATTGTGCTCGATCACCACCACCGTATTCCCCGCATCCGCCAACTCGTGCAGCACTTCCAGCAGCTTCGCCACGTCATGGAAATGCAGCCCAGTCGTCGGCTCGTCGAGAATATACAGCGTGCGTCCGGTCGCTCTGCGCGACAACTCCTTCGACAGCTTGATGCGCTGCGCCTCGCCCCCCGACAGCGTCGTCGCCTGCTGCCCGATCTTGATGTACCCGAGCCCCACGCGATGCAGCGTTTCAAGTTTGTCGCGGATCGACGGCACCGCCGAGAAGAAGCCCACGCCCTCCTCCACCGTCATATCCAGCACGTCCGCGATCGACTTGTTGCGGAACAGAATGTCCAGCGTTTCGCGATTGTAGCGTTTACCCTTGCACTGGTCGCACGTCACGTACACGTCGGGCAGAAAATGCATCTCGATCTTGATCACGCCGTCGCCCTGGCACGCTTCGCAGCGTCCGCCCTTGACGTTGAACGAGAAGCGCCCCGGACCATAGCCACGCATCTTCGCTTCCGGCAGGCCTGCGAACCAGTCGCGGATCGGCGTGAACGCCCCCGTATACGTCGCCGGGTTCGAGCGCGGCGTGCGCCCGATCGGCGACTGATCGATGTCGATCACCTTGTCCAGATGCTGCAACCCGTCGAGCGTATCGTAAGCGCCCGGCGCCTCGCGCGCACCATTCAACTTGCGCGCCGTCGCCTTGAACACCGTGTCGATGAGGAACGTCGATTTGCCGCCGCCCGACACGCCCGTCACGCACGTCAGCAACCCCAGCGGTATCTCCGCCGTCACGTTCTTCAGATTGTTCGAGCGCGCGCCCGTCACTTTCAACACGCGTGTTTTGTCGTACTCGCGCCGCTGCTTCGGCACCAGCACCTGCCGCACGCCCGTCAGATATTGCCCCGTCAGCGAATTTGGATCCGCCATCACGTGTTCGGCCGTGCCTTGGCTCACGATGTGTCCGCCGTGCACGCCCGCTCCCGGCCCGATGTCGACCACGTAATCCGCCTGCCGGATCGCGTCTTCGTCGTGCTCCACCACCAGCACCGTATTGCCCAGATCGCGCAGATGCTTCAGCGTCACCAGCAGCCGCGCGTTGTCGCGTTGATGCAATCCGATCGACGGTTCGTCGAGCACGTACAGCACGCCCGTCAGCCCCGAGCCGATCTGCGACGCCAACCGGATGCGCTGGCTTTCCCCACCCGACAGCGTTCCCGACCCGCGCGACAGCGACAGATAATCGAGCCCCACGTCGTTGAGAAATTGCAGCCGTTCGCGGATTTCTTTCAGAATGCGCGCCGCGATCTCCAACTGCTTGGCCGTCAGCTTTTCCGGCAGCGCACCGAACCACTGATTGGCCGACTTGATCGACAGCTCACCCACTTCGCCGATGTGCTTGCCGCCAATCTTCACAGCCAGCGCCTGCGGTTTCAACCGATACCCGCCGCACGCCTCGCACGGGTGCGCGCCCTGATACCGCGACAGTTCCTCGCGCACCCACTCAGAATCGCTTTCCCGCCAGCGCCGCTCGATATTGCCGATCACGCCCTCGAACGGCTTCGTCGTTTTATACGTGCGCAGCCCGTCCTCGTAGGTGAACGTGATCTCTTCCTCGCCCGATCCCGTCAGGATCACGTCCTGCACTTTTTGCGGCAACTTCTCGAACGCCGTCGTCATCGACGCTTTGTAGTGCGACGCGATCGCCCGCAGCGTCTGCTCGTAATACGGCGACGTGCTACCCGTTTTCGCCCATGGATAAATTGCACCCTGCTTCAGCGACAGCGACCGGTCCGGCACCACCAGATCCGCCTCGAACTGCATCTCGATGCCGAGCCCGTCGCACTTCGGACACGCCCCTGCCGGCGCGTTGAACGAGAACAACCGCGGCTCGATCTCCTCGATCGTGAACCCCGACACCGGACACGCAAAACGCTCTGAAAAAATCAGCCGCTCGTGCGTCTCGTTCTTGTTCCGCAGAATTTCCTTGGGTGCTTTTACATCACTTTCCTGTGGCCTCGTCTCCGCTTCCCCCCAGGAGGCACCAGCCTCCCCAACATGGGGGGAGGCGACGCCGCCTTGATCGCCAGCATCCTCAGATCCCAAACTACCGCTCTTTTTTGCTCCATTCTTCGCCTTCAGCGCCTCAGCCCGCCCCGAACTCCCTCGGGATTCCCTCCCCCCTTGTGGGGGAGGGTTAGGGAGGGGGGGCTGGTGAGAATTTTTGCCTCCGCAATTCGCCACCGGCCGGTCCGCAAATTCCGCGATCGCCAACCCATCCGCCAGCTTCAGCGCCGTCTCCAGACTGTCCGCCAGCCGCGACGCCAGATCGCTCTTCACCACCAGCCGGTCCACCACCACGTCGATGTCGTGCTTGTATTTCTTGTCGAGCTTCGGCGCGTCGGAAACCTCGACGATGTCGCCGTTGATCTTGACGCGCGTGAAGCCTTTCTTCTGCCACTCCAGCAGCTCTTTTCGATATTCGCCCTTGCGCCCACGCACCACCGGCGCCAGCAGATACAGCCGCGTGCCCTCCGGTAATGCCAGGATCTTGTCGACCATCTGCGTCACCGTCTGCGCCTCGATCGGCAGCCCGGTGGCCGGCGAATACGGCACGCCCACGCGCGCGAACAACAGCCTGAGATAATCGTAGATCTCCGTCACCGTGCCGACCGTCGAACGCGGATTACGGCTGGTGGTTTTCTGCTCGATCGAAATCGCCGGCGACAGCCCGTCGATGTGATCGACATCGGGCTTCTGCATCATTTCCAGAAATTGCCGCGCATACGCCGACAGGCTTTCAACATACCGCCGCTGCCCTTCGGCATAGATCGTATCGAACGCCAGCGACGACTTTCCCGAGCCCGACAGCCCCGTGAACACCACCAGCGCATCGCGCGGGATCTCCAGATCCACATTCTTCAAGTTATGCTCGCGCGCGCCCCGCACGTGAATCGTCTTGCGATCCGCCGCCCGGATCGGCGCTGGCACTTGAACTGCAACGGGGGATTTGGGTGTCTTGGCCATGCGCCCTTGCTAGCCGAAACGTGTTGCCGCAGCAATGCGGCGCTCAAGCCCCGATAGCCACCTTCCCACAGAGACCTGCGTCAGAGACCGACCAGATCATCGATCTGCGACCGGCGGGAATCGCCGGCGCGGCCACACCGGCACGAACTCTCGAAATCCGACCGGAACCGCTCACACGGTGGTCATCACCCACGGCCGATGATTGACCGCGCTGATGCGCCAGCGGCCAGGACCGGGCACCTTCCGGTCGCGCAGGTGTTCGAGCACGGTGATCGAGACGTTGTCGATGGTGAAGGCGTGCGCGATGTCGTGCGGACCGCCGAGCGCAAGCCCCAACGCCGCGCGGATCGTTCCGCCATGCGTCACCGTAATGATCTGCTGTCCCGCGAACTTGTCGTTCAGCGCATGCACGATCGGCGTCACTCGGTCGACCAGATCGGGATAACTTTCGCCCCCGTCGCCCGGCGCGCGCTCGTCGCCCGCCGTCAGCCAGAAGTGCATCGGAGTGATGCCGCGCTCACGGCGGAACTCCACGCGGTCGCGGCCCTGCCAATCGCCGAGATGTTGTTCATTGAGTTCGACGTGCGCCGTTACTTCGAGCGGCGCATGCTTGCCCTCGGACGCGGCATGAATGGCCGCAGCAGTCTGCTTGGCGCGCTTGAGATTGCTCGTCACCCACACCGCCTTTTGGGGCAGCACCGCAGCAACCGCGCGGAACACCTGCTCGTTGCTGCAGTCGCAATCGAGATCGCGCTGCCCATAGATGCGTCCACCGTCCGGCACAGGCGCATGCCGCACCCACCACCAGCGTGTTTCGATCACGTTATTTGCGTCGCTTGCCATGTACCCGTTACGCCTTGCCGGGCTTGTAGGAGGCGAACCCTTTGCCCTCGGCCGCCAACTTCACCAACAACGGCGCCGGCTCGAGCGTCTTGTCGTTTGTCATCTTCGCAAAGTGCGTGAGGTCGTCGCGGATCTTGGCGAGGCCGATGCTGTCGGCATAATGCATGGGGCCACCCTTGCTGATCGGGAAACCGTAGCCGTTGATCCACACGATATCGATATCGCTCGCCCGCGCCGCCACGCCCTCTTCCAGAATGCGTGCGCCCTCGTTGATCATCGGATAGATCATGCGGCCGAGAATTTCCTGCTCGGAAATCTGCCGGCGCGTGACGCCGAGTTTCTTCGACGCGTTGACGATGATCGCCTCCACTTCCGGATCGCGGATCGGCGCGCGGCGTCCCTCTTCGTAACGGTAATAGCCCTTCTGCGTTTTCTGTCCGAACCGGCCGGCTTCGCAGATGGTGTCGGCGATCTCCGAGCGCACCCCACGATCTTTGCGGCTCCGGAATCCCACGTCGAGGCCGGCGAGATCGCCCATCGCCAATGGACCCATCGGGAAGCCGAAGCCCGTGACGACCGCGTCGACTTCATGCGGCAGCGCGCCTTCCAGCAGCAGCAACTCCGTCTGCTTGGAGCGCTGCGACAGCATGCGGTTGCCGACGAAGCCATGGCACACACCCACCACCACCGGCACCTTGCCGATGCGGCGGCCGATCGCCATGGCGGTGGCCAGCGCGTCCGGCGACGTGGCCTTCGCGCGCACGATTTCCAGTAGCTTCATGACGTTTGCTGGCGAGAAGAAGTGCATACCCAGCACGTCGCCCGGTCGCTTGGTAACGTCAGCCATCGCGTCGATGTCGAGATACGACGTGTTGGACGCGATGACGGCACCGGGCTTGGCGTATTTGTCCAGGGCCGTGAAGACCGTCTTTTTCAGCGCCATTTCTTCGAACACCGCTTCCACGATCATGTCGGCATCGGCGACGTGTTCGAGCCCGACCTTCGGCGTGATCAGCGCCATGATCCTGTCGACGCCCGCAAGGTCTTTGCCCTGGCGTTTCGCGCTCGCCTCGTAATTTTTGCGGATGATGCCGAGGCCCCGCTTCAGGTTGTCTTCGCTCTGCTCGATCAGCGTGACGGGAATGCCGGCGCTGGCAAAGCACATGGCGATGCCACCGCCCATCGTGCCCGCACCCAGCACCGCCGCACGCGCGACGTTGCGGGGCTTCACGTCGGGGCCGACGCCAGGCACGCGTGCCGCCTCACGTTCGGCGAAAAACAGATGCCGCTGCGCCTTTGATTGCTCGCCCGCCACCAGTTTCAAGAATGTTGCACGCTCGTACTTGAGCGCGTCGTCGAGCGGCATGTCGATCGACTGGCGCACACAATCGGCGCACGCCACCGGCGCTTCCAGTCCGCGGATTTTCGACAGCAGTTCGGTGGTCAGCGCGTCGAAGGCCGTGTGGTCGGCGCGTGTCGCTGCAAGCTTCGAAGTATCCTCCCGCAGGCTCGGATGCTTTTTGCCCGACGCTGCCACCTTTTCGGCAAATGCGATGGCGCCCGCTTTAAGGTCACCTTCGATGATCTCGGCAATCAACCCCAGCTTATGCCCCAGCTTGGCCGGTTGATGCGCGCCCGTCACGATGACCTTCAGCGCCTCTTCCGGACCGATCGCGCGCGGCAGACGCTGCGTACCGCCCGCCCCCGGCACTAGTCCCAGTTTGACTTCCGGCAGGCCCCACTTCGCATCCGGCGAAGCCACCCGGTAGTGGCAGCCGAGCGCCAGTTCCAGTCCGCCGCCGAGCGCCGTGCCGTGGATTGCCGCAACGACCGGGATAGGGCTGCTCTCCAGCGCGGCGATTACTTCGCTCAGACCCGGACTCTGCGGCGGCTTGCCGAATTCGGTGATGTCGGCCCCGGCAACGAACGTGCGCCCCTCGCAAATCAGTACGATGGCCGTCGCGCCGCCCTCGGTCTTGATTCTGGTCAGTTGCTCGGCGATGCCCGCGCGCACCGCGTGGCTCAACGCATTGACCGGCGGCGAATTCACGGAGATGACGGCGACGGCACCATGGCGGGCGGACGTGACGACTGACATGGGGGAAGCTCCGGCTCGGGTTCGAATGGTCGCCACGATAGCCGCCAGCCGCTCAAATGCAATATCCCTTGCCTCGACGCGGGCGCGCCCAGTGCGCGCGGTGCTCGCTCTCGACAACGTTCTCAGCCCTCCCCATATCCGCTGCCGACAGCGTCCGGTTTGTCCGACGCGCGATGGAGTGCAGAGGCGGAAATCAGAAATGTCCAATGTTTTGAGACACCTGTCATTTGGTACCCGTTTTGGCTCAGCGGCGGCCCCGACGTCCTCCGACCCGTCCTCCGACGGCAGCCTGCTGGATGCCTACAGTCAGACCGTCGCCGACACCATCGAGCGCGCGTCGCCAGCCGTGGCCCACATCGAGATCGCCGGCGATCGCAACGGCCGCACTGCCCGCGGCACGGGGTCGGGCGTCGTCGTGTCGCCCGATGGGCTGGTGTTGACGAACAATCACGTCGTCGAAGGCGCGTCCCGCATCCACCTGATGCTGCGCGGCGGGCTGCAGGCGTCGGCACGCGTGCTCGGCCGTGATCCCGATACCGATCTTGCCGTGTTGCGCGCCGAAACGCCTGAGACGTTGCCGTCGCTGATGCTGGCCGATTCCAAGCGCGTGCGCGCCGGCCACATCGCCATCGCCATCGGCAATCCGCTTGGCTTCCAGTCGACCGCAACGGCCGGCATCGTCAGCGCAGTGGGGCGCAGCCTGCGCGCGAACAACGGCCGCCTGATCGACGACGTCATTCAAACCGATGCGGCCTTGAACCCCGGCAATTCCGGCGGCGCGCTGGTCAATTCGTCAGGGCAGGTGATCGGCATCAACACGGCGACCATCATGGGCGCGCAGGGCATTTGCTTTGCTGTCGCGTCCAATACCGCGCTGCACGTGCTGACCCAAATTCTTGCTCATGGCCGGGTGCGGCGGGCCCGCCTGGGCGTTGTCGGCCAACAGGTCCCCTTGGAGGCGCGCATTCGCCATCGGACCGGCGTCGTGGAGCGCAGCGCAGTCCGGATCAGCGAAGTCTTTCCAGATGGTCCGGCGACCGCTGCGGGATTAATGGCTGGCGACGTGCTGATCCGCCTCGATGGTCAGCCAGTTACCGGGGTCGACGATCTCGTGCGCTTGCTGGACAGCAGCCGCATCGGCAAGGCGATCGAGATCTGCGTGATCCGCGGCGAGGAGACTATTTTGGCGACTGCAACGCCTCAGGAACGCTCGTTGAGCCCCGGTTGAACTCATCTCGGGGTACAGCGCACTCTGTAGCCTATCGTACGCATTATGCTTCAAATTAGTAAGTTTAATGAGGCAATTCCATTGATTTTGAGCATCAGTTGTGCTTTAGTCTAATCAATCGGATGGCGCATCCCCTCACTCCCCCTGAGCGCGTCGTCTCGAGCTGCCCGCGATCCTGTCCCCCCGGGATCGCGGGCATTTTCTTGCCTGCATCGCACCCGACGCTGTTATCTGCGCAACGCCGGTAGCAGACCGTCCAGCGACAAGCTCGGATACACCCTGCCCACCTGATGCCACCCGTCCCAGATCATGGACAGCGCGACGTACACGACGATCAGCAGGCCGATCCACGTCACCCAGGGGAAGCGAACCAGCAACCGCGCGATGTAGTGCGACGCGACCGCCATCAGCACGATGCCGACGCCCAGGCCCACGGCCAATACCCAGAACGAACCCTTCGCAGCACCCGCGACCGCTAGAACATTGTCCAGCGACATCGTCACGTCGGCGATCATCACCTGCGTCACGGCTTGGCGAAACGTTATCGGGATATTGGCGACGCCTGCGGTCGCGCCGGCCTGGTCATGTTCAGCGGGAGTGGCAATCTGCCGGTACATTTTCCAGCAGACCCAGAGCAGCAGCACGCCGCCGGCTAACGTCAGTCCGACGATGGTCAGCAATTGCGCGGTGATGCCTGCAAACAAAATCCGCAGCACGACAGCGCCGGCGATCCCCCAGAAGATGACCCGCGCGCGAATTTCGGGAGCGACCCGGCTGGCCGCAAGGCCGACGATAATGGCGTTGTCTCCAGCTAGCACGACGTCGATTATGATAACATTGATCAATGCGATTAAGTCGGGGTGCAGCCAGGACATCATCGATATGGTTCCAATCGTGTTTTTCGCCATATAGGTGTGTTCGTGCGCATCTGAAAGGGCTAGCGTGCACGAATGATCTCGGGACGGGCACGGATCTGCCGTATTCGGTCTTTAGTTGCTCTTCCCGCCGTCGCGCGACTCGGACTAGTCTGCGACGTCGGTGATCGAATTTACGCAGTGCAAACCGTCTCCCTGAATGCGCCTGCCGCCAGCCTAATCCCCCACTTCGTATCTCCCCCGCTTCGTGTCCCATGCGCCCTCGCACGACAACTCCCGTTTCCAAGACTGCGGCGCAGCAGACGACTGCGGTCGTTGCGATATGCTTCGTGCTCGGCGGCTGCGCCTTGGGACCCATCGCCAGTTTCGACGGTGGCACCTATAGCGAAGTGAGGGGCCATTCGTGCAATGCCTTGGCCATCGAGCGCCAACAGCATGTCGCACGCATCGCGACCCTCGAAGGCACCATGGCCGCCGAACTCGCCAAGCCGCCGACGACGCTGGCGCAGGCTCTGCAGCGGATGGGCGATTCCCCGCAGGTCGGCACCGACGCCTATGCCGAACTCACCAGCGAACAAACGCGTCTGGAAGCCAATCGGGTGGAGGCGATGCGCATCCCCTGTCCGGCTGAAGTTGCGAAACTGCCATGACGATCGTCGCGTGGCACCGCCGCAGCATGACCTCATTTGCACGCTAGCGCGATCGCACGACGGGCAGCGCCAGTTGACGGCTCGGAGCCGCTGCGTCAAGACGGTGCCAACGTAGGCGCGCAGGCATGACCAACTGACGACTTTGGGGGATAGGGCTGCAATGGCACTGATACCGCACGAAACCTTGCAGCCGATCGTCAGTCAGTATGGGTATTGGGGCATTGGCTTCATCGTCGGTCTCGAAAGTATGGGCATCCCTTTACCCGGAGAAACCGTGCTGGTTTTAGCGGCGGTCTATGCGGCAGCCAACAACGACTTGACGATCACGGGCGTCGTACTGGCCGCGACGATCGGCTCGATCATCGGCGACAACTTCGGTTATCTGATAGGTCGCAAATACGGCTATCCCCTGCTGCTCAAGCACGGCAAGAAAATCAACATGAGCGAAGACCGCATCAAGCTCGGTCAATATCTTTTCATGAACTACGGCGGCAAGATCGTCTTCGTCGGCCGCTTCATTGCGTTGCTGCGTATCTTGGCCGCCTTCCTGGCCGGCGTTAACCGTATGCCCTGGTGGACGTTCTTGTTCGCCAATGCGACCGGCGCAATTCTGTGGGCGAGTGTGTTCGGCTTCGGCGGTTACTGGTTCGGACAACTGCTGTTTCAGGTGCACAGTACGTGGGCGCCGATTTTGCTCGCCGGCGCCATCATCGGGTTCTTCGGTATCGGCTACCTGTTGCATCGCTACGAGAAGCAACTGGTCATCAAGGCGCGAGAAGCGCTGCCTGGACCGCTCGAAAGTTACCGGCGCGCGTGATGGCGTCTGCGATCCCCTGACGGCCAAGTCCCCCGTCCAGCCGACCAAGTCAGCCGTCGAGCCGGTCGAGTGCGGCACAGAGCAGGTTCCAAAACGAATGTCAGAGCAGCCTTACACCGCAGCGCCCATGCCGAAGATCGGTGTCGCCGCCGCCGACGCATATTTGTCCGACGGTTATCACAGCGTGCCCGGCATGTCGTCGCGGTTCGCCGCTGCCGTCTGCGGCCGCCTCATGCGTTTGCAGACCGAGTTCGGCATCGCCGGTCCGATTGCCGAAATCGGCACGTTCGAGGGGCGCTTTTTCATCGCCCTCGGTCATGCGCTGGAGCCCGGTGAAGTGGCCTTGGGCATCGATCTGTTCGACTGGCCAGCGCCGAAGATGGACGCGCGGTTCGAAGCCAATTGTGCCCGTCATGGGTTGGCGGCCGACCGGCGCGTCACCTGGAAAACCGATAGCCGCACCATGAAGCCGGCTGAAATATTGGCCAAGGTCGGTGACCAGAAGCTGCGGTTTTTCCACATCGACGGCGAGCACAGCCGGGACGCCCTGACCCGCGATCTCGACCGCGCAACGGCCGTCATGGCACCAGAGGGCATCATCGTGCTCGACGATATGTTGCATCCTGGATACCCGACACTGATGGTCGCTGTGCAGCAGTGGCTGGAGCGCAATCCAGATTGGTGCCCGCTTGCCGTTCTCGACCGTGAAACCATCGTGGCCGCAACGAAGTTCGTGTTCTGCCGCCGGGACATGTTCAAGCGGTACGAAGCCCGCATGCTGGAGATCTTTGCAGCGAACATCTGGCCGCTGGGTGCCGATTTCGAGCCACATTGGTGCCTGGTGCTCGGGCTCGATACGAGGTGCCCGACGTTTACCTGACGCACGGCGGCTGTATGTCGCGCATTGGTGTCGACCGCAACAGACAACGGCGGCAGTATATCTGTCATACTTGCGGTTCTATCAGGCAGCAGGAGACGCGGTTTCACTAGACTGCTTGCCGCGTCAGCTACTAATCCCAAGTCTGGGCCGTCCATGACCGTTACTCCGTCCAAGCCGTCCCTGCTCGACAGCATCCGCGTCCCCGCCGATCTCAGGCGGCTGCCGGAAAAGGATCTGAAGCAGGTCGCCGACGAACTCCGGGCCGAGACGATCTCTGCGGTGTCTGTTACCGGCGGCCATCTTGGCGCGGGGCTGGGTGTGGTGGAGCTGACCGTCGCCCTGCATTGGGTATTCAACACCCCCGACGACCGCGTGATCTGGGACGTCGGGCATCAAGCCTATCCGCACAAAATTCTGACCGGCCGCCGCGATCGCATTCGCACCCTTCGCCAGGCTGGTGGATTGTCTGGCTTCACCCGCCGCACGGAAAGCCAGTACGATCCCTTCGGCGCCGCCCATTCGTCGACATCTATTTCCGCCGGCCTCGGCATGGCTGTCGCTCGCGATCTCGACGGGCGCAACAATCACGTCGTGGCGGTCATCGGCGATGGTGCCATGAGTGCCGGCATGGCCTACGAAGCCATGAACAATGCCGGCGCGCGCAACGAGCGTCTGATCGTCATTCTCAACGACAACGACATGTCGATTGCGCCGCCCGTTGGCGCACTGTCGAGCTATCTCGCGCGCATTTCGTCGTCCGGCACCTATCTTCACCTCCGCGAAATCGGCAAGCAGTTGGCCCACAAGCTGCCCAAGCAATGGGAACGCCGCGCCGCCCGCGCCGAGGAATATACCCGCACGTATTGGACCGGCGGCACGCTGTTCGAGGAGCTGGGTTTTTACTATCTCGGGCCCATCGACGGACACGACATGGACACGCTTTTGTCCGTGCTCAAGAACGTGCGTGACGCCAAGAAGGGCCCCATCCTGCTGCACGTCGTGACGAAGAAGGGCAAGGGTTACCCGCCCGCCGAGGATGCCGCCGACAAGTATCACGGCGTCAACAAATTCAACGTCATCACCGGCGCACAGGTCAAGCCGAAGCCCAACGCGCCCGCCTACACCAAAGTGTTCGCCGACGCGCTGATCGCCGAAGCGCGCAAGGATCCCAAAATCGTGGCCGTGACGGCCGCGATGCCGTCAGGCACGGGCCTCGATTTCTTCGGCAAGGAATTCCCCGACCGCACGTTCGATGTCGGTATCGCCGAGCAGCATGGTGTGACGTTCGCCGCCGGTCTGGCGACCGAGGGTTACAAGCCGTTTGCCGCGATCTATTCCACGTTCCTCCAGCGCGCCTACGATCAAGTCGTCCACGACGTCGCGATCCAGAAGCTGCCTGTGCGCTTTGCCATCGACCGTGCTGGCCTCGTCGGCGCCGACGGCGCAACGCATGCCGGTTCGTTCGACGTCGGTTACCTCGGCGCACTGCCGGGGTTCGTGGTCATGGCCGCTGCCGACGAAGTCGAACTCATGCACATGGTGGCGACGGCTGTCGCAATCGACGACGGGCCGAGCGCATTCCGCTACCCGCGCGGCGAAGGCGTCGGCCTCGACATGCCTGCCGAGGGTACTCCGCTCGAGATCGGTCGCGGTCGCATCGTCCGCGAAGGCACCAAGGTCGCGTTGCTCAGTTTGGGCACGCGGCTGGCCGAATGCCTCAAAGCCGCCGATCAACTCGGGGCGCTCGGACTTTCAACGACTGTCGCGGATGCACGTTTTGCCAAGCCGCTCGATGTCGGATTGATCGGTCGCCTCGCGCGCGAGCATGAAGTGCTGATCACGGTCGAAGAAGGTGCGATCGGCGGTTTCGGCTCGTTCGTTTTGCATCACTTGGCGAGCGCCGGATTGTTGGATCACGGCTTGAAGGTGCGCCCGATGGTGTTGCCTGACGTGTTCCTCGAACATGACAAGCCCGAGATCATGTACGCCCGAGCCGGCCTCGATGCGGCGGCAATCGTCAAATGCGCTATCGGAGCCCTCGGTCTCGGCACCCACGTCACCGCCGAACGCGCATAACTCGTCCCCAGCGTCGTCTCGACCGCTACCGACGGCCCACGTCATCCCGGCCGCTGCGCTGTTCGCGCGGAGAGCCGGGATCTTTCCCGTACGCTGCTTGGCAAGATCCCAGCTCGCGCTACACTTGCCGGGATGAAGGCGGGAGTGGCGATATTGTCCGCCGCCTAGAACGACCCGGGTTTCAAGCGCTCTTGCGCAGCGCGTGACAAATCTCGCGCGCGGTGGTTTCGAGCGAAGGCGTCCAGCCGGCAGTTTTCGACTGGATCAAGTTGGCTTCGCTTTTCAAGAGCACGCCATCCGACAGCACCTTCAAGCCATTGTCCCGCAGCGTCGCGCCCGTCGAGGTGATGTCGACGATAAGCTCCGCCACGCCCGCAGCCGGCGCGCCTTCTGTGGCGCCGAGGCTTTCCACGATGCGATAGCTGATGACGCCGGCGCGCGCGAAGTAATGCCGGGTGAGATTGAGATACTTGGTCGCCACCCGGATGCGGCGGCCATGGTGCCGCCGGAAGCGCATCGCCATCGGTTCGAGATCGGCAAGATGGCGCACATCCAGCCAACAGGCGGGAACAGCCACCACCACGTCGGCATGACCAAACCCGAGCTTGGCCGCGAACGTCACGCGCGTGTCGATATCGCCGCTGGCTTCCCGCATCAGATCTTCGCCGGTAACGCCCAGATGCACGTCGCCCTGTCGCAGCAGTTGCGCAATCTCCGACGCCGAGACGAACTTGACCTCGATGTCGGCGCGTCCGGCAACGGTCCCGCGATAGTCGCGCGCAGCGGTGCTCTTGGCGACGTGCAGGCCCGCAGCCCCCAGCATTTCGATGCAGTTGTCCATCAGGCGGCCTTTGGACGGCAGCGCGAGTGTGAGGCGATCGCTCATGCCTGGCCCCCCGTCAACAATGTGCGCAGCCGCTCGGTGTAGATCGCGGCGCCGACAGCCGGCACGTCGCGCGAAGCACCCACCGCACGCAGCAGGCTGTCGTACCGCCCGCCGCCCGCGACCGGGCTTTTGTCGCCGAGTTCAGGCGCCACCAATTCGAACACGAAGCCGGTGTAATATTCGAATCGCCGCCCGAATTCGCCGGAAAACCGCGCCGTCGTCATATCGAGACCCGCTCCCGACAGCAACGCCAGCCGCCGGCGATACGCCGTGATCGCCGTTCCGATATCGCAGGATGCAGCCGCTGCCAACGCTTCCAGCGTGTCGATGGCACCAGCCGGTGTGTCGTCGATGGCGACGTAGCTCTCGATCAGCTTGGCATGCTCCGGGTCGAGCGGGCCCGAGCGCGTATCTTGTGCAGCCTCCAGCAATCCGGCCGTGATCTCGTCGAGCTGCCGTGTGCCGAACAGGTCTATTTTCGCAGCGGCCAGATAGTCGGCCACATGCGCTGCCGCCTCGTCGGGGCGTTGCGGATCCAGGCGCGCGAGCAGGCCGGCATCGATCCCTTCAGCGGACGCGGCCGGCCACAACACCAGACGTTTCAGTTCCGCCCGAAACGCATCGGCTCGCCAGAACTGATGGGCCAGCCGCCGCCGCCATCGGCTCGGCATGTCCTGCGCGTCGAGAATGGCGTGCAGCAGTCCAAGATCGCCCATGCGCAAATGAACCTGCGACAGCCCCGCCGATCGCAGCGCCGCCGCCGTGACGGCCAGCACCTCGGCATCTCCAACCTCGCGATCGGCGACACCGAACGTTTCAAAACCCGCTTGCCGCATTTCACGCGCGTTGGCTTTCGGTGCGTCCTGCGGTTGGTAGCGAAAAATCGGACCGCTGTAGCAAAGGCGCAGTTCGCTCGTGGCGGCTGGATCGCGGGCCAGATAAATGCGGCACGCCGGCACCGTAATGTCCGGGCGCAGGCACAACTCGAGCCCGTCCGGATCGGTGAACACATATGTCCGTCCGCGCAAACTCTCGCCGACGACGTCGAGAAACAGATCGGCCGGCTGGATGATCGACGGCGCGACGAGCTCGGCACCGGCATGACGAAACGTGTCCGTCAGCCGCTGGCCGAGCGCCTCGATGGCATCGAAATTCGGTGTGGATTCTGCGATCATGGGAACCGGAACGTGTCTGTGCACCGTCTGATGCATCGTGTGCGCGGCATCGGCGTCACCGAGCACTGTTGCGCCGCATCGTCAAGCCGCAGCAGCCGTCCGACGTCATCGACAAACAGACGGGCCGCCTGCATGAGGCGGCCCGCTTTGATCTATTCTCCGAGGCTGCGCCGTTGCCACCAGCCGCGCCGGCGTGGGCGTGACGGATCTTCGGGCGCTTCGGGCAATTGCGTCGTCGGCACCGGCTCGGACTTAGCCGTTGCCATCTTCGGGACGGTCGGCGGCGCAGCGGCCGCAGCGGCCGGGGGGACGGCATGAGCGACGGGATCGGCATCCGCCTTCCCGTCTTCATGCGCGCCGTTATGCGGACGTTCCGCAACCGCAACCGCACCCGCCTGCACGTCCTGCGTTACCTCGCCGGCGGCCTGCACCGCCTCGACGATGCGTTCGCGGCGCGGCTCGCGTCGGCGCGTCTGCGGCGCCGCCGCAACGGCCGGAGCTTCGGTAGGACCAGCGTCCTCATGCGCCGGCTCGGCCGCCGCAGGCTCGGCATGTGCCGCTTCTGCTGCGACCGGCTTGACGTGTTCGTGGCCGCCTTCCGCCTGCGTCGAACCGGCCGCTTGGTGGTCAGCCGGCTCGTGCTCGGCGTTGGCCATCTGTGCCGCCGTTGAATAGCCGTCGGACGATGTGTCGAGGCTCGCCTCGTCACTGCCAGCTTCCGCGTCGGCCTGATCGCCTTCGCCGTCGGTGGCAATCACGACGCCGTTCTCGTCACGCTGTTCGCGTCCGCGACGCCCACCCCGGCGGCCGCGCCGGCGACCGCGACGGGCGCCGCGATCGGCGTCGTCGCCGGTCGCGCTGCGTTCGCTGGTACCTGGCGCCGCAGCAGCAGTGTCACCGTTGCCGGCTACTGCTTCGTCGCTGTCGTCGGGCCCACGACCGTCGTCGTTGACTGATTGATCGGCGTGCCCGCCAGACGCCGTGTCGTGCTCGGCGCGCTGACCGTTTTGCCCGTGCTGACCCTGAGGTTGCCGGTCGCCACGATCGCGACCGCGCCGGCGCCGCCGGCGGCGTCCTGTGCGATTGCCGTCGCCCTCTTCGCTCCTGGCTTCGCCGTCGCCGGCTTCTTCGCCGTCGGCCTCGGTGTCCACCAGCTCGACGGCACTCTCATGCGTATGAGTATGGCCGCCACGCTGATCGTGCCCCGTGCCGTGATCATGACCATTGTGGCTTTCGTGCTCGTGGCTCTCCTCGCCGTCGAAGCCCCAATCCATGCTGACCGCAGCCCGATCGGCCGCCCGTGGCGCAACCACGGGAGCGGCACTGCGCTCGATCGCGAAATTGGCGCCCTGCATGCGGTCGCTCGCCTGCACCGCGACGACGATGCCGTAGCGGCGCTCGATGTCGATGATGAAGGCGCGCTTGTTGTTGAGAATGTAGAGCGCCACGACCGCCGTCGTCATCACGTTGACCGACGACCGCGGGTCCTTGACCAGATGATCTTCCAGACCGCGCAACACGGCCAGCGCGACGCTTTCGGTCGAGCGGATCATGCCCGTGCCCTGGCAATGCGGGCACTGCGATGTGGAGCCTTCGAGCACGCCCGTGCGCATGCGCTGCCGGCTCATCTCCATCAGGCCGAAGTGCGAGATGCGGCCGACCTGGATGCGCGCCCGGTCGAAGCGCAGCGCGTCGGTCAAGCGGTGCTCGACCTTGCGGTTGTTGCGCTTCTCTTCCATGTCGATGAAGTCGATGACGATCAGCCCGGCGAGATCCCGCAGCTTCAACTGCCGCGCAATTTCGTCGGACGCTTCGAGGTTGGTCGCGAGTGCGGTTTCCTCGATCGAATATTCGCGCGTGGACTTGCCCGAGTTGACGTCGATCGAAACCAGCGCTTCGGTCTGGTTGATCACCAGATACCCGCCCGATTTCAGCGTCACATACGGGCTGAACATCGCGTTCAACTGCTTCTCGATCGGATAGCGCGTGAACAACGCCTCCGGCTGCGTGTAGCGGATGACGTTCTTGGTGTGGCTCGGCATCAGCATGCGCATGAAATCGTGCGCGTCGGCGTAGGCCTGGTCGCCCGCCACGACTACTTCGTCGATCTCCTTGGTATAGAGATCGCGGATCGAACGCTTGATCAGATTGCCTTCTTCGTAGACCAGGCTCGGAGCCGTCGACTGCAGCGTCATCTCCCGCACGCTTTCCCACAGCCGCAGCAGATATTCGTAGTCGCGTTTGATTTCCTGGCTCGTTCGCGCAGCACCCGCCGTGCGGATGATCAGCCCCATGCCCTCCGGGACGTCGAGCTCCTGCGCGATCGCCTTCAAACGCTTGCGGTCGCCGGGGTTGACGATCTTGCGCGAAATGCCGCCGCCGCGACCGGTGTTCGGCATCAAAACCGTATAGCGACCGGCCAGCGACAGGTACGTGGTCAGCGCCGCGCCCTTGTTGCCGCGCTCTTCCTTAACGACCTGCACCAGGATGACCTGCCGGCGCTTGATCACCTCTTGGATTTTGTAGGTCCGGCGGCGCTGCCGGCGCGGCCGTTCCTGCACGTCTTCGATGCCGTCGTCTTCCGTACCCGTGTCGGCACCCGCGCCGATCGTTTCGGGCACGTCCGTGACGTCGGGCACTTCTTCGATATGGTCGGCACCGATCGCGCGATCTTCATCACGCGGCACCCCGTCATCGTGGGCGCTCTCGGCATGGGCATCGCTATCGGCGTGACGGCTGTCACGCACGCGGCCGGCGTGCTCGGTCTCGTGTTCGGTGTAGGTTTCCGATACTCGCTCGTCGGCGTGGCCCGTCGCCTCGGCTAGCGTCGTTTGCTGCTGCTCGGTCGCGTCGGGGCGATCCTGGGCGCCCGCCTCGGTCGAGGTGTGCGCTCCAACAGGCGGCGCGGTGTCGTGTGTCTCGTGTGGTGTCGTCGCAGTGTCCGCATGATGGTCGGCATGCGCGTGGTCGAGTGTGCTCCCGTCTGGAGGAGCAGTATCGCCAGCCACCTGATCATCCAAACCGACGGTTTCGAGACTACCCGGCTGCGGACCGCTGCCCGCCGGTGCCGCGTCCGTGCGCGAGGCACCATGACGGTTGCCATTCCGGCCACCGTTGCGGCCACCATCCCGGCCGCCGTCTCGCCCGCCTTCGCGCCGGCGCCCGCCGCCATTGCCGCCAGCGCCGCCGCCCGAAAACTTGCGTTCGGCACGCGCGTCGGCCTCCGCGTCGGCTTCAGCTTCCGCCGCAGCCTCGTCGTCGATCAGCGCTTGCCGGTCGGAAACCGGGATCTGATAGTAATCGGGATGAATTTCGTTGAAGGCGAGAAAACCGTGCCGGTTGCCGCCATATTCCACGAACGCGGCCTGCAACGACGGTTCGACCCGCGTTACTTTTGCCAGATAAATATTGCCGCGCAACAATTTACGGGCGGCGGACTCGTAATCGAATTCTTCTACGCGGCCACTGCGAAGCACAACCACCCGGGTCTCTTCCGGATGGGTAGCGTCGATAAGCATCTTATTGGTTTTGTTGTCCATTGCGATGGGGTCCTGGGCGGCGAAACTCGCGCCCGCGATCCTGCGATCGGCGTGTTGTGATCTGAGTTTGGATCAGCTTGTGCCGGACAGGCCGCGATGTCGTTTCGCGTGCCGTGCTGGGGGTTGGGTATGGTCCCGATCAGTGCGTCATGGCTGGGCAGCCACGCGTCACCACGGCCATGTCCTCTGCTCTCCAGGCCGCAAAACTGCGGCGACCAGTTCAAAATTGCAAGGTCCGCGCGCTGAAGCGCGACGGGTGTTGCAATCTGGAGTGGCAGGTGGAGCATCAGGTCAGGCCGTCCTCGATCGGTTCCGGTTCATTCGCATCGGTCCGAAAGAAATCCGCTCGGATCGACGCCACGCCGCAACCGAATATCCGGTTGACGGCAAACTGTGCGAACTCGCTTGGAGGTCCGCGCTCCTTATCCGCAAAACTGGCTCACCATTGTCTGGAAGCCGGTCTCCGGTGAAATTATCCGACCTCGGCGCAACCGCCTGGGTCTCTCTGGTCAAGGTAGTCGTAGATCAATCGAAATCAAGTTTTCGGCACGGTTCGGTTGATATCGGCAATCGAGGTGTCAATTCGATCTATCGTTAGTGCAGCCGCAACGTGCACAATACGTTCGGGCCGCAGGCGCAGGCATCTTAGACGATCGCCTGTGTGGCTCCGAAACACAGAAACTGCGTTATCCGGAAATTCGTGCTCACCGCGCCCCTTATGCCATTGACTGGCGCCGGGCTCATGGAGGAACACTCACATCAGGCATTGGCTGAACTATAATGCCATGCCAGTAGACACTACGGCTTAGTGTGACGGGTTGCAAGCAATTCGACACTGCACAGCAATATATCCCTGTCCAGGCCCTCACACCAACCAAGTCGTCGCTCGAGCAGGCATCTATTCGGAGGAAGGGCGATGACGTGCGAGCGAACACAGCATGCCCGGCAGTAACGGGGCGTTAGTTTCGAGCAGCGATGGGTCGTCGTGGGCTCGGCGACCGCTCCCAGGCACGGTCTCATCACTTGGCAAACAAGTGGTTAACAAGCCCCGCCTGCCTCTCGGTCTCCACAGCGTCAGCCTTCGGAGAGGCGGACTTTCGAGTGTCGGCCCTCGAATTATTTTGCTGGCGTACGCGGTTGCGGCCACGATGCTGGCGTCCGCCGCCGCCCAGTCGGTCATCCCCAAGAACATCCCAGCGGCGACCACCCCGACTGAGAACCTCTCAGCCGGCCTCGCCGGCGCAGCGACGATCGTACAGAAGAACAAAGCCGGATCGCCGGCCGGCAATGGTGCCGAAACAGCGCCTGCATCTCCCGGTAGCACGCCGTCGGTGCTGGACGTCAAAATCGTCGCGAACAACGAACGCGCCACCTTCGATCTGCTGTTCGACCGTGCTGTAGATGTCGAGGCGTTTGCTCTTGCCGACCCCTATCGTGTGGTCATCGACTTGCCCGAAACCGAGTTTCGTCTCTCCGACGAAATGGGGCGTATTTCTCGCGGGTTGATCGCCGGGTTTCGTTACGGCCTGTTCGCCCCTGGCAGCTCGCGTATCGTCATCGATACGCTCGGCCCCGTGCGTATCTCCCGCAAGACCGTGACCGCCCGCTTCAACGGCGCGGCAACCCATTTCGAACTGGAAGCCGTTTCACCCGACGTTTTCGCAGCCATCGCTGCTGCAGCGCCTCCAAAACCTCATTTGCGCCCGGGCCTCCCAGCCTCCGAGCCCGCCGCCCAAGCTCCAGGTCCGCCGTCAGACGCATTTGTCATCGTGATCGATCCCGGACATGGCGGGGTCGACGGCGGCGCGGTCGGCGCGAAGGTCCTCGAAAAAGATGTCGTGCTCGCGGTTGCCCAGAAGCTCAAAGCCGTGCTCGAAACCAATCCGCGCTACGATGTGCGTGCGACGCGCATGTCGGACGTTTTCGTTGGTCTGGATCAACGCGTTGCGATGTCGGAAGCGGCCAATGCCCACCTGTTCATTTCGCTTCACGCAGACTCCGTGGGCGATGCGGCTCTGGCAAGAAGCGTCCGTGGCGCGACGGTCTACACGTTGTCCGACAAGGCCTCGAACGTCGCCGCGCAGAGCTTGGCCGACAAGGAAAACAGTGCCGATGCCAGCGGCGGCCTGTTCGTCACCGCCGCCGACGAGCGATTGCAGGTCAACACCATCTTGACCGACCTGATGAAGCGCGAAACGCACGGATTTTCCCAGGAATTCCAGCACATGCTCATTCAACGCATGCACCCCGGCAATCTGCTCGCGCGCGACCCGGCGCGCTCCGCCGGCTTCCGTGTCCTGCGCCAGTTGCAGACGCCTACCGTGTTGATCGAGCTTGGATTCATCTCCCATCAGACCGATGCTGAGCAGATGCAGGCCACCGAATGGCAACAGCGTATCGCCGTCACCATCGCCGCCGCCGTCGACGCCTATGCTTCAAAGCGAGGTCTCCCATCGAAGCGTGCATCGGTGCCGTAATGTTATCTGTGCCGCAATTTGCTCCATGGGCGTTAAGCGGCCGTAATTTGAGCGAAGGATAATGCTGGAGTGTTTCGTCTCGTTGGATGCTTTCACGACGTGGAAGGGTGTGCCAACGCTGCATGCGGCGCGACGCGCCAAGCGAGCCGTCTTGCCCCGTCTGAAACTGCTGCGGAGGTCTCGTTCGATGCGGATATGTTCTGCGTGAGCTTGTGGCGGCGGTTTTGGTAGACTAGACACGCGGTTGTGCAGGTCGAAAGGAGTCTCTTTCGCCCTCATTGCTTCGGCTAACCGGATTTTCGGATTGATGCGCGCGCAGATCCTGCCACCGCCTGCCAAACCCAAGAAGCGCAAGAAGCGCAAGAGTGCGCTGTTGCGCACGCTGGGTTTCCTTTTTGCAACCACCGTGATCATGGGGCTCGCCGGCTCGGCCATCGGCGGTTTCCTGTTGTGGAAGGCGTCGCGCGATCTGCCCGACTACGACAGCCTCGCCAAATACGAGCCGCCGGTCATGACGCGCATTCACGCCCACGACGGCAGCCTGATGGCCGAATATTCCAAAGAACGCCGCATCTTCGTGCCCATGAACACCATTCCGAAGCTGGTGTGGGGCGCCTATCTGTCGGCCGAAGACAAACGCTTCTTCGAACATTCCGGGCTCGACGCGCACGGCATCGCCCGCGCCGCGTTCAAAGCCGTCGAAAATGCCATGAAGGGCTCCAAGCGCCGCGCCGAAGGTGCGTCCACCATCACCCAGCAGGTCGCAAAGAACTTCCTGTTGTCCAGCGACCGCACCTTGGAGCGCAAGCTCAAGGAAGCCATTCTGTCGCTGCGCATCGAGAAGGCGTACAAAAAAGAGCGCATCCTCGAACTCTACCTGAACGAGATCTATCTCGGCCTCGGCGCTTACGGCGTCGCGGGCGCGGCCCTCACCTATTTCGGCAAAGAGCTCGATCAATTGGAACCGGAGGAAGCCGCTTACCTGGCGGCTTTGCCCAAGGCGCCGAACAACTACAATCCGTTCAAGGCCAAGGACAAGGCCATCGAGCGCCGTAACTGGATTTTGGGCGAGATGGCCAAGAACGGCTACATCACGCAGGCGCAGGCCGATGCCGGTCGCGCCAAGGATCTCGTCGTCAACATTCGCGGTCTCGGCACTCAGATCTATGCTGCCGACTACTTCGCCGAAGAAGTGCGGCGCACGCTCGTTTCGCTCTATCAGGAAGACGGCCTGTACGGGAAATCCGAGCGCACCAGCGCCGGCGATGGACGCGTCAATGGTGGCCTCTCCGTGCGCACCACGCTCGATCCGAAAATGCAGCGCATTGCCCGTCGCGTCCTGATCGACGGCCTCGTCACCTTCGATCGCGACAAAGGCTGGCGTGGTCCCGTGCAGAAGATCGACGCCTCCGGCGATTGGGGCATCGCGCTCGGTGCCATCGATGGTCCAGCCGACATGGCGCCGTGGCGCCTCGGCGTGGTGATCGGCGTCGAGAAAAACAAGGCCAGCATCGGCCTCAAGCCCGGACGCCAGCCGGACGGCAAGCTCGTCGCCGAGCGCGAAGGCGTCGACATCCCCTATGATGAAATCAAGTGGGCCAATACCAAGCGCGCCGCCAAAACCGCCGGCCCGGCCGATGTCCTCACCATCGGTGACGTCGTGTGGGTCGCGCCGAAAGATCCGGCCAAGCCGGAAGGCATCTGGTCGCTCATGCAGGTGCCCGAAGTCGCAGGCGGTTTGATCGCCATGGATCCGCACACCGGGCGCGTGCAAGCCGTTGTCGGCGGCTTCTCCTATGCGGCCAGCCAGTTTGACCGTGCCCTGCAGGCTCGTCGTCAGCCCGGTTCGTCGTTCAAGCCTATCGTCTACGCCGCAGCCATCGACAATGGTTACAAGCCGACCTCCATCGTGCTCGACGCGCCCTACTGCAAAACACAGATGAATGGCGAAGAGTGGTGCCCCAAGAACTACGAAGACAAGCAGTCGTTCGGCCCGCAGACTCTGCGCTACGGCATCGTCAAATCGCATAACCAGATGACCGTCCGCCTCGCCGACGACATGGGCATGCCGTTGATCGTCGAATATTCCAAGCGCTTCGGTGTCTACGACGACCTGCTGCCGGTGCTGTCGATGGCGCTGGGCGCAGGCGAAACCACGTTGCTGCGCATGGTCACCGCTTACTCGACGTTCCCCAACGGCGGCAAGCTGGTGAAAGCCACCTTGATCGACCGCATCCAGGACCGTTACGGCAAGACCATCTGGCGCCACGACGACCGCGACTGCACGAAGTGCCGCTCAGACAAACCCGGCGAAGAACCCGACTTGATGGATGATCGCAAGCAGATCATCGACCCGCACACCGCCTATCAGATGACCTCGATCATGGAAGGTGTCGTCATCAGCGGCACCGGCTCGAAAGTGCACGAGATCCTGCCCAACGTTCCCGTCGCCGGCAAAACCGGCACCTCGAACGACGAGAAAGATGCGTGGTTCGTCGGCTTCACACCCGACCTCGTCGTTGGCGTGTTCATCGGCTACGACACGCCGAAACCGATGGGCAAAGGCAAGACCGGCGGCGCGTTTGCCGCTCCCATCGCCGGCAACTTCCTGAAATATGCGCTGGCCGACAAAAAGCCCGTGCCGTTCCGCCAGCCGCCCGGATTGAAATCGGTGCGCATCAACACCAAGACCGGCGTGCGAGCGAATGGCGACGAGAAGGACACCATGTGGGAGTTCTTCAAACCATTCGAAGAACCCGACGATGCCTACTCGGTCATCGGCCTGACCTCCGACGGTGGCTCCGAGTTCGTCTCCCCCGAGCAGCAGAAGCAGGGCCGAGGCTTGGCCAGTGGGCGTCCCGGCACGACGTGGTAACGAGGTGCCTGTCCCCGGCTAACTGCCCGTCGGGTGTTGCCGGAAAATTATCGACAAGCGCTGCGAAATGTCTGCAGAATTGATGATGACCTCGGCGCACCGTTGCCGAGGTGACATCAAGTCGGTCGCAGACGGCACTTTGGAGTGCAACGCATGGCGCAAATGACGGTCGGCACCGCAGCCCCTCGCAAGCCAATTTATAAAAGCCTGTACGTGCAGGTTCTGACCGCGATCGCCATCGGGGTCCTGCTCGGCCATTTCTATCCCGAAATCGGCGAGATGATGAAGCCGCTCGGCGACGCCTTCATCAAGATGATCAAGATGATCATCGCGCCCATCATTTTCTGCACCGTGGTCCACGGCATCGCCAGCATGCAGGACATGAAGAAGGTCGGCCGCGTCGGCCTGAAGTCGCTGCTCTATTTCGAGTTGGTGACGACGCTTGCCCTCGTCATCGGTCTCTTGGTGTCGAATATCCTGCGCCCCGGCGTCGGAATGAACATCGACGCGAGCGCCATCGATACCAAAGCCATTGCCGGCTTCGTCGCCAAGTCCAAGGATCAGAGTACGCTTGCGTTCCTGATGGACATCATTCCGAACACGGTCGTCGGCGCCTTCGCACAAGGCGAAATCCTGCAGGTCCTCTTCTTTGCCATTCTGTTTGCCTTCGGCCTGCAAGGACTGGGAGAGCGCGGCAAGGTGCTCCTCGGTGTCATCGACCAGGTCAGCCACGCGTTGTTCGGTGTCGTCGGCATCATCATGAAGGTCGCGCCCATCGGGGCCTTCGGCGCCATGGCGTTTACGATCGGCAAGTATGGCGTTGCCACGCTGTTCTCGCTCGCCAAGCTGATGATCGCCTTCTACGCGACCTGTGTGATTTTCATCGTTGTCGTGTTGGGCTTCTTCGCATGGCTTGCCGGCTTCAACATCTTCAAGTTCATCCGCTACATCAAGGAAGAGCTGTTGATCGTCCTCGGCACGTCGTCGTCCGAGTCCGTGCTGCCGCGCATGATCGCCAAGATGGAAAACCTCGGCTGCGAAAAATCGGTCGTCGGCTTGGTCATTCCGACCGGATATTCTTTCAACCTGGACGGCACCTGCATCTATCTCACGATGGCGGCACTGTTTCTGGCGCAAGCAACCAATACCGATCTCACGTTATTCCAACAGCTCGGCATCATCAGCATTCTCCTGCTGACGTCCAAAGGCGCCGCCGGCGTCACCGGCTCCGGGTTCATCGTGCTGGCGGCGACGCTCGCGACGGTCGGTACCATCCCCGTCGCCTCGATCGCTCTCATCCTCGGCGTCGACCGCTTCATGTCGGAAGCGCGTGCCCTGACCAATCTCATCGGCAACGGCGTGGCAACCATCGTCGTGTCGCGTTGGGAGGGCGCGCTTGATGTGGCGCGTATGCACGCCCATCTGGATCAGGAAACGGCCGAGGAAGCCGACAACCCCGAGCGTGTGCTCGTACAGGACGATATCGCCGCAGCCGGTCCGCTCAAGTCGCTGCAGATGTAGCGGTCCATAGCCTGCCAGTTTTAATGACTGAACCCCTGATCTTGTGCGCGATGAAGAAAACCCAACCGTTTCGCTATTTTCTGCGCGTTCGCTACGGCGAGTGCGACCAGCAGGGCGTGGTCTATAACGCGCGCTACGCAGACTATGTCGATCTCGCGTGTACGGAGTTCTTGAACGCTGCACTGGGCCGTTCCAGCGTCGCGGGCGGTGGCTTCGAAGTCCAGGTGGTCAAGCTGCTGATCGAGTGGACGGCGCCTGCAAAATACGACGACGCGCTCGAAATCTCCGTGCAACTGAAGTCCATGGGCACGACGTCGTTCACGCTGCAGTTCGAGATGTGCAAGGCCGGCGCCAGCGACACCATCGTCCAAGCCGAGACCGTCAACGTGCATGTCGATCCGAAGACTTGGACGAAGTCGCCAGTCCCGGACGTGATGCGTGAGCGGTTGATGGCTGGCGCTCGCGGCCAGATCGTCGACCACGCCGGCGTTTTTGCCTCGACTGTCGCGCGGCACCCATCCGGCTGAGCGCCGAAGGCGCTGGAACTCTATTGCGCCGGCACTCGTTTCGCGGCTGCCGAACCACGATGGAGCGATGCCATGGGACTTTTCTCAGCAAACATCAAGACAATGGACGACCTGTTCACCCACACTCTGCAAGACATTTATTATGCCGAAAATAAAATCGTCAAATCGCTACCGACGATGATCGACAACGCGACCAGCGCCGACCTCAAGAACGGTCTGCAGGCGCACCTGGTCGAAACCAAAACGCATGTGCAGCGCCTGGAAAAGGTCTTCCAGATGCTCGGTCAGAGCGCAAAATCCGTCGATTGCCCAGCCATTGACGGCATCCTCGACGAAGCCAGCGAAGTCACTGGCGACGTGGGCGACAAAACCGTGCTCGACGCGGCGATCATCGCGTCCGGGCAAGCCGTCGAGCATTACGAAATCACCCGCTACGGCTCGTTGATTTCTTGGGCCAAGACGCTCGGCCGGAACGACGTCGCCGATGTGCTGACCCAGACGCTCAACGAAGAAAAAGCGGCCGACCAGAAGCTGACCATGCTGGCCGAAAGCGGCGTCAACATGAGCGCGACACGCTGATTTCATTACAGCGCGTAAATCGAAGCCGCCGGTGGAAACGCCGGCGGTTTCTTGCGTTGGTCAGCGTCCGCCGTTGGTCACCGATATCAGCCGCGCCAGGGCTGCTTTCGCAGCGCCGCTGTCGATCGAAGCTTCGGCAAGCTTGACGCCGCTGGGCAGGTCGGCAACCACGCCACCGATAATCAGAGCCGCTGCCGTATTCAGCAACACGATATCCCGGAACGGCCCCGCCTTGCCGTCCAGCACGCCGCGAATGGCCATCGCATTGTGAGCGGCGTCGCCCCCCTTGAGATCGGATAGTTTCGCCGGCGGCAATCCTGCGTCCTGCGGCGTGATTTCGAACACGCTCACTTTGCCATCCTTCACTTCGGCAACGTCCGTCGAACCTGTGGTGGTGAGTTCGTCGAGCCCGTCGTGGCCATGCACGACCCACACGTGATCGACTCCGATCTTGGCCAGCACGTGAGCGACGGGTTCGACCCACTGCCACGAATAGACGCCCAGAATCTGGCGGCGCACAGAGGCGGGATTACACAGCGGCCCCAGCAGATTGAAAATCGTACGCACGCCCAGTTCGGCCCGCACCGGGGCCCAGTTTTTCATGGCCGGATGATGATTGGGCGCGAACATGAACCCGACGCCGGCTTCGGCAATGGCGCGCTCGATAGTGGCATTGTCGACATCCAATTTAATGCCGAGCGATGAAAGCACATCGGACGCGCCCGCCAGCGAGGAGACCGAACGATTGCCGTGCTTGGCGATCTTCAATCCAGCGCCGGCGGCGACGAGGCTTGCGCAAGTCGACACGTTGTAGGTTCCGTGGTGGTCGCCGCCCGTGCCCACGATGTCGACGGCCCCTGCCGGTGCGTTGACGCGCCGCATGCGCGACCGCATCATGCGTACAGCGCCGGTAATCTCTTCGACGGTTTCGCCGCGCACTCGCAGCGCCATCAGCAACGCGCCCATTTGTGCCTGCGTCGCATGCCCCTCGGTGATGATTTCGAGCGCCCGGCACATTTCATCTTCGCTCAAGGTTTTGTTGTCGGCGACCTTGGCGATGTAGTTTTTCAGCGTCGCGATCGGCATGGACATCTCTGGATTTGGCATTGAGGAAACGAAGCTGCCTGCGACCGCCGGGCCTACGCCTCGACGCGTTTGGCCTTGCTGTTGCGGTGCCGCACCGGCAACCCGGCCAGCGCCAGAAAATTGGCGATCAACGCGTGCCCATGTTCTGACGCGATGCTTTCGGGATGAAATTGCACGCCGTGCACGGGATGCGTCTTGTGCGCGAGGCCCATGATGGTGCCGTCCGACGTCTCGGCCGTGACGCTCAAGGCCGCCGGCAGGCTGGACTTGTCGACGATCAGCGAGTGGTAGCGCGTCACCTCGAAACTCTCGGGCAAGCCTTTGAACAGGCTGACGCCCTTGTGATGCAGCGTCGACAGCTTG
This sequence comes from Hyphomicrobiaceae bacterium, assembly GCA_031365465.1. Lineage (GTDB taxonomy): Bacteria > Pseudomonadota > Alphaproteobacteria > Rhizobiales > Hyphomicrobiaceae > JABFRJ01. Next base: position 27,833 of record JANLYD010000065.1, read on the forward strand.
CCGTGCATCGGAACTTGCGCGCGGATCACGCGGCCGCCATACGCCTGCCCGATCGCCTGATGGCCCAGACACACGCCGAGCAGCGGGATCTTCGGA
>JANLYD010000145.1:0-20241 GCA_031365465.1 Hyphomicrobiaceae bacterium
CATAGGTCTCTTTGAATGGCGTTCAGAACCGATAACGCAGTAAACTGGCGGCCGGTTTCCTCTGCGAAAGAAAGAATTTTGCTAAAAGAAAAGGTTATCCACAGGCCTGTGCTGCCAGTGCGCGAAGCCCCTCCCGATACGTCGGAAATCGCAAAGTGATCTCGAGCGCCGCCTTTAGTCGGCAGTTCCTCACCCGCTTGCTCTCGCCGTAAAAGCTCCGGCCCATTGCAGACATCGCAGCCGTCTCGAACGGCTGATCGGGAGGAACCGGATACCCTAGTAACTCGGCCGCGAACGCGACCACGTCCTGCGGGGGGGCGGGTTCGTCATCTGTGACATTGTAAACCGTGTGCTCTGGCGACCTGCCTTCGGCGGCAAGGGCCATCGCACGCGCAAGCGTTGCGCCGATATCGGCGACATGGATCCGGTTGAATACTTGGCCGGGCTTGACGACGCGGCGAGCGGTGCCTGCTTTGACGGTATCGATGGCGCTGCGGCCGGGACCATAGATGCCAGGCAACCGGAAAATCTCGACCCGCTTGCCGGTGCGTTGCCCGAAAGCCTGCCATTCCGCCTCTGCCTGTGCGCGGCGCCGGCCGCGCTCGCTGCCTGGATTGATCGGGCTCGTCTCGTCCACCCAGCCGCCGCCGGTGTCCCCGTAAACGCCGATGGTCGACAGGTAGCCGATCCACTTGACGTCCGCACAGCCGGCCAGATCGTCGGCATGCCACAGCAAGACCGGATCGCCGTCCGCTCCCGGTGGGATCGACACGAGAACATGGGTCGCGCCTGTCAGCGCGGTGCCGACCTGCGCTCCCGCGCTGTTGCCGGCGAACTGCGTCAGCGCGATGCCACCGGCGTCGCCGATCGCCGCAGCGCCACCCTGGTCTCCCCGCCGCGTGCCCACAATCGACCAGCAGTGTCCCGCAAGCTGCCGCGCCAACTCCGCAGCACAATAGCCGAAGCCGAAACAGAACAGCTTATCGCCAGTCCAAATCCGCGACGTGCTCATGACGAAATGGCCTTCGTCCATTCTCGCTCCACGCCAGCGTCCTCGTCCGGGCTGGCGCGGCGGCTGCGTTGCACAGCGACCGTACCGGCGTCGGTCGCTTGCCTCAGCGCCCAGACGGCCATTGCCCGCACCAGGGGCGAACCATCGTCGAGCAAGTCTATGATGTCAGGCACCAACGCCTGATCGCGCGCATTACCGGCAGCAATCAGCACGTTTCGGACGAAACGGTCACGCCCCGTCCGTTTGATCGGCGTCCCCGCAAAGCGTGCCCGAAAGGCTGCGTCGTCGAGCGTCAGCAGCTCTTTGAGCGGCGGATTTGCCGTCTCGGCACGAGCGGCAATCCGCATGTCGTGCGCCGCTTCCGCAAACTTGTTCCACGGGCACACGGCCAAGCAGTCGTCACACCCGAACACGCGATTGCCGATCGCCGCCCGGAACTCGTCCGCGATGTGATCTTTGTGCTCGATCGTCAGATACGCGATGCAGCGCCGCGCATCCAGTTGATAAGGCGCCGGAAACGCCCGCGTCGGGCACGCATCCAGACAGCGGCGGCACGAACCGCAGTGATCGCCTTCCGCTGTATCCGGCTCGATCTCTGCAGTCGTCAGGATCGCCCCGAGGAACAGCCACGACCCCGCTCCCTGTCGCGACACCAAATTGGTGTGCTTCCCCTGCCATCCCAGACCCGCCGCCTGCGCCAGCGGCTTTTCCATCAGCGGTGCCGTATCGACGAACACTTTCACGTCCGCGCCCGTATGCGCCTTGAGAACTCCAGCGACTACCCGCAACCCCTTTTTGATGACGTCATGATAGTCGCGGCCCCGCGCATAGGCCGAGATGACGCCACGATCGGACGCGACGGCGGTCGCGATGGGGTTGTCGGCCGGCGCATAGTTGAACCCCAGCATCAACACCGATTTGACGTCGGGCCACAGCACCATCGGATCGGCGCGGGCGTCCGCGTTAGCTGCCATCCAAGCCATGTCACCGTGACGGCCATCGGCCAGAAAGTGGGCGAGCCGTGCGCCGATCGGGCCGGCACTCGACGGATTTGTCACGCGCAGCGATGCAAATCCCATGTCGTGCGCCGACGCCCGCAACTCGTCTTTGAGCGTTCGATCATGCTTGGCGCGGTGATCCGCAGATTGGCTCATGCCGTGCGCCCTGGGCCGATCGCAGGTGGTTGCGGCCGATGTCTATTTCGCCTTGAACAAGGGATAGTCGACACGATCGCCAGCTTTCAGTCCTAGCCGCTCGGCCGCGCCGCCGGCCAATTCGAGAACCGCCGCCATTTGCCCGCCCGAGGAAATCACTGTTTCCGACAGAGGTTCCGTCCGCGCCTCGATCCGATGCACGATTCCGTCAGTGCGGATGAAAACCATGTCGAGCGGAATGTATGTATTTTTCATCCACATCGTCACTTCGCGCGGCGGGGTATAGGGGAACAGCATGCCACGGGTGTCGGCGAGCGTCGTGCGAAACATCAGGCCTCGCATCTGTTCTTCCGTACTGCTCGCGACCTCGATGTCGATCTCCTTGGCCCCGTTGGCAGTCATGAGGGTGAGCTTGTCCAGGCGCATGTCGGCTGCCTCGCTCCGAGCGGAAACGGCGATCGTCGCAGTCATGATGAGCAACGCAAAAAGGGCCGCGACATGCGCGACCCTTGCAGCAGTTTGAAACCAGCGGCCGCAGCCGCTGGAATAATTGTTAGTGCGAGGGCGGAAGACCCGTCGTCGCGCCGTCGGGGCGCAACTCGGCGGCCATGCAGCCTTTAGTGCCGCCGCCGTGGCGCACATAGACGAATTGGCCGGGGCGCAGCTCGGTGAAACCGAAGCGCCGGAGTGTTTCCATGTGAACAAAAACATCGGGAGTGCCATCGCCACGTGTCAAGAAGCCGAAGCCGCGAACACGGTTGAACCATTTCACCATCGCCCGTTCCCACTCGCTTTCAGGGCGAACCTGAACATGCGTTCTCTGTGGCAACTGTGACGGATGGATCGCCGTGCTTTCATCCATGCTCAAAATACGGAATGCCTGCAAGCCCCGCGGACGCCGCAGCACTTCGCAATGAATGCGTGCACCTTCATAGGCGACTTGATGGCCGCCCGCGCGCAGGCAGGTCACATGTAGCAAAACGTCTGCTAAGCCATTGTCGGGTACGATAAAACCGTAACCCTTGGAGGCGTCGAACCACTTGATCGTCCCAGCGATCTCGAAGACTTCGAGCGCCGCCCCGTCATGAGTTTCCGTGCCGAAGCCAGCGTTGTCGCCTAGCATCGGAGGATGTGTCTCATCATTCATCAGCACTACCCCGCTGTTACATTGCAACTGTGCATCGCAACAAACCCGTCTCGAAAGAGCCCTCTGCCGAGTTTCGAATCAGTTTCGACGCAGGACTTGAATACCATCTGTGCTCGTCGTGGGAACCCCTTTTTTAACCATGTCGTCGGCTCACCGACGGCCTATGCCGAAAACTGGCAAACAACTATTGATCGATTTAAAATTTGTTATTTCAGATGTTTACAGGAATCTTCGATCGGCCGTTATGAGCGCGGCGGCGCGTGATTGTACGTTTGCCGACATCAAGTTTTCCACAGCCTTACGCACACGTTTTGCGCCCTGAAAAACAAGTGTTTTCGACGGCTTGTCATCACTGTTCCCGCCTTTTGATGCTGCACCGCAAAGTTTATCCACGAAGCTTTTCCGGCGACATGTGCTTACTCCCAAAAGGCATATATGCCGAAATCAAATAACTCTTTTTGCCTCGCAATCGATATTTTGGTGCTAAAGCGTGCGTGGCCGCTGTGCGAGGCCATCGCATGACACGATGCGCCAAGCTGCCTTGAAGCTTGAACAGCATTGGGCTGCTTCGCGTAATTCTGTGTCGCTGCAAACGTTTGGAGGTGTTCATGCGCTATTTACACACGATGGTCCGGGTCACCGACATCGCCAAAAGCCTGAAGTTCTATTGTGACGATCTCGGGATGGAGGAAGTCCGCCGCATCGACAACCCGGCCGGCAAGTTCACGCTGGTGTTCCTGGCGGCGCCCGCAGACAAGGCCGCCGGCCTCGCGAACCGCGCGCCGTTGCTCGAGCTGACCTACAATTACGATCCGGAAAACTACTCTGGCGGCCGTAATTTCGGCCATCTCGCCTTCGAGGTCGACGACATCTACGCCACCTGCGCCAAGCTGCAGAAAGCCGGCATCATGATCAACCGGCCGCCGCGCGATGGACGCATGGCGTTCGTGAAGTCGCCCGACGAGATCTCCATCGAAATCTTGCAGAAGGGGGAAGCGCTCGCCAAAGCCGAACCCTGGGCCTCGATGCCGAACACGGGCACGTGGTGAGACAGTATTTGAGACCATGATGAGCGATATCGCAGACCAACAACGGGTGACTGCCGGTGCCGTCGCGGCGCCGGGGGTGCAGGATCGGCCACGCACGGTACTGATCGTGGGCGGTGGTCCGGCCGGCCTGTTTGCAGCCGAACGTCTGGCCGCCAGCGGGCACGCGGTCACCGTGGTCGATCGCATGCCCAGCGTCGGCCGCAAGATGTTGATGGCGGGACGTGGCGGCCTCAACCTCACCCATTCCGAGGGCCTCAAAGACTTCCTGACCCGCTATGGCACTTCGGCCAAGCCGATCGTCGGTTCAATTCATGGCTTCCGCCCCAACGAGTTGATCCTGTGGGCGCACGGCCTGGGGCAGCAGACGTTTGTCGGCACCAGCGGTCGCGTGTTTCCCAAGGCGATGAAGGCGTCGCCAATATTGCGGGCATGGTTGAAGCGTTTGGCTGATACCGGGGTGACCATCGTCACCAACGAGCGCTGGGTCGGTTTCGACGGCGAGCAGCGGCCATTGTTCCTCACGCACGACGCCGGCGAGCCGCACGTGCGCACAGCCGATGCAGTCATCCTCGCCCTCGGCGGCGCAAGTTGGCCACGACTTGGCTCCGACGGCCATTGGACCGGCGTGCTTGCCGGGAAGGGAGTTGCCATCAAGCCTTGGCAGCCAGCGAACGCCGGCGTGCACGTCGCCTGGACCTCCTACATGCGCGAAAAGTTCGCCGGATCGCCCCTCAAGCGTCTCGGTGTGACGGTGGCGGGCGCGCAGATCCAGGGCGAAGCCATGGTCACCCGCGCAGGTCTCGAAGGTGGAGCGATTTATGCAATCGGTGCCGAGTTGCGCGCAGCGATGGCCGCCCGAAAGGGTCCGGCAATGCTGAAGCTCGACCTGAAGCCGGGCATGACCGTGGCGGAGTTGGTGAAGGCGCTGTCCAAGCCGCGTGGCAAACAGTCCATGGCCAATCACTTGCGCAAGGCGGTTGGCATGCCGCCCGTCATGGTGGCGCTGCTGCACGAGGCCTACGGCCGCGCCCTGCCCGCCGAGCCCGAAGCGCTCGCCAAGGCCATCAAGGACGTAGCCGTGCCCGTCACCGGATTTTCCGGCCTGGAGCGCGCGATTTCATCGGCCGGCGGCATTGCCCTCGACGAAATCGACCCGCACTTCATGTTGACGAAGGTGCCCGGGGTCTTCGTCGCCGGCGAGATGTTGGATTGGGAAGCACCCACCGGCGGCTATCTGCTGCAGGCGTGTTTCGCCACGGGCAAGGCGGCCGCCGAGGGCGTTCAGGCCTATCTCAGGTCCCAATCACCAGCGGCGACGTCAGCCGGCGTAATGCCGCCAGCACCGACAGCGCCGTGATCTTGCCTGTCGCCGGATTGGCCTCGGTCGGTCGTCCGGCGATGGTCATCGTGAAGTCGGAACTGTCCGACGTCACCTCGATCGTGTGCGTATTGCGCACGGCTGCCGGGTCCGCCCAGATCTCGACCGACGTCGCATCGGCGCCGATGCCGGCCAGCGATAGCGCCACGGCCACGTTGACGTTGGCGGGAAAGCCTCGGATCGCCTCACGCGCAGACCCGGCGAACACCAGCAGGGGCGCGGTCAGTCCATCGACCGAAATCGCATTCTGCACCAGCCACGGCGCGTTTCTGAGCCCGGCGGGCGGCTTCCGCGTTACGATTTTGACCGAGCCGACCTTGCCCTCCGACACCGCGCGCACGGCGTCCAGCCCCAGCAGCGCGCCCGACGGCACGACGATGCGTCCGCCGTTCGCCTCGGCCAACGCCACCAGTTCCATGTTGTCGAGCAATTGCCCGACCGACAGCGGCATGAAGATGCGGCCCCGTGTCAGCGCCGCCACGGCTATCGTGCGGAACACGGCCGCCGGCGCGCACTCGACCACGATGTCTGCGTGATCTGCCAGCGCCTCGAGGCCGACGAGGAGGGGCGGCGTGCGGAAATCTGCAAGCACAGCGCTTGCCTTGCTCGCATCGCGAACAGCGATCGCCGCCACACTCAACCCCGGCACTTTTCCGGCATCCAATGCACGCGCGACCGTCGCGCCAATCGCGCCGAACCCGGCGATGCCAACCGTTTTTGCATGTGCAGCCATCTTGCGGAATGTCCCTCTTGTGTTGTCATCGCCCGATGCATGTGACTGAATGGCTCTCTGTCGTCAAAACGCGCGGATGCGACGAAATTTGCCTGCAAGGCTTCATCTTAACCAGGATCTACCATGGCCCGACGCTTGATCGATATCTCTGTCGCCATCACAGCCGGCATCGCCTCCGACCCGCCCGGTATGGAGCCCAAGATCGAGTACACCGATCACAAGCAGTCGGCCGAGCAGGTGTGCCGCTACTTTCCGGGCTTGACCCCGGAAGAACTGCCCGACGGCGAAGGCTGGGCCATGGAGCGGCTCGATATCACCACGCACAACGGTACCCATGTCGATGCGCCCTATCACTATGCTTCGACGATGAACGAAGGCAAGCGCGCCATCACCATCGACGAAGTGCCCTTGGAATGGTGCTTTCAGCGCGGCGTCAAACTGGATTTCCGCCACCTGCCCGACGGTCACGTCGTCGGCGCCCAGGAAATCGCCGACGAACTTGCCCGCGTCGGTCACTCGCTCCAGCCGTTGGACATCGTGGTGGTCAACACCTCGGCAGGGCTCAAGTATGGCCAGCCCGATTATGTGCCGTCCGGCTGCGGCATGGGACGCGAAGCGACTTTGTACCTTACCTCACGCGGCGTTCGCGTGGTCGGCACCGACGCCTGGAGCTGGGATGCGCCGTTCGGCTTCACCGCCAAGCGATACGCGGAAACCAAAGACCCACGCATCATCTGGGAAGGCCACAAGGCCGGGCGCGACATCGGCTACTGCCAGATCGAGAAACTATCCAACCTCGAGCAGTTGCCGGCGACCGGGTTCATGGTGTCGTGCTTCCCCGTCAAGATCACCAAGGCATCCGGCGGCTGGACGCGCGCGGTCGCCATCATCGAGGAATAAGGCACGATCTGAAGCCCCGCGCAATCGCGTGCTGACCACGCACTGAGCCGACGCTGACACCACGCAAACACCAAACATCTCCAAACGAACCGAGAGGAATTCCTATGCCCGTCGTCAATCGCATTGCCAGCATGAAAGAAGAAATCACCGCTTGGCGCCGGGATCTGCACGAACATCCCGAACTCTCCTACGACGTGCACCGCACAGCCGCGTCCGTGGTCGACAAACTCAAAGCGTTCGGGTGTGACGAGGTGGTGCCCGGCATCGGCCGCACCGGCGTGGTCGGCATCATAAAGGGCAAACGCAGCAACTCCGGCAAAGTCATCGGCATGCGCGCCGACATGGACGCCCTGCCGATGCAGGAGATTACCGGCCTGCCGCATGCCTCCAAGATCGCCGGCAAGATGCACGCATGCGGCCACGACGGCCACACCGCGCTGCTGTTGGGGGCCGCGAAGTACCTCTGCGAAACCCGTAACTTCGATGGCACCGCTGTTCTGTTGTTCCAGCCTGCGGAAGAAAACGGCGGCGGCGGCAAAGCCATGGTCGACGATGGCGTGATGGATCGCTGGGGCGTCCAGGAAGTGTACGGCATGCACAATCAGCCCGGCATGGCGGTCGGCACGTTCGCCACCTGCCCCGGCCCGATGCTCGCCGCAGCCGACATGGTGTCCATCTTCATCGAAGCCAAAGGCGGACATGCCGCCAAGCCGCACCTTGCCATCGACCCCGTGTTGATCGGCTCACACATCGTCATCGCCATGCAGTCGATTGCCTCCCGTAACGTCAATCCGCTCGACAGCGCGGTGGTCTCACTGTGCATGTTCAACGCCGGTTCGGCGGGCAACGTCATTCCCCAGACCGCCGAACTGCACGGCACCGCGCGCTCGCTGACACCGCAAGTGCGCGACATGCTCGAAAAGCGCATCGTCGAAATCGCCGAGGGCACAGCGAAACTGTATGGCGCCACCGCCCGCGCCACCTACACGCGCGGCTATCCCGTCACCCGCAATCACGATCGTCAGGCAGCCTTCGCCGCATCGATCGCAGCCCAGGTGTCCGGCAAGGACATGGTCAACGAAAACGTGCGTCCAGTCATGGGCGGGGAGGATTTTTCATACATGCTGGAAGCGCGTCCCGGCGCGTTCGTGTTCTTCGGCAACGGCGATACGGCGTCCGTGCATCACCCCGCTTACGACTTCAACGACGATGCCATTCCCGCCGGCGTCTCGTTCTGGGCTCGCCTCGTCGAAACGGCGATGCCGGCATAAGTCTTCGCTTCCGAAAGCGCGGTCAGGCGTGAACAACGCAATACGTTCGGATGGTTCGCCATCGGCCGGCGTGGTCGCTTTCCGCGCCGGCGGCTTTGCGCCACGCTTCGTCGGCTGGCTCGGTGCCGCGAGTTTTATTGCCATCACGGCACTTCTCGAATGTCTCTCGCGCGCCGGCATACTTGGACAGTTGGCGTTCCCCGCGCCCTCGGCCATCGCCGCCGCCCTATACGATCTCGCCATCAGCGGCCAACTCGCCCTGCACGCCGGTGCGTCGCTGCGGCGACTGGCGGTCGGCTGGGTCAGCGGTGTGTCGGCCGGCATCGTCGCCGGCTTGGCGATCGGAACGTGGTCGGGCGCGCGCTCCGTCGGCATCCCCTGGGTCGCCGCGATGTCGTCCATCCCGAAGATCGCCTTGCTGCCGATGTTCATCATCTGGTTCGGCATCGGCGAAGGCTCCAAATATGCCACCATCGCCTTCGGCACGTTCTTCCCCACCGTCGTCAACACCTACGGCGGTGTCGACGACGTCTCGCGGACGCTCGTACGCATGGGGCAGAGTTTTGGCTTGTCGAAATGGGCCATACTGCGCAGCATCATCATCCCCGGTGCATTCCCAGCGATCCTGTCGGCCTTCCGCATCTCGGCCACTGTAGGCATCATCCTGCTTGTCGCCGCAGAAATGATCAGCGCCGACTTCGGTCTTGGCGCCTATGTGCTCCAGCAGCAGAACCTGTTCCAACTCGACCGGTTGATGGCCGGCGTCGTGGTGCTGATGACGCTGGGTCTGTCCATCTACGGACTGCTGGCGCTGATCGAGCGCCGCCTGCTGCGCTGGCGCTAGAAACGCAATAAAACCGCGCTTAATGAACCATTCATGAAGGCGGCCGGTGACGCGTCCAGCCGCGTTGGAGCGCATGCGGAAGCGGAACTATCAGTGGCACGACACGTTTCATATCCGAACTTTCCGTCCGCCACAGAGAGAGACTCACCCCATGAAAAAAATCATTACCAGCGCCACCGCGATTACGCTCCTGTCGACCGTAGCGGCCTTCGCTCAAACCACGCCATCGCCGTCGACGACCGACACCCCAAGCGCACGCCCGAGCGTGACCTCGCCGGCGACGCCGTCGACCACCACACCCTCGGCAACCATGCCCTCGACGCCATCCATGACGACGCCTTCGACGAGTGCGTCAACAACCACGATGACCAACGACGGCATGACGCTGACCGAAGATCAGGCCAAAAATTGGATTTCCAAGTCCATCTACTCGGCCGACAACAAGAACATCGGCTCGGTTGGCGAACTGAAGCGCGACTCGAGCGGTAAGGTCACCGAAATGACCGCCAACATCGGCGGCTTCTTGGGCCTGGGCCAAACCCACGTTCGCGTTCTGCCGACCCAGTTCAAGTTCGACGGCGAAAAAGTCGTTCTGAATATTCCGGCCGATCAAGCGAAGTCGTTGCCGGTCGTCGACGCCGTCGCAACTCCGCCGGCTGCGACCACGTCGCCTTCGACGACGCGCCCGGCGCCGAAGAACTAAAACTCCGATTGAACATAAGTTCAGCGGATCGGAACCGAGGCGTAATCTACGCCTCGGTTTTCGTTTGTGGCATCGTCGCCGGCAACATCGACTCGCGCTCCGTAAATTTTGGTGACGCCTTGAATGTCACCTTGCTGTAATCGCCGAAAATGCTCGTCATACTTGAACGCCATCATTTGTCCGGTCGCGCCGGGATGATCCAAGCCGATCGCGTGACCGATTTCATGCGCGATCGTGTATCTGAGATCATAGCGAGTCAGATCGCCGTCGAAGCCGATTTTCCACCGGCGCTGCGGGTTGAGGCAAATCAGCGAGCGATCGATCGCATTGAATGTCGCGTCGGTGCGAACGTAATGAACATCGGTAAATGCGAATCCAACCGGATTGAGTTGTGCGCCGATCAGGATGTCAGCGTGAGCGCCGGGAGCCACGGCGCGAAATTCGATGTTGGCGACCTCCGACCACATCGCGAACGCCGCATGAATTTCCGCAGTCAACGCGTCGCCCGTGATGCCGGAACTTGCAAGCGTGGCGTCCAAGGGCACCATAGCGCCACAATTTCTGGCTTCGGGAAACGTGCTCGGCCTGTCAGCCATCGCATACGTCAGTCGCAGGGGGTGCTGGTTGTCCGCAGCCACCCACTTGACACGCACGCCGCCGAGTTCGAGCAGCTGAAACCCCAGGAATTCGTCTGCGCGTGCTGGCGAAAGGGCAAAGACCACAGTCAAGGCCAGCGCCATCAATCCCTGAAATCGTCCCATATCGTCCCCCGCGTGTGCGTGTCGGATGTCGACGCAGACTACGTCCACCTGGATGTCCGCGCTGTCCCCGCAGTGACATCGGTCGCGCCGATGCACGTCGTATCTTCAGTCGTTTCGGGTACCCCGGCCCCCTGATGCCGGTCTCTTATGCGTTCGCAACTTCAACTTAGACCGATTCTGCTTCCCCGCGCGCCACCTCGCGCAAACCGGACATGTCTCCCCTTGGATCATGTGTCCGAGCACTTATCCCTACGTGGGGCTGGATCGGTGTCACATGACGGCTTAGACTGTCGCAAAAGTTCCGCATGGTGCAGGCGACCGCATGTCACACATCCCAGACTTCAGCAAATTGGCTTTTCGCGGGCACGCCTCGTTTGCGGACACGACCGCTGTGGCATCCGCGACAGGGTTCGACACGCCCGAAGGCATTCGCATCAAGCCGCATTACACTGCGAACGACGTGGCTGGATTGTCGTTCGTCGCCGGTTTACCGGGCATAGCGCCCTACCTTCGCGGCCCTTATGCGGCAATGTATGTGACGCAGCCGTGGACCGTGCGCCAATACGCCGGCTTCTCCACTGCCGAAGACAGCAACGCCTTTTATCGCCGCAATATCGCCGCCGGCCAGAAAGGCTTGTCCGTCGCCTTCGATCTCGCCACCCACCGTGGCTATGACAGCGACCATCCTCGGGTGTCGGGCGATGTCGGCATGGCCGGCGTCGCCATCGACAGCATCTACGACATGCGCACCTTGTTCGACAGCATCGACTTGTCCGAAATGAGCGTGTCCATGACCATGAACGGCGCCGTGCTGCCCATCCTCGCGCTGTTCATCGCAGCCGGTGAAGAGCAAGGCGTGCCCGCCGCCAAACTGTCCGGCACCATTCAGAACGACATTCTGAAAGAATTTATGGTGCGCAATACCTACATCTATCCGCCTGCGCCTTCGATGCGGATTATCTCCGACATTTTCGCCTATACGTCCACGCACATGCCGAAATTCAACTCGATTTCGATTTCCGGCTATCACATGCAGGAAGCCGGCGCGACTGCAGACCTCGAATTGGCCTACACGCTCGCCGACGGCATCGAATATGCCCGTGCCGGCGTGGCCGCTGGCCTCCCCATCGACGTGTTCGCGCCGCGCCTGTCATTCTTCTGGGCGATCGGCATGAACTTCTTCATGGAAGTCGCCAAGATGCGCGCGGCCCGCGTGCTGTGGGCGAGCCTCGTCAAGCGCGAGTTCGCACCAAAAGATGATCGCTCGTTGTCGCTGCGCACGCACTGCCAGACGTCGGGCTGGTCGCTGACTGCGCAAGACGTCTTCAACAACGTGACGCGCACCTCCATCGAAGCGCTGGCAGCGACCCAGGGCGGCACGCAATCGCTACACACCAATGCCCTCGACGAAGCGATCGCCCTGCCGACGGACTTTTCGGCACGCATCGCCCGCAATACGCAGCTTTTCATCGGCCAGGAAACCGGCACCACGCGCACCGCAGACTTGTGGGGCGGCAGCTACTACGTCGAAAAGCTGACCTACGATCTCGCCCAACGCGCCTCGACCCACATTGCCGAAGTCGAGAAGCTGGGCGGCATGACCAAAGCCATCGCCGCCGGCATTCCCAAGCTCCGCATCGAGGAAGCCGCCGCCCGCACCCAGGCGCGCATCGACAGCGGCCGGCAGACGATCGTCGGCGTCAACAAATTCCGCGTCACCGACGAAGCCAAGATCGAACTGCTCAAGGTCGACAACAAAAGCGTGCGCGCGCAACAAATCGCCAAGCTCGAACGCCTCCGCGCCGAGCGCGACGCGTCAGCCGTCACAGCGGCGCTTGCCGCACTGACCGATGCCGCGCGCGGCAATGGCAACCTGCTCGACCTCGCCGTCAAAGCGGCCCGCGCCAAAGCCACCGTCGGCGAAATGTCGGACGCGCTGGAAGCTGTCTATGGCCGCCACCGCGCCGAAATCCGGTCGGTGTCCGGCGTCTACCGGGCGGAGTCGATGTCGGGTGCAAAGGGTAGCAAAATGAGCCAGGAGGTCGATCGCGTGCGCGCGATGGTCGAAGCGTTCGCCGAAGCCGAGGGCCGGCGACCCCGCATTCTCGTGGCCAAGATGGGCCAGGATGGCCACGACCGCGGGCAGAAAGTAATCGCCACCGCGTTCGCCGATCTGGGCTTCGACGTCGATATCGGCCCGCTGTTCTCGACGCCTTCCGAGGTCGCTCGCCAAGCCGTCGAAAACGATGTGCACATCATCGGCGCATCGTCACTGGCAGCGGGCCATCTGACGCTGGTGCCCGAGTTGAAGGCGGCGCTCGCCGCAGAAGGGCGCGGCGACATCATGGTCGTCGTCGGCGGCGTCATCCCACCGGGCGATTACGAGGCCCTCTTCGCCGCTGGCGCAAAAGCCGTGTTCGGCCCCGGCACCAACATCCCCGCCGCCGCCGCCGACCTTGTCGACAAGCTCAACGCCTCGCTCGGCTACGCGCCCAAGCAAGCCGCCGAATAGCACGCTCGTCACTTGCGTCTCGAGCATCGGAAACTCGTGTCGTCCCGTGCGAACGGCAGCATGGAGCCGTCACAACCCGTCCACATACACCCGGTGCACGCGGCGGCCGAGGCGTGTCAGCAACTCATAGCCGATCGTGCCGGCGCGGTCCGTGAGGTCGTCGATGGTGGTGCGACTGCCCAGCACCTCCACCCACGCGCCGCGCTTGGCGAGCGTGGGGGGCACGCCCGTCACATCCAGCGTTATGAGGTCCATCGACACGCGCCCGATCACCGGCACCGCATGCGCACCGATGAATCCGACAGCCCCCGCGCTGCGATCCACACGCGAAATGGCCCGCAGAAATCCGTCTGCATAGCCGCACGCGATGGTCGCCACTTTCGTCGGGCGGTCGCAGCGATAGCTCGCGCCGTAGCCGACCGAGTCGCCCTCAGCCACGTCCCGCACTTGCAGAATGCGTGCGCGCAACTCTACCACCCATTGCATCGGATTGGCTTCGCCGACGAACGCTCGCCCACCGAACAACGCGATGCCCGGCCGCACCAGGTCGTATTGGTAATCCGGTCCGAGGAACGTACCGGCCGAATTGGCCAGACTGGCCGGCGCTGGCGGTAGCTTGGCGCGCATGATGTCGAACAGCTCCCGCTGCGCCGCGTTCTTCGGATGCGCCGGCTCATCCGCGCACGCAAGGTGGCTCATCACCAAACCGCATCGAAACTGCTGCAGAACGTCCGGTGCCGCAGCTAGTGTTCCGACGTCGGTCGTCGTCAAACCCAGCCTGTTGATGCCAGTGTCGAGATGGATGGCGGCGCTGAGGCGCTGCGCTCGTACCTTACAGAAGTCAGCCCATTCCCGTATCTCGTCGAGACTGCCGAGGCACGGCCTGAGGTCATAGCCGGCATAGTGGGGTGCCGCCCCCGGCAGCAGTCCGTCCAGCACGTAGATCACGATGCTCGGATCGATACCGCGCAGCCGTCTAGCTTCGGCCAGTGTGGCAACGAAAAACGTCTTGCAGCCTTCGTTGCGCAGCGCGGTTGCGATCTCCTCGAGCCCCAGCCCATAGGCATCCGCCTTGATCACCCCCGCGCACTCGGCAGCGCCCGACGTCCGGTTGATGGTGGCCCAATTCGCGCGCAGCGCTTCGAGATTGATCCGCAACACGGCGCGCGCATCGGCTGGCACGTCGGCTCGGAGCTGGTCCGGCCCGGCAGCGATTTCCGGCACGCTTTGCATCATCGTTGTCTCCTCGCCGCCGCAAGCCTACCGGAAAGCCGCCGGTTTCGATATCCTCCCGCAATCGAGTTTGCTTGTGGGCCACCCCGCGCCCGTGCGAAGCTTCGCGGCCTGGGCATGAACAAGCAGCGAGACCAGATGGTGCATGAAACGGGAGCAGCATGAAGGCGCCTGATTTTGTATATGAGCGCGCGACCAGTCTGGACGATGCGCTGGCTTTGAAGGCCAAACACGGTGAGCACGCACGTTGGCTCGCGGGCGGTCAAAGTCTGCTCGCCGCCCTGGCGTTTCGACTGTCGGAACCGACGGCGCTGATAGACATCTCGCGGCTGGAACATTTGCGCGGCGTCACCGTCGCGGACGGTCGCGTGCGCATCGGCGCCGGCACCACGCATGCGGCGCTCGGCGCGTCTCAGATTGTGCGCGCGCAGGTTCCATTGCTCGCCGAAGCCGTGCCGCACATCGCCCACGCCGCCATTCGCAATCGGGGCACCATCGGTGGATCGCTGGCGTTCGCCGATCCGGCAGCAGAATTACCGGCGTGCAGCGTGGCTCTCGACGCGACGCTGGTGGCGCTCGGTCCACGCGGCGAGCGTCGCATTGCAGCGCGTGACTTTTTTGAGGGGGTTTATGCGACCGCACTCGCCGACGACGAACTGTTGATTGCCGTTGAAGTGCCTGTTGCCGCAGCAAACGAGCAGCATGCACTCGTCGAGGTGTCGCGCCGGAGTGGCGACTACGCCATGGCCGGCGTCGCCGCAGTGGTGCGAAGCGAGGCCGGTAAAATCAGTCATGCGCGGCTGGTGTATTTTGCGCTGGGTGATCGACCCGTGGTGGCGGTGGCCGCCCAGGCGTCGCTAATTGGTCATGCGCTTGCAGAGGATGCCATCGACGCCGCTGCAGCGGCAGTTGCAGCCGATCTCGACCCGCCCGGCGATCTCAACGGCGCGCCCGCCACCAAACGCCATCTCGCCCAAGTCGTGTTGCGCCGTGCGCTGATGCGCATGATGACGGCGCCCGCGTCCATTTCGGTTTAGGTCCGCATGAACACCACCAGCATCATCGTCACCGTGAACGGCGAGCGCGTCGCGCGTCAGGTGCCCTCGCGACAACACCTGATCGATTTCCTGCGATTGGATCTCGGATTGATGGGCAGTCACGTCGCCTGCGAGCACGGCGTTTGCGGAGCCTGCACCGTACGTGTCGACGGCGATATCGTGCGGGGCTGTCTGGTACTTGCAGCCAGCCTCGACGGCAGCACAGTCGAGACCATCGAGGGCGTCTCCGACAGCGGCGAAATCCGCGATCTGCAGGACGCCTTCATCAGTCGCAACGCGGCCCAGTGCGGGTATTGCACGCCCGCCATGTTGCTGACGGCAGCCGATCTGTTGACGAACGATCCCGCGCCCAGCCGCGCAAAAATCCGTGAGCATCTATCGGGGAATTACTGTCGCTGTACGGGTTATCAGGCGATCGTCGACGCAGTCGAGACGACGGCCGCTCAGCGCCGCAAGAACGGTCCCGCCGCATGACCCAGATCATCGATCCCACGAGCATCGACCGGCCCAATTCCTACATCGGCAAATCGGTGCCGCGTCCGAACCTACCCAAGCTCGTCGAAGGCCGCGGACAATACGTCGACGACATCGTGCTGCCACGGATGCTGCATGCGGTATTCGTCCGCAGCCCGCACGCGCATGCTCGTATCGGCACGATCGACGCCACCGAAGCGCTGAAAATTGCGGGCGTGCTGCGGGTCTTCACCGGCAAGGATCTGGCAGCCATTTGCGATCCGTGGGTCGCAGTCCTCGTGCACTTGGCAGGCATGAAGAGCGCGCCCCAGTATCCGCTCCCGCTCGAGCGCGCCACCTGGCACGGCGAGGCTGTCGTCGCCGTCGTCGCCGAAACCCGCGCGCTCGCAGAAGACGCCGCAGGTAAAATCCTCATCGACTATGAGCCGCTGCCCGCCGTCGCCGATATGGAAACGGCGCTCGCGCCCGCGACGCCACTGATCCATCCGGAACTCGGCGACAATCTCTGCTTTCAGCGCACCAACGAGAGTGGTGACGTGACGGCGGCGTTCAAGAACGCCCACAAGATCGTCGAGGCGACGTTCCACACCGGCCGCCACACCGGCGTCACGCTCGAACCGCGTTCCATTCTCGCCGACTACAACAAGGCCTCCGGCAAGCTGGTCGTGCACCATTCCACGCAAGCCCCGCACATGATGCAGGGCATCTTCGCCAAACATCTCCGCATGGCGGAAGGCGACGTGCGCGTGATCTGCGTCGACGTTGGCGGCAGTTACGGCATCAAAGTGCACGTCTACCCCGACGAGGTCGCAACCGTCGCCATCGCCAAACTGATGGGCCGGCCCGTCAAGTTCATCGCTGACCGGCTCGAAAGTTTCGGCTCCGACATCCACGCCCGCGACCATCGCATTCACGGCAAGATGGCTGTCGACGCCGATGGCCGTATCACCGCTATCGACGTCGATGACCTGACGGGCATCGGGCCCTACTCCGTCTATCCACGTACCAGCGCCGTCGAAGGCAATCAGGTCGTGAACCTGATCGGCGGTCCCTACGATTTCGCCAACTATCGCGCCAAGACGAGCGTGGTCCTGCAGAACAAAACGCCTACCTGCCAGTATCGCGCCGTCGGTCACCCCATCGCGACGACGGTCACCGAAGGCCTGGTCGATCTCGCGGCCGAAGCGCTGGGCATGGACCCCATCACCTTCCGCCTGAAAAATCTGATGCGCGACAACACCTATCCGCGCACTTCGCCCGCCGGCATGAAGTTCGAGGGCTTGAGCCACGTGGCCTCACTCGGCAAATTGATGGAGATGGTCGACTATCCCAGCCTGCGCGCCGACCAGGAGGCGCAACGCCAGCAGCGCATATATCGCGGCATCGGCTTTGCGGCCTTCATCGAACTGACCAATCCGAGTCCGTTCATGTACGGCATCGGTGGCGCGCGCATCTCGGCCCAGGACGGCTGCACCGTGCGCATCGACCCGGATGGCTCCGTCGTGGCGGCAACCGGCGTCACCGAGCAGGGCCAGGGCACCGAGGGCATCATCCGGCAGATCGTCGCCGAAGCCATCGGCGTCCCGGTCGACACCGTGCGCGTCGTCACCGGCGATACAATGACCACACCCTACGGCGGTGGCACCTGGGCCTGTCGTGGCGCCGGCATCGGCGGTGAAGCGGCCCTGCAAGCGGGGCTGGCAACCCGCGACGCCGCCCTGCGCGTGGCGTCCGCCATGCTCCAAGTCCACGCCGAGACGCTCGACATCGTCAACGGCAACATCGTCGACCGCGCCGGTGGCATCACCCGGATGCCATTGTCGGAACTCACGCGCATCGTCTACTTCCGTGGCGACACGCTACCCCCCGATCTGCCACGCGAACTCATGCAGACCCGCCATTTCATCACCAAGCAGTATCCGTTCGCGTTCACCAACGGCATCCAGGCGTCCTGGCTGGAAGTCGATGTCGATACCGGCTTCGTGAAACTACTCAAGCATTGGGTGGTCGAGGATTGCGGCCGCATCATCAACCCGCAGTTGGTCGATGAGCAGGTGCGCGGCGGCGTGGTGCAAGGCATCGGTGGCGCGCTGTACGAGCACTGCGCCTATTCGCCCGAGGGTCAACTGCTCGTCGGCACGATGGCCGATTATCTCGTGCCGATGGCCGCCGAGATGCCCGATATCGACGTCGGTCACATCGAGACGCCAACCAGGGAAGGTCTGTTGGGTGCGAAGGGTGCAGGTGAAGCAGGCACGGCAGGTGCGCCGGCAGCGATCATGAATGCCATCAACGACGCTTTGCGGCCACTGCGAGCGCAAGTCCTCGCCCAACCCTTTACACCCGAACGCATTTTGCAGGCGTTGGGCAAGGTGCCGGTCGGAGATTGAACGTCCAGGCACCAATCACCATTGGCGATTCCAGAACGCCCTGTCCTTTTCAGTCTCGGACAACTGAGGCTTGCTTTCATCGTCGTCGAGCGACAGGAAGCGGCCAATGCTGCGGAAATGCCCGCGTATGCGCAACAATCTAGGCCGGGCCGGTGACACAGGCTCAAGCTGACGGAGTGTGTGAGCGTCGGAAAACGGTAATTGAGAGCGCATCTTGCTCATCCCCAGTTGAATTGACGCTACTCAACGCAACTGTAGATGATAATAACAAAAAATACAACCTTATGTATTGTATTTGTCGAATATCGCGCGCTCGCGTTCTTCGACTGACTGCTGGTCGTCGATGACGTCGCCGAACAAGCGCGCAACGACGGCCCGCACCAAGCGTGTCCATAATGATGGACTTGATGTTTGTGACGCTTCAGATGAATCTACGATGTGGGATTTCGAAAACAGTCCCATACTCGCCTCAACGATAAACAATAAAATACCTACGCCGTTGACCTGAACCTAAACTGATAATGATCAGCTTACGTCGACGCAAGAATACTGCACGTTGAAACGTGTTAAAAATCGAAAACAATAGGGGAAAGCCGGAAATTATCGTACGTTAGCGGACGTTTTCCGGCTTCCATCCCCTCTCTTACCAGTAAATATTGCCGCTGTAGTAGGGCACGCGAATACGCACGTGACCGGCTGCAGTGTCGACTTTCACGTTGGTGTAGGGAGCCTCAACCCGCACTTTCGTCCCCTTTGGCACCACCGCAACCCGTGTCCCCGGTGCGGAAACGTAGGTGCGGCCGTCGCGCTTGGTGACGACAGTCGTCGCATCAGATTTTGCCGCCTCGGCCGCAGATGCGGACAGGATGGCAGTCAGTACGCTCGCAGCCACGAGCAATTTCGAAGATTGCATGAGATATCTCCTGCTATCGTTGCATCCCAATGGTTAACTGTGCCCGGTCGAGTATATGCTTGGCAACCCGCCCGGCGGACTTGTCGCGGGGGCGGGCGGCGGTCGTGCGCAGCAGTCTCACCATGCTTTGAACGGTGTCTCCGCAACGGGGGTCTTTGGCGGGGTGCCTTTGGCAAACGCCACGAGGTTGTCCACCGTAAGCTGCCCCATGCCGTTCCGCGTATGCACCGACGCCGAGCCGACATGCGGCAACAGCGTTACGTTCGGGACGGACAGCCATTCGGGATTGATCTTCGGCTCGTTCCAGAACACGTCGAGACCAGCCGCTTGGATCGTGCCTTGCCGCAACGCGGCCATGAGCGCTGGCTCGTCGACGACCGTGCCGCGCGCCACGTTGATGAGAATGCCGCGCGAGCCGAGGGCGGCCAGCACATCGGCGTTGATCATGTTCTTGGTCTCGGGACCACCGGGTGTGATTACCATCAGCGTATCGACCGCTTTTGCCATGTCGATCAGGTTCGAATAGTAGGGAAACGCGACGTCGGCTTTTTTGCTGCGGCTGAAATAGACGACTGGCACCCCGAAAGCCGCTGCGCGCTTGGCGATTGCTTGTCCGATCCGTCCCATGCCGACCATGCCGAGCGTACGATCGCGCAAAGACCCCGGCGTCAACCGGTAATCACCCTTGGTCGCCCAATCGCCCGCGCGC
>JANLYD010000174.1:0-9738 GCA_031365465.1 Hyphomicrobiaceae bacterium
CCATACTATCAGTAGGCTGTCGCGGCACGGACCGAATTCGATGACATGACTCATCGAAAGGGTTCGGCCTAAGTTTGCGAGCATGATTGGTTCAGAGTTCCACAGTCGCTTGCAACGATCGATGGGGCTGCGAAACGCCCCGCGAGTCACCCTCGGTACGCTGCTCGCTGGTGGCGTCATTCTCGTGGCTGCGCCGCTGCTGTGGCTCGGCATTTATCTGCTGGCGCAGTTGGCTGGCAATGCGCGAGATTCGGCACGGCAATCACTTGTCAACAACACGCGTCTTTTGGCGGCTATCGTCGACAACGAGATCAATGCTCACTTGGCCGTCAGCTCGTCGGTTGCGGCACTGCAATCCATCAATCTCAGCAATCCAGACGTCTTCCGCGCGCAAGTCACGCAGGCATTGTCTCCTTTACCGGGAACTTGGCTCAGCATATTCGATCCCTCCGGAGCGTTGTTGCAGTCCACCATCGTCGATGTGCGCCAACCGCAACCGCCGCGCGGCGCCCGGGACGTGATGGAGCGAGCATGGCAGACGCGGGAGCCGCAGCTTTCAAACCTGGTTACGGGAAACATTACAGGGCGACAAAGTGCCTTTGTCGAATATCCGGTCTTCAAGGACGGCATGCCTTGGTACTCAATCGTCATAGGTATCAGTCCTGAGCGCTTCAGGACGATCATCGACACTAAATTCGAAGCCGATGCCGTCGTCGGCATCGTCGACGGCAATCTGAATTTCGTCGCTCGCGTGCCGGGCCACGAGACGCGTGTCGGCACGGCGATTGCCCCGGCTTGGAGCAACGCGATCGCTCGCGCGAGCAGTGGCGTGTACGAGGGGGCGACGCTCGAAGGCATCCGCACCCTGACAGCCTACGAACGCACCCGCGATGGCTGGACGGTCGGCATCGGTCGGCCAGTCGCGGCGCTGGATCGACCGGTGCGAGCTGCAATCTCCAAATTGGTTGCGCTTGGACTACTCTCGGTTTTATTGAGCTTTCTGATCGGCTTGGCTCTCTGGCTCAAGTTGAGGCAAGCCATGACAGATCTTGTCGGCGATGCACGGATGCTCGGCGCGGGCGAGCCGGTCGTCGAACGCCAAGGGTTCGTCACGGAGGCAGTGGCCATCAATCATGCCATGAGCACAGCTTCTCAGGCCCTGGCCCTCAGAGACAGGGAACTGGTCGCATCGCATGACAGCTTTCGTCATCTGGTCACCCACTCACCGTTCGGCATTTACACTGTCGACGCTGACTTCCGGCTGTCGAAGGTCAGCGACGGCGCGCAAAAGGTATTCAAGAATGTGCGGCCGCTGATCGGTCGCAACTTCGAAGACGTTCTGCGCACGGTGTGGCCGGAGCCGTTGGCGAGCGGATTCATCGCCCGGTTCAGGCATACGCTTGAAACAGGAGAGGCTTATCACTCTCCTCGACTGGTCCATCAACGGCAGGACATCGAGGAAGTCGAAGCCTACGACTGGAAGATCGAGCGCGTGCTGTTGCCGGACGGCCGCCCCGGCGTCGTGTGCCATTTCTACGATCTGACTGAACGTCAGCGCCAGGAAGAGCATGTGCGGATGTTGATGCTGGAAGTCGATCATCGCTCGAAGAACATCCTGGCGTTGGTGCAGAGTATTGCGCAGCACACGGCCTCGAGAGAGCCCAAGGATTTCGTTGTCCGGTTCGAGGAACGCATCCGAGCGCTGGCGGCCAGTCACGACGTGTTGGTTCGCAACGGGTGGAAAAGCATTCCGCTCAAGGAGCTGCTCGGTTCGCAGCTGGGCCACTTCAAGGGTTCGCACGAGCAAGTACGCATCACGTTCGATGGTCCCGATTTCGGCATGACGGCTTCCTCGGCTCAAACGATCGGCATGGCCATTCATGAGTTGGCCACCAACGCAGGAAAATATGGAGCGCTGTCGAACGACACCGGCGAAGTCCACATCACATGGACTATCGGCGCCGACGCACCACACCCATTTGCATTTCAGTGGCACGAGCGAGGTGGGCCGCCAGTTGAGCAGCCCGATAAACGCGGTTTTGGCTGGATGGTCGTCTGCAGGCAACCGAAGATGGCTCTCGATGCGGTGGTCTCGCTCGATTACGATCGGGACGGCGTTGTGTGGCGGCTGGAGTGTCTGCTCGAAAAAGTCGCTGAAGATGCGGCATCGGCGGCAGATCAGAGCGGAAAGTCCTGAGCGAGGATAGAAATCGTCGCCGCAACCGAAAGACCGAGCGCACGCTGGACCCTGGGGCCTCGGGACAAGCCCACGGCTGTCCGGTTTAAAGCACATCGCTCTAAATTCCCGTCATCCCGGCGAAGGCCGGGACCCACGACAATCATCTGGAAGCCGAGACACTGAAAACGCACGCCATCGTCGACTTTCTCAGCCGAGCTGACCGTTCGAGCCAATCTGCGCCTTATCGTGGGTCCCGGCCTGCGCCGGGATGACGATAGAAGGCCAGGCTGAAAGCAGTGGGATAGGCTGGCGCATTGCAGACGGGGAGCGGAGTCAGGTTTGCTTGGTGAGGAGTGCGCGGAGGCGTTGGCGGGGTTCGGGGACGGGTTGGTCGCGGGGGCCATAGAGGCGGGTCGCGAGGAAATGTCCGGTCAGATCGAGGCCTGCGAGTATGTCGTCCACCCGCACACCGTTGCCGGTCTGGCCGCGGAGAAAAGCGGGCAAGGGCAGTAAACGATCCTTGTAGGGCTCGCCGGCGGTCAGCGACACGGCGCGTCCGGACTTCGGCGAGACGTGCACCAGATCGGTGGTGGCGCCGGTGGCGGCACAACGCGTGAGATCGAGGCCGAAGCCCATCTCCTGCAACAATGCCAGCTCCCAGCGCACATAGAGCGCCGGCCACGCGGTGGCATCGTCGAGAAATCCCAGCACGAACAGCGTCACTTCGTAGAGGTTGGGATGGGGATCGCGCTCGGGCAAGGCGCGCGCGAGGTTGCAGATCGACATGACGGCTGTCAGCGCGGCGGGATCGTCCATCGCCTCGACGCCGTAGCTGCGCTGCGGCTCAACCGTCATGACGCCAAGCTGGTCGGACAGCCGCGCCTTCCAAGTGGCTTCGACGTGATTGCCCATCTGCAACACGGGCCGCGCCTTGCGCGACCGGCCGCCGTGGACCAAGCCGAGGTGACGGCCGTGGCGGCGCGTCAATATTTCGACGACGGCGGAGGTTTCGGCGTGCGGGCGCACACTGAGAATGACGCCTTCATCCAACCACTGCATGGCGATCACAATCGAAGTTCAGGCTGGCGATGGTCACGCGTCGATTCCCTTCGCCTTCGGCTTGGCGGGCACAGGCGGTGGCACGCCGAGCGGCTGACCGCCCGGAACTTGCGAGATGCCGCACGGGCGACCATAGGCCTGGCACCGATGCGTGCCGTCCTGCAGCTTCAAGCACGACAGGCTTTTCTCGGTCGCGTTGCGCCACAGCGCAAACGCTGGTCCCAGGGTGCCCGCGGCGAGCGTCCAACTGGACATCGCCTTCTGGCGCGCGGCGATCTCCGACGTTTTGTCTTCGGCGGATGCGGCGACGATATCACGGCAGACGCGGGTGGCAGCCCGGGCCGGCTGCATCGACATGATGACGACACCCTGCACGACAGCGACACTCAGCATGCCGACACTCAGCGCTGCCGCGCCGCGTGGGATCGAACCGGGATGCCTGCCGCCCATAGCGTCTACTCCGTCGGATATTCGAGACCCATCTCGCGATAGCGCTCGGGATCGTGCTCCCAGCCTTCGCGCACCTTGACGAACAAGAACAGGTGCACGGGACGGCCGACGATCTCGGTCAATTCTTCGCGCGCCTCGGTGGAGATTTTTTTGATTGCGCGACCGCCTTCGCCCAGCACGATGCTTTTCTGGCTGTCGCGTTCGACGAAAATGGTCTGTTCGATGCGAACGCCGCGCTTGCCCATTTCTTTCCACGACGTCGTCTCAACCGTCGTCGCGTAGGGCAGTTCCTCGTGCAGTCGCGCGTAGATTTTTTCGCGGGTGATTTCGGAGGCGAGAATGCGCATGGGCGCGTCCGTCACGTCGTCGGCGGGGTAGTGCCATTGGCCCTTGGGCACGGCGTTGGCGAGATAGCGCTTCAGGTCGTCGACGCCTGAGCCTTTCAACGCCGATATCATGAAGGTGGCGAGGAACTTGGCGTGGGCGTTCAATTCCTGCGCGATGTTGAGCAGGCGGGCCTTGTCGATGGCGTCGACCTTGTTCAATGCTAGGCAGGTGGGCGCGCCGACATCGGCCAAACGCTTGACCATCTCGCGCGTCTCGTCATCGACGCCGCGTTGCGCATCGAACAGCATCACGACGATGTCGGCTTCGCCCGCGCCGCCCCAGGCCGCCTTGACCATCGCGCGATCGAGGCGGCGGCGCGGCTTGAAGATGCCGGGCGTGTCGACGAACACCAACTGGCTGGCGCCTTCGATGGCGATGCCGCGGATGGGCATGCGCGTGGTCTGCACTTTGTGGCTGACGATGGTGACCTTGGTGCCGACCAGCTGATTGACCAACGTGGACTTGCCGGCGTTGGTCGCGCCGATGATGGCGACGAAGCCGAAGCGCTGCTTGTCGGGATCGGCCTGCCGGGTTACCGCTGCGTGATCCTCCGCCAGCGTTTTGACGTCGAGGTTGGGGCCTTTCATGCCCGTTTTGCGTGCTGGCGGTGCGTGCTGCTGCTTGTTAGCGCCGGCAGCGCCCGCCTGCGCTGCGCGCGATTTGCCTTGTGGCTTGCCGCCCGACGGTGATTTGCCACCGTGCGGCGCGCGCGGCGTGGCGGCAGCACGCTTCGGTCCGGTCGCCGGGTTGGTGCGCGGGCCGGCTTTCTTGGTTTCGTCGGGCATCTGTGGTGATTTCCAAAAATCGTCGCCGCGCAAACAAGGGGAGCGGGCGATCGTTACCGTGCCGACAAGCCTGCGCTAAGCACCAGCCTTCCATACACCTTCTTTGATCAACAGGGCAGTCGCCGCAGATTGTTCCGCCGCGCGCTTGCTGGCGCCGGTGCCGTGCGCGAAGCGGGCCAAGGGCGCCTTGCGGCCGCCGACCCGCACCTCGGTGGTGAAATAGGGGGCGTGATCGGGGCCTTCGCGGCTCAGTTCCTTGTATTTCGGCAGATCGAAGCCTTGCCCCTGCGCCCACTCCTGCAGCGCGCTTTTGGCGTCGACCGGTTCGTCGGGCAACGTTGCCAGCCGCTTACTCCAGTGCAGCCGGACGACCCGCCGGGCCGCCTCGAAGCCACCCTCGAGGAACACAGCGGCAAGAACCGCCTCGCAGGCGTCGGCGAGAATGGTCACCTTCTCACGGCCGCCGCTGCCCGCTTCGCTGTCGGACAACAGAAGCTGTTCGCCGAGGGCGATCGAGCGGGCAACCTCGGCGCAGGTTTCTCCCCGCACGAGGTGATTGAAGATGCGGGCGAGATCGCCTTCGGTCGCACCGGGAAACGATTCCGTCAGCAGTTCGGCAACCGACAGGCCCAGAACGCGATCGCCGAGAAACTCCAGCCGTTCATTGTCGTGATCACCGATTTTCTTGGCGGCCGTGCGCACGCTGGAATGCGTCAACGCGCGCTTCAGCAGCGCGCGGTCGGTAAACTGATATCCGAGCTTGGCTTCGAAGCCTTTAGGACGCCGCTGGGTTGACACGCGCGTTACCGCACAATCGAGACGATGCGGCGCCAACGGACGCAGCCGGGCCATGTCCAGGGGGCAAGAACGCGGCAGTTGCCGGGCTCGTCGATGGCGGCCGAGAAGAAGATCAGATCGGCACGCCCCACGAAATTTTCGTACGGCACGAAGCCGACTTGCGAAAACCGGCTGTCCTGGGAGTTGTCGCGGTTGTCGCCCATCATGAAATAGTGTCCGGCGGGCACTTTGTAGGGCCCCTTGTTGTCGCCCTGGCCCTCGTCGATGTTGTCGAGCACGGTGTACTTGACGCCGTTCGGCAGCGTTTCCTCGAAACGCGGCGAGGCGCGCGTGACGCCATCTTCGTCGACCGCCACGAAAGGCGCGATCGGCTTCTTCGGGATTTCCTTGCCGTTGATGAAGAGGACGCCGTGTTTGGTCTCGATCTCGTCGCCGGGCAGGCCGATCACGCGCTTGATGAAGTCCGTGGAATTGTCGCGCGGCAGTTTGAACACGGCCACGTCGCCACGCTTTGGTTCGCTGCCGAAAAAGCGGCCGTTGAACAGATGCTTGGGGCGCAAGGGGATCGAGACGCGGATCAGGGGGATGTCGAGGGTTTCGGGGAAGGTGTAGGTGCTGTAGCCGTAGGACAGCTTGGACACGAACAGGAAATCGCCGACCAGCAACGTCGCCTTCATGGAGCCGGACGGAATGTTGAAGGGCTGAAACAGAAAGACGCGGACCACGAACGCGATCAGCAGCGCGTGCACGACAATACGCGCGGTTTCGCCCCAGCCGTTGTCTTCGGCGGGTGGCGTATCGGCGCGACGCGACCTTGCGCCAGTGACGGCCGCCTTGGCTCTCGATCCCAGATTAAGGCTCATAACCTACTCCTCGGCACCGGGGCTGACGCGGACTCGAGGAGAGCGGCGGGCGGGCGCAGAATCTGCAAAAAGACAACGACACAACTCGAAGCGAGGTGGGGGCCGCCCGCTATTTCCGCAAGCGTATAGCCCGGCAATGGCCGGGCCGCAATGTTGGCACCGCATTCAACTGCGTATGCGGTCACTTCTCATGCACCGGTTTCGATCGGGCTGATGCCGGGGACGGCGGATATGATGACGATGGCCTGTGCCCAGGGATAATCGTCGGTCATGGTTACGTGGATCACGGGCGACATGCCGTTAGGAATTATCGCCTGCAAACGCGCCAACGCGCCGCCGCTCAACCGCAGCGTGGGCTGCCCCGACGGTAGGTTGACGACGCCCATGTCGCGCCAGAACACGCCACGCCGCAGCCCCGTGCCGAGCGCCTTGGCGCACGCCTCCTTGGCCGCAAAGCGCTTGGCATAGGAGGCCGCGCGGGGCTGGTGGCGCCCATCGCTGCGCCGCTCGGACCGCGACTGCTCGGCGGCGGTGAAGATGCGCTGCACGAAGCGATCGCCATAGCGCTCCAGCGAGCGCTCGATCCGCCGGATGTCGATGATGTCGTTGCCGAGGCCGAGGATCATACCGAATTCAACTCACATGGTCCGTCGTGATTGGCCGAGGCTCCTGCGCGCGCGCCCTCTCGCCTCGATCATCGCGCCGTGCTAACCAACCCGGAAATCTTCCGCCGCCGCTCTCTCCGCCGCTCTTGGACGTCCTCATGGCACTGCACGATCGCGACCGCATTTTCCGCAACATCTACGGCGTCCACGACGTCTCG
Organism: Hyphomicrobiaceae bacterium; assembly: GCA_031365465.1. Classification (GTDB taxonomy): domain Bacteria; phylum Pseudomonadota; class Alphaproteobacteria; order Rhizobiales; family Hyphomicrobiaceae; genus JABFRJ01. Next base: position 7,345 of record JANLYD010000174.1, read on the forward strand.
CTGAAGGGCGCGCAGAAGCGCGGTGCCTGGGATGGCACAGCGGCGTTCATCAAGCGCGGGCCAGACTGGATCGTCAACGAAATAAAGGCATCCGGATTGCGCGGACGCGGCGGCGCGGGCTTCCCGACCGGCCTCAAGTGGAGCTTCATGCCGAAGGCGGACGCCCGGCCCAGCTATCTCGTCATCAACGCCGACGAGAGCGAACCCGGCTCGTGCAAAGACCGCGAGATCATGCGCCACGACCCGCACCTGCTGGTCGAGGGCGCGCTGTTGGCCTCGTTCGCCATGAAGGCTCACACCTGCTTCATCTACGTGCGCGGCGAGTTCATCCGTGAACGGCAGGCGTTGCAGCGTGCAGTCGACGAAGCGTATGCAGCCAAGCTGATCGGCAAGGACAATTCCAGCGGTTGGGATTTCGACATCGTCGTGCACCACGGTGCCGGCGCCTATATCTGCGGCGAAGAAACCGCGATGCTGGAAAGCCTGGAAGGCAAGAAAGGCCAGCCGCGCATGAAGCCGCCGTTCCCGGCCAACGTCGGGCTGTATGGCGCACCGACGACGGTCAACAACGTCGAGAGCATCGCGGTTGCGGGTGAAATTCTGCGCCGTGGTGCGGGTTGGTTCTCGGCGCTCGGCAAACCCGGCAACACCGGCACCAAGCTGTTCCAGATTTCCGGTCACGTCGCGCGTCCCTGCGTCGTCGAAGAAGAGATGGGCATCCCGCTCAAGGAATTGTTGGAAAAGCACGCGGGCGGCGTGCGCGGCGGTTGGGCCAATCTGCTCGCCGTCATTCCCGGCGGGTCGTCGATGCCGATGATCAACGAAGCCGACTGCCAGACGCTGACCATGGATTTCGACACGCTGTCGAAGCTGAAAAGCGGCATGGGCACGGCCGCCATCATCGTGATGGACAAATCCACCGACATCATCGCGGCGATCCGGCGCTTGGCGTATTTCTACAAGCACGAAAGTTGCGGGCAATGCACGCCGTGCCGGGAAGGCACCGGCTGGCTGTGGCGCATCCTCAGCCGCATGGAGTCGGGACACGCGTCGAAGTCGGAAATCGACCTGCTGTTCGACGTCACCAAGCAGATCGAGGGCCATACCATCTGCGCGCTTGGCGAGGCGGCGGCGTGGCCGGTGCAAGGCTTGCTGCGCAACTTCCGTCCCGTCATCGAAGCGCGCATCGACCAGTTCACCGCCGGCCACAAGCAAGCGGCGGAGTAACGGGCGCAGGGTATGGGGGAGTGTAGCACTCCCGGTTCCGCCCCAGTCGTCATCCCGGAATTTGAGAAGCGCTTTTTGCGCGAGCAAATATCCGGGAACTTCCTCGGTGAAGGGTCGCGCGGAGTAAGCTTCGAGCGCAGACATGTCCGTGTGAGGTCCCGGATATTTGGCCAGCCGAGGCTGTCCAAATTCCGGGAAGACGGTGGGCGGACTGGGGAGCGGGCGAAAATGACGAGGCGCCGAGGGCGGTCGGCGCTGCCGCAGAGGTTAACCTTAACGCGATAAAAATGAGTGTATTCAGCAGCTTACACGTGCAAACTCACACCGGTTGTGCTATGCGTTATTGCATCCCATGGTCAACGGGGGTGGCTCGTGAGCGTTCTCCGGCCCCGGCCGGGAGCCGGTCAGACGGCGCTGCGATTTAGGCATCGTGGCAAGCAGCGTATAACGGCAATGGCGGCAAAGCGCTGCGTCGAAGGTCGAGGTGCCAGGCTGAAATCCACATACTGAGATCCGAGACGACCGCCTGAATGTAAGGCCGGATAGGATGGTGCCAATCACGCTTCGCACCACGCTCGAACGAGGCTGCAACCTCGAACCCCTGTAGATGTTTGATCAACACCACGCAGGCATTTTTCGAGCAGGTCCCCGGCGGCAAAACGGGACGTGATGCCAAGCATCACCTCTGATCACCCGGTATCACGTCCCGCCCCACCTTCGAGGGGTAGATGCGAACCGAAACTGGTAAACCCACACGGTGCAGGCCGGTGTGGCAATAGGTGTTTTTCCCTTCTCTCCGCAGGCGGGGAGAAGGGAAGGGGACAGCGGCGAGGTGCCTGTCCCCGAGCAGCGTCCTGAATTGAACTTGCATCCACAGCAATTCGCCTCCCTGGCCCTTGCTTGGCACACCATTGCAACATGTCATCTTGACAATTGTCGCATCTGGTACGACCTGAAGGCAGTGTAATTGCCTTTCCTACCCCGTTTGGCCCGCCGGAGACTCTTGAGACGCATGAGCGCATTCAAACAACCTGATTTCAACGATCGCCAATCCGCAGCCGTGAAGGCGCGTCAGGCCGCTCTCGAAAAATTCAAAGCCAAGCCGGGTCCCGGCGATCCAGAGTTCGACCGCAAGCAGGCGGAACGCGTGGCGCTCGACGAAGCGCG
>JANLYD010000246.1:0-2306 GCA_031365465.1 Hyphomicrobiaceae bacterium
GATGGAAATCATCTCGTTCACCATCAACCTCGAACACATGGGCGATATCATCGACAAAAATTTGGCTGAACTGGCCACCAAGAAAATCAAGCGCCGCCTGCAATTTTCCACCGACGGCGCCAATGAATTGGCCGAATTCCACAAGCGCATTCTCGAAAGCCTGCGGCTTGCGCTTGGCGTGTTCATGTCCGGTGACGTCCGCGACGCGCATAAGTTGCTAGGTGAGAAAGCCAAATTGCGCATGGCCGAACTCAGCGCTGGCGAGCGTCATCTGGAGCGCCTGCGCGAAGGCCGGCCGCAATCCCTGGAAACAACTTCACTGCATCTCGATATCCTGCGCGACCTGAAACGCGTGCATTCTCATATCTGCACTGCGGCGTACCCGGTGCTCGAGGCCGCAGGCCAAATGCCGGCCCGCGATCCGCTCGGCGGTACCGCCGCTTCGATTGGCGTACCCGGCACGACTGCATCCGCAAAACTCTGATCATTTCGCCACCTGCAGGCTTCAGGATATTTGCGCGACCCGACCGTGGTTTGCTGCCGACGCCGACCGTAACGCTTCGGCCGCCATCAATATCCGCTCTGGTGTGGCGGGCGTATCGAGCGGCACCTGCACCCCTGGCGCGAGCGACGACAGCGCGTCGAGGATTGCCGAGTAGACGCTGATCGCCAGCACCAGCGGCGGCTCGCCGACTCCTTTCGAGCGATAGATCGTCGCCACACTGTTGGGGCGGTTCGTCAGCGCCACCCGAAAATCGCGCGGCACGTCGGACGCCACCGGAATCTTGTAGGTCGAGGGCGCATGCGTCGACAATCGGCCCTTGTCGTCGAACACCAATTCTTCCGTCGTCAGCCAGCCCATGCCCTGCACGAACCCGCCCTCGATCTGGCCGATGTCGATCGCGGGATTCAACGACTGGCCGACATCGTGCAGGATGTCGACGCGCTCGACCCGCATCTCGCCCGTCGAGGTATCGATCACAACTTCCGAGCAGGCGGCGCCGAAAGCGAAATAATAGAACGGATTGCCGGTCTGCTTGTCGCGGTTCCAGGTGATATCCGGAGTCTTGTAGTAGCCGGAGGCCGACAGCGACACGCGCGCTTTGCGGGCCATGGCCGCTGCATCCGCAAACGACATCGAGCGATTGCCGGCCTCGAGGTGACCGCCTGCAAACACGATTGCATCGGCCGCAACGGCCCAATGCGATGCAATAACATCGGCGATGCGCGCCTTGATCTGCAGCGCGGCCATACGCGCAGCCATGCCATTCAAGTCCGACCCAGCCGACGCCGCCGTCGGCGATGCATTGGGCACGATGGCAGTCGACGTTGCGGTTGGCCTGACAGCCTCGAGCGGAACGCCGAACTCCTCGGCCACAACCTGCGCCACTTTCACGAACAAGCCCTGGCCCATCTCGGTGCCGCCGTGATTGAGCAGCACCGATCCGTCCTGGTAGACATGCACGAGCGCGCCGGCCTGATTCATATGCGCAAGCGTGAACGATATGCCGAACTGCACCGGCGTCAACGCGAGCCCGCGACGAAACATGCCACCCTCCGCATTGAAGGCGGCAATGGCTGCGCGGCGTTTGCGATACTCGCTGGAGTGTTCGAGGTCGTCGACGATGCGCCGGAGTGTCTGGGTGTCGTCGACCCGCATGCCGTATGGCGTTACGTTGCGGTCGGCTGTGTACAGGTTGCTCTTGCGAACATCCAGCGCATCCAGACCGGTCGCGTGCGCAATTGCGTCCATGACCCGTTCGATCGCCAGAATACCCTGCGGCCCGCCGAAGCCGCGAAACGCAGTATTCGATACGGTATCGGTGCGAAGCCGGCGTGAAGCGATCTTTGCATCGGGCACGTAGTAACAGTTGCCGGCATGAAACATCGCGCGATCCACTACACCGGACGACAAGTCCGCCGAGCAGCCACAACGCGCATTCAGCATCACGTCGTAGGCGGCCAAACGTCCGGCGGCGTCGAACGCCACGTTCCAGTCGCTGCGAAAATCGTGACGTTTCCCGGTCGTTGCGAAATCGTCGTCGCGATCGAGTCGCAGTTTGACCGGCCGCTGTGTGTGGTGTGCACCTAAAGCCGCGAGCGCCGCCCACTGGCTGGCCTGGCTCTCTTTGCCGCCGAATGCGCCGCCCATGCGTCTGGTTTCGACCATGACGGCCGATGACGACAGTCCGAGCACACGCGCGGCGATGATCTGCACTTCCGTCGGATCTTGCGTAGACGAAAAGATCTGCATGGTTCCGGCTTCACCCGGAACAGCCAATGCCACCTGTCCTTCAAGATAAAAG
>JANLYD010000290.1:0-12700 GCA_031365465.1 Hyphomicrobiaceae bacterium
GGCCATCCACGACACGCGTCCGTAGTTCGAGTTGGTGGCCGCTCGTGCGGTGATTGGCGCACCTTCTCCGCGTAGTAATTTCGAGAAATCGCTGATGCCTGTCGTGGATGGCCGCCGGCGCGGCCATGACGATGGGTTGAGGTTTTCAATGTGGTGCCCGATGAAACTCGATGACAGCAGACAGAGTGCAGGCTTGGCGCAGCCGTTCGCACTTGCCCGCCCCGCTTGGTCGCCGGAAGAGCCGTTGGAGATGCGGTTGTCGTTGACGGAACTGGTGCCGCAAATCATTGCGACGTTTCAGCTCCAGCAGGTTATCCCCGGGCCGATGGTGCTCGCGTGCCTGCAGACGATTGCGAATCGATCGGATCCGCGCGACCGTTGGCTGGCGATATTCAATTCGCCGCTCGGGATTGCACTTGCAGCACCTGGGCGCGATCTCAATACGGCGCTCGGCTGGGTGTTGGCAGCGTTGCCGCCGGCACGGTCGTAGGACGGCTGACATTACGTGCGTTCAGTGCATGCGTTGAGAGGTTCGCTGACGCGAAACGAGGGCTCGCCCTCGTGCACCCACCGGCGGGACACCCGCCGGACCACCCGTCTTTTACGAGCAAAAGAGGGAAATTGGAGGGGTCACCCGTCGTGCTGAAAGCGCGCTTTCGGCAAGAATGGGTCGAAGGGCGATAGCCCTTCTCGCGGCACGCGATCCTGGTCGAGGACGCACGCGATGACAGCCACAGTCACAGCCACGCCGGCACACCCAACCGATCTCTCCAACATCTACCGCCTTGCCGATCAACTCGACGCGACGCTGGCGATGGGCGAGGACTTGTTGGGTTCGAACTTGGTGCTCAAGCCGCTGATGGCCGGAGATGCCAACGCCGCGCTCGCGCGCAGACACCAGCAGATTTCGGATTTCGCCCGCCACTTGCGTGCGCTGGAACTTGCGATGACCGCGCGCCTGTTGCAGGCCCGCGCCCGCGCCGCCGACGTGCGCGACGTGCACCCGCGTTTTACGCCGCTGATCGGTTTGTTCGTCGGCGGCACCGCGCCGCTGACGGATGCGGCGACCAGCGGTGGCCTCGGCGACATCTCGGAGCTGGCGCTTGCGACGGGGCCCGACGTGCTCGCCTTTCTCAAGTCGCGCGCGCTGATCGACGCCGACGCAGCTTCACTCGGCTCATGCGTGTCGGTGCAGGTAACCGATGGTTACCTGCTCGCGGCGGCGATCCATCTGGGCACGCTGCTGGACATGATCGCGCAGTTTCTAGACTCGCTCGATCTGGCGTTCGATCTTTACGACGCGGCGCGCTGAGCCGAATTGCGCGCGGCCTGCAACTTTGCAAAGTCTTCGCCCGCGTGATGGCTCGACCGCGTCAACGGAGTCGCTGACACCAGCAAGAAACCTTTGGTTTTGGCAATCCGTGCGAAGCTCTCGAATTCGGCAGGGGTGACGAACGCCTTCACTTCGGCGTGCTTGCGTGTGGGTTGCAGGTACTGGCCGATCGTCATGAAGTCGACGTTGGCCGAGCGCAGGTCATCCATGAGCTGCAACACCTCGTCGCGCCCTTCACCCAGGCCGACCATGATGCCGGACTTCGTGAACATCGTCGGATCGAGTTCCTTTACCCGCTGCAACAGCCGCAGCGAATGGAAATAGCGCGCGCCGGGGCGGATCTTGAGATAGAGCCCCGCTACGGTTTCCAGATTGTGATTGAACACGTCCGGCTTCGCGTCCACGACGATTTCGAGCGCACCCGGCTTGCGCAGAAAATCCGGTGTCAGCACTTCGATGGTCGTCGCCGGTGTCGCGCGCCTGATGGCCGTGATGGTGTCGGCGAAATGACGTGCGCCGCCATCGGCGAGGTCATCGCGATCGACCGACGTGATGACCACGTGCTTGAGACCCAGCTTGGCGACCGCATCGGCGACGCGGCCGGGTTCGCCGGCATCCAGCGCCTTCGGCAGGCCGGTGGCGACGTTGCAGAATGCACATGCGCGCGTGCAGGTGTCGCCCATGATCATCATGGTGGCGTGCTTTTGCGACCAGCACTCGCCGATGTTGGGACACCGCGCCTCTTCGCACACCGTCACCAGGCCGTGCGCCTTCACAATCTCGCGTGTTTCAGTATAGACCGGCGATCCCGGCATCTTGACGCGGATCCACTCCGGCTTCTTCAGCAGCGGCGTATCTGGCCGGGCTGCCTTTTCAGGATGCCGAGCGGCGCCCGAGCTTGCGCCTGCTGTCCGATCGTAAACCGTAACCATACCGCAGCACCTTTATCCCGCAGCCCTACCTCAGGCGCCTCGTCGACGTGAACCATCGACCGAACGCCTGATGGACTGCATGTTGTACGGAACCATTCAATTCTCAAACTGTTCTGTAAACAACACTAACAATAGACTTTTTGCATCTTCAGTCTCGTTCACCAATGGAGTTACGACATGAAAGCTCTCTTCACGACCGTTGCCTTTGCCGCCGTGCTCGGGGCGTCGACGCTTCCGTCATTTGCCGCCGACAAAGCCGCTTGCTTGAGCCAGTTCAATAAACTGGATACGAACAGCCAAGGCTATATCACGGGCGACGCCGCCAAATCACAAATGGATGCTTTGCGCGCTTCCGGCGCGTCAACGGCGAACGCGGATCGCATGACGTCGGCCGAATATATGGCAGCTTGTGAGAAAAACGTCTTCGAAGTGAAGAAGTAATCTTCGCAGGCATCACCTCGTGTCCCGGATGTACGCTTGATATAGGCATGCGAGGACCAAAATAAAGAAAGCCGCCGCGCAAATGTTTGCGAGGCGGCTTTTTTCAGATGATCGTGTGCAAGTTGGCCGCTTAGTGCAACATCTCAGCAAGCTAGATCAGTAGGTGTACTTGATTGTGCCGAGGAAGCGCTGATCGCACTGGAACGTCGATCCGGTGCAGAACGCCGACCCACCCGGATTATGCGACAGATCGGTATCCCAATAGCGCAGATCGAGTGACCATTTGTCTTTGACGAACGTCACGCCAGCGTTCCAGTACTTGAAGCTGTCGGACTGGTTACCGAAGTTGCCGAGGTAGCTCGCAGAGTTGTTGCCCTTCTGCAGACCGATCAATGCGCTGAACGTCGGGGTGACGTCGTTGAATGCTGCGAACGCATGCGCGAACGTGCCTTCGAATGTTGCGACCTTGCCGGCCCGGAACTGATATTCCGGCGAGTAATACGCCGTTGCTCCCAAGGTGCCGCCCTTGTAAATATCGCCGCTCGCGCCGAGCTTGGCTTCGACATAGTTGGGATTGTCGTAGGTGTGGCCCGCGCCGAGGCCATAGACGGCGCCTGGGTAGGTGTAGGCGATCGCACCGATATCGAACGTGACGGCGCCGACCACCGGCTTGATGCCGACGTAGAAGTCGGACTCGAGACGGGCGATGTCTTTGTTATTGAGTGCGTCGCGACCGAAATTCGTCGTAGCCAGGGCAATGCCGGCATAGGCGATCCCGTACGTCAGGTCGACACCACCGTTTGCGGACGGCCGCCCAGCCGACTGGGATGAACCGCGAAACACGTAGTCGGTCGAATATCCGGCATTCCAAGAGAACTTGAATTCGCGCGCCGCTGTCGCAGATGGAGCCGACGCATCGTCTTTCAAGCTGCCATCTGCGCTAGCCGCCGACGGCAGGATCGCGCTGGAGGCAAGGCCCGCCATGGCGCACAGTATAAACCGCATTGAATTGCTCATCATCCCTGGCCCCGAATCAATCTTCTGTCGTGGACAGATGTACGAACCCGGACGGTCGATCGCAATCAGTTTGCACATATCAGGCCAACGTAGCGTTTTGCGAGTTGTATAATGGTAACAACCCACAGAAAAAGCTTATAAAAGCGGCAAATGCTGCATTTATAGACACAAGGATTAGGCACGTTATCTTGACGAGATTTCCAGGTGCTGGCGCCGCCAGTCACTGGGACGAAGATTGCCTTCCGGGATACTCCGGCTGTGTTCGAACGCATGGAAAATTCATGCCATCGCGGCGGCGGCTCCAGACAAAGGCACTAACGTCACCGGCGCGGCGATCAGGCGCCTTCGCCCACGAATGGGTTGGTGCGCCGCTCGTCGCCGAACGTGCTCGCCGGCCCATGGCCGCAGATGAAGACGATGTCGTCGCCCAAGGGAAATAGCTTGGTACGTACGCTGGTAATCAGCGACTCGGAGTTGCCATAAGGAAAATCGGTGCGGCCGATGCTGCCTTGAAACAGCACATCTCCGACGATCGCGATGCCGGCTTCCACATTGACGAAGACGACCGAGCCTGGCGAATGACCGGGACAATGCAGGACCTGAAACGGCGCGCCGGCAACTGTCACGGTTTCGCCTTCGGTCAGCCAGCGATCAGGCGTCACGTTGCGCACGCCCGGGAAGTTGTATTGCCGGGCCTGGGCTTCCAGACCATCTAGCAAGAATTTGTCGGCAATGTGCGGCCCCGTTATTTTGACCCCCAGTTTCTCGCGCAGTTCGTCGGCGCCGGCCGCGTGGTCGATATGGCCATGCGTCAGCAGAATGCCTTCGACGGTCATCCCGATCTGCGCGATGGCCGCTTCGATTTGGGCGAGATCGCCACCCGGATCGATCACGACACCGGTCTTGGTTTGATCGTCGAACAACAGGGTGCAGTTTTGTTGAAACGGCGTCACGGGAACGATCGCGGCTTTGAGCGACATAGTTAACCTTCTCTTGCGCGTGCGGTCGAAGACGTCAGATCAAGCGGCAGGGCGTGGCGGTCGCGACGCAGATCGACGATTTGGGCGTCTGGCGGCAGTCGACTTTCTTGGCGTCGGCGCGCGTCCAGAAATAGTATGCCACGCCATATTTAGCGCGCGTCTCTTTGCTCCATTTTTTCTCGGCGTTAGCGGTCGCGCGCTTGGTTCGGGCATCCTCGGTGGTCTTGATGGTCGAGCGCGACGTAACGGTGAGGGGTTCTTTGCACGTCTTGGCGTCGGCCGGCGAAGAAGCCGTCACCGCAGCTACAGCGGCGATCAGCGGCAACGCTATTAATTTCAAAGCGTTCCACATGCTCATCTCCTTCAATTTTGCCAACCTGCGCGGGCCATGCCGATTTCACAGCGTTGCCTCTGCCATTGCTTACAATTTTTTGCAAATATTACCACGCATACAAACGCTTCCTTAGCGGCACGCGCGGATACTCGCGACGAGGACAGTCCCTCGGTCCCCTGCGAGTTGCCCCCATGCGCAGACCTCGTCATCTGTTTCAACGCCACGGCTCCTGTGGCCTGGCTGCCTGTGTCTGCATCGCAACCCTGGCCATGATCGGGCCGGTGGCCGCGCAAGTCACGGCGCAAGACGCCGCGACGATGTCGCCACCCGGCATGAAGGCCGTTCTACCACCGACGTTCGAGCTCCGGGTGGAGAGCGCGGAGCCGATGAGCCCACGGGCTGCGGCGGCGGCCGATCGCGCCGCGCGGGCGCTCGCCGGCGAAGAAGGCAGCGAATTCGACGGCGGCGCACCCGCCGAGGCCGACCTGATCGCAGCCGAACAACCCGTTGCGGTGGCCGCGCCTGTCGCCGCCGCCGGACAACCTGTCACCGATGCTACACGCCGCCGATCCTCGGCTGCCGTCGCTCAGCCTCCGCCAGCGCCTACTGCAGCCAAGGCAAACACGACCTGCATCGCCGGCTGCTATTGACCTTTCGATAGGCTCTACGGGCCTGCGGACGCCGGGCCACAGTGTTGCCGTGGTTGCCGCTATGGGTGATACCGTAATCGCGCTCAGATTGCTTCGCATCATGAAGCAGGCGCTGGAACGGGCACTGGCATGACCCTGGGTGGGCGGCGATTTCTGCTGGCGATTGCGATCGTGGGCGCAAGCGTGTGCTTGGCCTTGGGCGTCAGCCTACCGATCATCAAGCTGACCAAATTTTTGTTCTTCACCACCGAACACTCGCTCATTTCAACCGTCTCGGTCCTGCTGAGCAGCGGACAATTGTTCCTCGGACTGACGGTGCTGGTGTTCTCCATTATTCTGCCCGTTCTCAAGCTGTTCTATTTGCTCTTGCTGTCGACGCTGCCGAAGCTCGAACTGACGCGGGCCGCGCGTCAACTTCGTGCCCTCGAGTGGCTCGGCAAATGGTCGATGCACGACGTGCTGGTATTGTCGCTGACGATCTTCTTCATCAAGAGCCAGGGCGTTTACGATGCCAGCAGCTTGAATGGCGTGTATTTCTTCACGGCCGCAATTTTATTCATGATCCTCGCCTACGCTTGGCTCAACGACGACGCGACCGGCAACGGCGCCAGAGAAGCCATCGCGGCAGCCGACATGGAGCCGCCCCGATCGGCTCCGTTCCGCAACTTCGTGCTGAGTTTCCTGATCATCGTGGCGACGGTGTTTTTTGCCCTCGGCATCTTCATGCCGGCGATCAAGTTCACGACCGTGTTCGTGTGGAAGAACGAGCACTCGATCCTCAGCATCATCTATGCGCTGTACAGCAACCAGGAGTTCTTCCTGTGCGCGGTGATCGCCACTTTTTCGGTGGTATTCCCGTTCCTCAAGCTTTTGTACCTGCTAACGTTGGTTACTTCGCCCGACATGCCGCACGAATTTCGCGTCCGCTCCATCGCGGCGATGGAGTGGCTAGGGCGCTATTCGATGACCGACGTGATGGTGCTGGCGCTGATCATCTTCTACGTGAACTCGTCCGGCTACTCGGAAGCCCGCGTCGAGCCCGGCATCTATTTCTTCGCGGCGAGCGCGCTGATCACTATGTTCGCCTACGGTTGGGCGCACTCGGTCGGACCGCGCACACGGGCGCGCCCTATTTCGCCGAACGGCGCTATGGCAGGAGACGTCATCGAGGTGCCGCAGACGCGCGCACGATTGGTCGGCAAGCACGGCCCTTCGGCCACGACCTAACCAGATGGCATTGCTGCTGCTAAATGCCTGGCGTTGCCGAACGGCATCGTCGGGCGCGTTACCTGACCGCCCCGGGGCAAGGTTGGCTTGCTGATGCCACAGTCGCATGCAAGAAGCGGCCGAAGGTACGCACGCCGTCTCCGATTCGGCGGCGATCGCTCGGAGAATTGGATGCCGTCAGCACTGGGCTTTCTCCAGCGCGCCGTGCCGTGGAGCTCGCTCCCTGGCTCGCACGCCATTGTTGCCGGCTTTGTCGCCGCGCTTGTGGCGATTGGAACATCGTTTGCGCCGGCGCAAGCGGCCCCGCGCGGGACGGCCTGTGTCAATCCGCAGCAGTCGCTCGGGGTGGCACGCGTCGTCGAAGTCGATACGGCGAGCGGTCCACATTTCGGGCATCAGCAATACAAAGACATCGAACTGCTGGCACCCGGCGAAATCGTGCTGACGTTCGACGACGGGCCGCTGCGCCACCACACGCAGCCGATCATCGACGCGCTCGAAGCCCAGTGCACCAAGGCCACCTTCTTCATGGTCGGCTCGCAGGCCATCGCCGATCCCGACATGGTGCGCCAGATCATGCGCAAGGGTCATACCGTCGGCACGCATACCTGGAGCCACGCCAACCTGCGGAAATCCACGCCACTCAAAGCTCGGCAGGAGATCGAACTCGGCTTCAGTGCGGTGACGGCGGCGGCCGGGCAGCCGATCGCGCCCTTTTTCCGCTTTCCGTATCTGGCCGATACCAAGGCCATGAACGGCTACACCCAGACGCGTGGGTTGGGCGTGTTCTCGATCGAAATCGATTCCGAAGACTGGAAGACCAAGAACGCGGTTTCAGTGCATCGCGAAGTGCTGACACGGTTGGCGGAAGCCGGCAAAGGCATCATCTTGTTCCACGACATTCAGCCGGCAACCGCGCAGGCGCTTCCCGGGCTGCTGGAAGCATTGCGTGAAAAGGGCTATCGCGTCGTGCATCTGAAGGCGAAAACGCCGGCCACCACGATCCCGGAATTCGATACTTTGGCCCGCGACGCCAAAGGCCGCAATCAGATCGCCACGACTGCCGATCCACTCACCAAGCGCAGCGTGACCTGGGGTGCGGCGCCCCCCACCGTGATGGCGCGCGCGCCATCGGGCAGCACGCAACCGGCTGCTCAGCCAGCATTCCAAGCGACGGGCCAACCCTGGGCACAAGGACAGCCAGCGCCGCCCGCGCGAAGTGCTGCGGTCGTGCGGCCGAACACCGGTCAGCCCTACGGACAGCCCACGCCCTATGGTCAGCCGGGACCGTATGGTCAGGCAGCGGGGGCAAATGGCTTGGCGCCGGCGCAGCCCCTCCCGCCGCTCCCGGTCCCCAATCAGTTCAATCTGCCGCCGCCGGGCGATCCGAACCAGCAGCTGGCCAAAGTCGCGCGCCAGCGGACACCGCCGGTCGAGGACTGGCGAGACAAGGTGTTCAGCCGCTGAGGCGCGTGGCCTCCAGCATTTAGCCTCTGCCGTGTTTGGCATTGAAAGCTTGCGGCGAGTCGGCAATACACAGACTATGTCGACGAACTCATCCGGCTACGCAATTTCGAATCTAATTACTCGGCGCACTGCTGCGACGTATGGTTTGGCAGCAGCAGCAATCGTCGCAGGGCTCACCTTGGCCCACGCTGCCGGCACATGCGACGACGTGGGCAGCGACCCTTCCAAGATCGGCGTCGCCCGAATTGTGGAGATCGATACGTCGACCGGCCCCGTGCTGGGCAAAATGACGACGCTGCCCCGCCAGCCCAACTTTCTCGCGCCGTACGAGGTGGTGCTGACGTTTGACGACGGGCCGATGCCGTGGATCACGCGCTCGATCCTGGCGACGCTTGCCCAACATTGCACCCGCGCCACGTTCTTCTCCGTGGGCAAGATGGCGCTGGCCTATCCCAGCATCGTGCGCGAGGAATTGGACCAGGGCCACACCGTCGGCACGCATACATGGTCGCATCCGCTCAACTTGAAACGGCTTACGCCTGCCGCCGCCGAGAGCGAGATCGAACGTGGCTTTGCGGCCGTCGCTGCGGCGGCGGGACGACCGATCGCGCCGTTTTTCCGCTTTCCCGGCCTCAGCGACAGCCCGTCGATGGTGGCGCATCTGGCGGCCCGGCACATCGCGTCGTTCACAGTCGACGTGGTCTCGAACGACAGCTACATCAGCGATTCCCAGCGCCTGACACGGGAAACGATAGCTAAGATCGATGCCAATCAAGGCGGGATCATTCTGTTTCACGACATCAAGGCCTCGACGGCCAAAGCGTTGCCGGACATCCTGGCAGCGCTCGCGGCGCGCGGGTATGGCGTCGTGCATCTCGTGCCAAAGGCGGCCATGCAGCCGCAGCCCGAGTTGATGGCGTCGTTTGCGCCGCAAGTGGCGCGTGCCGTCGCCGACAAGGCCGCGATCAAACGCACGCTGCCGTTCTATGGCGTCACCGGCCCCGAGAGGGTCGCGCTGACACCGACGGGATCGCTGCCGTCCGATCCGCAGTTGCGCTCGATCCAGCCAATCGCTGGGGGTCGCGAAGACGCACTGGACGAAACGACCGGCCGTGGGTTGGACCGGGCCGACATCAGTACGCACAATCGTGGCGAGTGGGGCACCGGGGGCTGGTCGACGATCGTCCGCCGGAGCCGGCCGTGATTGCCACCGGCCCCGGCGCTTACTGTTTCACTCAGCGAGTGCGATAGAGCCACTGGCGCCACCACGAGACGTGGTTGTCGGTGCTGGCGGCGTGTACGTGGCGATAGGCTGCGATCTGGTCGTCGTGCAGCTTTTCGTACTCGCTGCGGGAAATGCGGCCATCGTCTTTCGCGCGCATGAATTCGGCGACGATACGAGCCTCTTCGGCCAACAGACGGCGGTACTCGCTACGCGTCAACTGACCGCTGTAGCGCCCCTGCTCGATGCGCTGGCGGAGAATTTCGCGGTTGGCTTCGACGGTGTCTTCGCGGCCTGCCAACGCTGCCCCGGACACCAGCATCAGGCCGGTGGCGGCGACGAGGATTGTCTTGGTCAGGGTGGCGGTCGGGTAGGCAGTCATGGCACTCTGTCCTGATTGGGGCAGCCTTTGTTGCTGCGGTTGCACTGTTATTATGGATGAAGATATAATCCTTCAGCTTTGAACGCCGTCTGAACCTCCGTTGCAGGATCGGTTCATGAGGCCGACGCAAACCGGCCGGAAATCGATTGCAGACGAGACCCGCTGATTGCCACCTTTGAGATCGCCCGCATTCGTGGTGTTATCGCCCGCACGCTGCAACGCCTGGAGATCGCCATGCGCGACGTCATGATCACCGGTATCGGGTCGACCGCTTTCGCCAAGCACGAAGGGCGGAGCATCGAAAGTCTCGCGGTCGAAGCCGGCAACGCAGCCATCCTGCGCTCGGGCCTCGAGCGCCACGAGATCGGGGCCGTCTATTTCGGTAACTTTGTCGCCGGTCCCTTGCTGGGACAGGAGGTGCTGGCCGGCATCGTCGCCGACGAACTCGGCATCGGGTTGGTGCCGTGCACAAAGGTCGAGGGTGCCTGCGCGTCAGGCGGTATCGCGTTCCGGCATGCCGTACTCGCCGTGCAGACAGGGCAGTGCGACGCGGCGCTCGTCATCGGGGCCGAGAAGATGACGCATGCTTCCGGCGCCGCCGTGACGAGCGCGCTCAACTGCGCGATGGACAATCGCAGCGACGGTCCCTCGGGCCTGACCTTTCCGGGTCTTTTCGGGCTGACGTGGCGCGTGCACGCGGCCAAGTACGGCACCACCCGCGACGACGTTTCGGCCGTCGTCATCAAGAACAAGGCCAACGGCCTCAAGAATCCGCTCGCGCAGATGGGCGCGACGTTGACCAACGACATCATCCGTCAGTCCGCGCCGATCGCCGATCCGCTACAGCTCTACGACTGCTGCCCGGTGAGCGACGGGGCGGCAGCCTTGGTGATCGTCGCCGCCGATCGCGCACGCGGCAGCGCCGATCTACCCATTCGCGTGCGCGCCGCGGTCCAGACGCGCGGTCCGGCACGGCTCGCGGGCAATGAAGACCTGGTTTCCTACCCGGCGACGCGACAAGCCGCCAAGCTCGCCTATGAAGCTGCAGGCATGACGGCGCGGAATATCCATCTGGCTGAGATTCACGATTGTTTCTCAATGGCCGAGGTCGTGCACAGCGAAGATCTGCAGCTTGTCCCGCGCGGTATGGGTGCCAAGTGGGCCGTCGAGGGACGCACCTATGTCAGCGGCGATATCCCGATCAATGCGTCCGGCGGTCTGCTCAGCAAGGGTCATCCCATCGGCGCGACCGGTGTCGGGCAGTTGTTCGAGGTCATTACCCAACTGCGCGGAACCCACCCTAATCAGGTAAAAAACGCCAGCATCGGAATGGCGCAGAACGTGGGCGGCGCGGGCGTCGCGGTCACCGTATCAATTCTCGAACGCAGCGACACCTGACAAGGACCGATGCAATGACCGCCGCGACATCCAACGACGTCACCGTACTGCGCTGCGACGCGTGCGGGACCCTCGACCCCGGCCCGCGTGATCTCTGCCCGAAGTGTTTTGGTGCGTTGTCGTCGCAGAAAGTCGCCGGCGATGGCACGCTCATGTCGTGGACCATGATCCGCCGTCCACCGGCTGCGTTCCGCGCGGAAGGCACCTACGCTGTCGCGCTGGTCAAGCTCGATGCAGGCTGTCAGCTGACCGGCCGCCTCGCCAATCCAAGCGACGCCGCGACACCCGGCGTGCGCGTCGTCGCCACCGGGCAGAAAGATACTGTTACGGTTTTTACGGCCAGTAGTTAGTGGTTCGTAGTTGGTAGTTCGTCGTCTGATCGCACTCAACTACCAACTCTCCCGCCTACTTGAACTTCGCGAGATAGGCGATCACGTCGCGGCGGTCTTGCTCATCTTTCAGGCCGGCAAATGCCATCTTGGTTTTCGGCATGTAGGTGAGCGGATTCTCGAGATACTTGAACAGTTCGTCCTCGGTCCACATCGCGCCCTTTTCGCCGAAAGCTTTGTTGGCGTCGGAATAGGCGAAGTCGGCGACGGCGCCGACCTTGCGGCCGATGAGACCGTTCAACTGCGGGCCGACTTTGTTCTTGGCGTCGGGACCCACGTCATGACAAGCGCGGCATTTCTTGAACACGTCTTCGCCGGCCTCGGCGTTTCCGGGTTCAGCAAACGCGGGCGCGCAGGCTGTGGCTGTAATTGCCGCGACGAGTAGGGCCGAGAGCGTGGGGCGCATTGACTGAGATCCTGCTGACACATGTCCAAAGCTGACGCCGAGCGCCTAATGTAAGACGCAGCAACCGGATGCTTCGTCGCAGAATTCGAGCCGAAATAAAAGACGTAGACCGCAGTCGTGCGCGCAAGTGCCGTGCGACACGCTGGCAGACAGTCGAGCCGTCAACGCGTGAGCGTGGGCGCGCGCGGAGGCACAGACGTAGACTTGCCGGGCTTGCCGCCGATATCGACCTTTGGTGTGGCCTTGGCAGCCGATGCCTTGCCAGCTTCGAACGCTTTGTCCCAGTAGGGCTCAGTGCCATAGAGATCCGAGAGGAATTCGATCAACGCGTTCACTTTGGTGGGCATGAAATCGCGGCACGGATAAACCGCGTAGATCGCAACGTTGTCGGATCCACGATACTGCGGCAGCACGATCTTCAGTTCACCGCGCTGCAGTTCTGGGCCGATATCCCAGATAGAGCGTAGGGCCAGCCCAAGACCGCTCATCAAAGCCGTGCGTGCAAATTCGGCCGAGTTCGAT
>JANLYD010000344.1:0-3406 GCA_031365465.1 Hyphomicrobiaceae bacterium
GGACGTGGTCGCGTTCGCGGCCGAGTTACTAGGGTATCCGGTTCCTCCCGATCAGCCGTTCGAGACGGCTGCGATGTCTGCAATGGGCCGGAGCTTTTATGGCGAAAGTAAGCGGGTGAGGAACTGCCGACTAAAGGCGGCGCTGGAGATCACCTTGCGGTTTCCGACCTATCGGGAGGGGCTGCGCGCACTTACAGCACAGGCCTGTGGATAACCTATTCTTTTAGCAAAATTCTTTCTTTCGCAGAGGAAACCGGCCGCCAGTTTACTGCGTTATCGGTTCTGAACGCCATTCAAAGAGACCTATGCCGTTCGGATACGTGTTGCGTCCTTTCGGTGGCATAGCTAAGGCAGTGTCGAAGATGCACCAGTCAAACAAGTTCTATCCACAGCTGTATTTCTTTATTCAGCCATGGTTCAGATGTCACATGCCATGGTAAGAACATAAGAACGGCTGAAAAAATTGGCATGGTGGAACAACGGAGTGTTCGTTCCGCCACATGCCTCTGAAGTCATACCGCCGAAAGAGACTGGTCTTAAGATCAGCGACGTGAAGCGACTTTCAACGTGCCGTTAAGGCAGGGGTGAGGGCAGATATGATGAGCTGGCTTAGACTGACCGTAAAAAGCGCCGCGCTCGCGGGAACTTTCGCCGCGTCCTCGGTTGTAATTATTGGCGATAGTTATGCTGCGGAGCCGACGCCCGGATCCGTACGGTTCAGCGATACCGGTTTGATGGATGCGGCTCGCAGTGCCGCTGCGACGACCTCCAAGCCCGCATCAGCCGCCTCCGGCATCGTCAACATCGGTATTCCCCCACCCGACGAACTCCGCGTCCTCGAAGCGCGGCGCGAAGCCGAACTGAAACGCCTGTCGGAAAAGCTCAAACGCGCGAGCGCCGCCCGTGCCGCGCTGCCAGCCGATCCCAAGCCAGCCCCCGCCTGGGTTACGGAAGTTGCCGCGACACCCGCCGACGTCGCGACCGAATTTGCCGTCGCCCCCTCGCGGTTCGGCCTTGGCGCGCGCCCCAGCCAGGAGGCAGAGTTTTCGCTTGGTCGCGGCGGACGCGCGACGATCCTGATGGTCCTCGCACCAACCGGCACGCGCCAGCGTGACAGCGAACGCGGCAGTGACCCCATCCTGTGCGTCACCTCTGGCTGCTACGTGTCCAACGGCGCGCAGGCACCCGCGACGTATCACTCCTTCAATGCCAGCTTGAGCCTGGGTGGCCGCCTTGGGCGCGGCGCGGGCGAATGCAACCACTCATCGGTCTGCGTATTCCGGAATGTGGATCTGGGTGCCGGACCCGCGATGGTGCAGCCGATCAATCTCCGGCTCGTGCGTCATGACCGGCGCGAGCAGCGCGAAGTCAGCGTCGACGACAGCTGCCGGGTTGTCGACGGGCGGCTGTCGTGCAGCCGGCCGGTGCGCACGGCCAGCTATACGTTGTGGGTCGTGCCGGAAACGATTGCGCGCGACATCGGACCCGAGATGCTTGCCGGAGCGCTCAGTGCGGGCCTGCGCACCGCCCAGACCGCCGAAGCACCCTGGATGAAGCAGTAACGGTGCTGTCGACCGAGACGGAATTGCATCGCGCAAGCGGCAATTCTCGGGTCTGTTGATAACGGGGAATAAGTCCGGGGACTGCGTGTCGATCCTACTTGCGCCGGGGGGAATCGATTACACATCCGGGCATGACACATTCATCGATCGCCCGCCTGCCGCGCACCGCAGGCCAAGCCGTTTCGGACGCGCCCCAGGTCGCCGCCGACGGGCCACTGCGGTTCCGCTCGGCGCCGCACAACATCGAAGCGGAGCAGGCTTTGCTCGGCGCGATCCTGGTCAACAACGAGGCCCATGACCGCGTCTCGGGGTTTCTCAAGGTCGAGCACTTCTTCGATCCCGTGCACGCCGAAATCTTTGAAACGGCGGCCAAGCTGATCGGTGCGGGCAAGCAGGCGACGCCGGTCACGCTCAAGACATTCTTCGATCATCACGACCCGATCGATACCGGCTTCACCGTGCCGATGTATCTCGGCCGTTTGTCGGCCAACGCGACGACGATCATCAACGCCAAGGATTATGGGCAGACCATTTACGACCTCGCAATCCGGCGGCAGCTGATCACGATCGGCGAAGACATGGTCAATCAGGCCTACGATTCGCATGTCGACGCGCCGCCGGACAGCCAAATCCAGGAGGCGGAGGGGAAGCTGTTCTCGCTCGCCGAGACGGGCAAGTTCGGCCAGGGGTTCGTCGGCTTCAACGACGCGCTGCGCATCGCCATCGAGATGGCGAATGCGGCCTACGAGCGCGACGGCGGGCTGTCCGGCATCTCGTCGGGCCTGCGCGATCTCGATGGCAAAATGGGTGGCTTGCAACGGTCGGATCTGATCGTGCTCGCCGGTCGTCCGTCGATGGGCAAGACCGCGCTCGTCACCAACATCGCCTTCAACGTCGCCGACGCACGCCTGCGGTCGATCGAAGCCCGTCCGGAGCTGGACAAAGACAGCCCCGAGCACGACGGCGGCATCGTCGCATTCTTCTCGCTTGAAATGAGCGCGGAGCAGTTGGCGACCCGCATTCTGTCCGAGCAATCGAGCGTGCAGTCGGAGAAGATCCGCCGCGGCCTGATCGACGAGCGCGAGTTCAAGACGATGGTCGAAGTCTCGCAACGCATGTCGCAGATACCCCTGTATATCGACCAGACCGGCGGTATCACGATTGCGCAGTTGGCCGCCCGTGCGCGCAAACTGAAACGCCAAAAAGGCCTCGATCTGCTGATCGTCGACTATCTGCAGTTGCTCGCCGGTTCGGGCAAATCCAACCAGGCCAACCGCGTGCAGGAAATCACCGAGATCACGACGGGCCTAAAGGCGTTGGCCAAGGAACTCGCGGTGCCGCTGATCGCGCTGTCGCAGCTGTCGCGTCAGGTGGAGCAACGCGAAGACAAACGCCCGCAGCTTTCGGACTTGCGCGAATCTGGCTCGATCGAGCAGGACGCCGACGTCGTGATGTTCGTCTATCGCGAGGAATATTACACGGAGCGCACCAAGCCGAGCGAAGGCACGGCGGAATTCCAGGAGTGGATGACCAAGATGCAGGCCTGCGCGGGCAAGGCCGAAGTCATCCTCGGCAAATCCCGTCACGGTCCGGTGGGCACGGTTCAGCTGGCGTTCGAGGGCCAGTTCACGCGCTTCAGCGATCTGGCGAAAGACCAGTACATGCCGGAGCGGATGGAATAAGCGGGGCGACGCCGACGACGGCCGATCATGAAGGCCGACCTGGCTTCGGATCATTGTGCCTCTTGGGCCGCGTTGGCCATGGTCGGACACACAGGGCCAAGCCTCTTCACCTAGGCCCTGAACTTGGAACTTGGGCCCTGGAACTTGGGCCCTGGAACTTGG
>JANLYD010000345.1:0-5122 GCA_031365465.1 Hyphomicrobiaceae bacterium
GCGCGCGGAACTTGGGTCGATTGCTCGACCCTGCTTGTGCGGACGACACCCGAAAATTCACACCCGTAAAATTCTCAGTCTCGGCCGGTCCTCCGGTCTTTTTGAACCAGGTGACCCATGGCCAACGTAAGCAAGACCGCCGACAAGAAATCGACAGCCAAGCGCCCGCCGAACGAGCGTGAACTGCGCCGTCTCGCCGAAAAATTGCGCCGCAACGTGCGCAACAAGCGCAACGCCCGCCACGGCTGATCCCAAAGCGCCTGACTGGCTTTGGGTGCAATACGGTTTCCCCTGTTGCACCCTCCACGGCGACCAACCCGCTATTCGCTCTCGTCGTCGGCTGCCGCGTGGAAAACATGCGCGCAGCCTTCGACGTGCAGCCGCACTATGGCCCCGATCGGCGGTGGCCTCGGCGCGAACGTCTTGACCACGATCGACGTCGCCACAGCAATCGGTCCACCCCACGCAGGTCCACTGTCGCCGTAACCGTTTGCCCCGCCCAAGCGCACCGTCAGCGCACTATACGCACCGGCATAATCGATATCGACGACCTCGCCGGTCACGGCACGCGCACCGCCCGATGCCGGCATCTCCTCGACGTCCACGACCCGCACTTGTTCCGGCCGCAGCATGACTGTTCCCGGCCCCCGGCGGGCACTCGCAGCCGTCCGCAGGCGTCCAAGGGCGCAGCGCGCGAAGCCGTCGGCAACGTCGGCGTCGAGCACGATCGCATCGCCCAGATAGCTGGCCACCGCTGTCGACTTCGGCTCAGCATACACCTCGCGCGGCGAACCGGCCTGCGCCAGACGTCCATTCTGCAGCACCGCGACCTGATCGGCGAACGTCAGCGCTTCATTCTGGTCATGCGTGACCAGAATGGTCGTGATCCCCGCCGCGCTCAGGATTTTGCCGACAGCCTTGCGGGTCGCCTCGCGCAGCCCCGTATCGAGCGCCGAGAACGGTTCGTCGAGCAGCATCAAACGCGGCTGCTGTGCCAAGGCCCTGGCGATCGCCACCCGCTGCTGCTGCCCGCCCGACAGTTGATCCGGCCGGCGCTGCAGAACCGACGACGGTAGCTCCACCATGGCGAGCAGTTCCGCGATCCGCTCCTGCCGGGCCGCGCCCTGCAAGTCCAGCCCGAAGCCGATGTTGGCCGCCACCGTCAGATGCGGAAACAGCGCGCCATCCTGTGCCACATACCCGATGCCCCGGCGATAAGCGGGCACCGTCTGCAGCGCATCGGCCAGCACACGTCCGTCGAGTGCCACGACGCCGTCGTCGGGCGCATCGAACCCGGCGATGATCCGTAACAGCGTCGTCTTGCCCGATGCCGAGGGTCCGACGATGACTGTGCGAGATCCGGCGGGCACGGCAAGGTCGATGCCGTCCAGCGCGACGACACCACCGAAGGATTTGGAAATCGCATGCAGCGTCAGAAAGGTCATCGGCCGGTGGCCCATCTCGATTGCGCGTGGAGGAGAACGGTCATGGGCAACGACAGAAGCACCATCAGCACCGCGTAGGGCGCCGCACCCGCATAGTCGATTTCACTGCTGTAGCCCCAGAATTGGGTGGCGAGTGTTTGCGTGCCGCTGGGTGCCAGCATCAGCGTCGCCGTCAACTCGGTGGTGATGCCCAACGCCACCAACGCCATCGAGCAGGCAACGCCGGGAGCCGCGAGCCGCAGCGTGATCTCGCCCAGGGTTTGGACCGGCGTGCGGCCCAGACTGCCGGCCGCTTCTTCGAGCCCCTTGGGCACTTGCGCCACGCTGACCTTCAGGCTCACCAGCGCCCGCGGCAGGAACATGATGACGTAGGCGAGCACCACCGTCACCGTCGTCTGATAGATCGCCGGCACCACCCGTACCGCGATCGTCACCAACGCCAGCGCCACCACGACACCCGGCAGCGATCCGACGAAATACGCGCCCGATTCAAGCATCCGCGTCGCGCGCGCGGGATAGCGCACCGTCAGCCACGCCGTCGGGAATGCAGCGAGCGTGCTGATGAGTGCGCCCGTGACCGCCAACCCCGCAGTGTGCCCGAGCGCCGCCGCGATCTCCCCCGTGCGCCACACGCCCCCGCCCCCCCGCACCAGCCAGCGCAGCAGCGTCCACAACGGCACGCCGAGCGAGAGCACCACCAGCGCGACCATGGCAATCAGGCACGGAGTCGTCGCACGCCCGAGGGGCAGGCGTCGCAGGTAGCGCGGTGCGCCGGCTCCTATGCGCGCGTAATTCGCTTGGCCCCGTGCCGTCGTCTCAGCCCCCAGCAGCGCCAGACAGCAGATTACCAGCACGCCCGCCAGCATGTTCGCTGCCGGTCCGTTGAAAGTCGACTGGAACTGGTCGACGATCGCCGTCGTGAACGTGTCGAAGCGGATCATCGCATAGAGCCCGTACTCGGCCAGCAGATGCAGCCCGATCAGCAGCCCCCCGCCCAGAATCGCCAATCGCAGTTGCGGCAGCACGACGCGCACGAACACCCGGCCCGGCGAAAGGCCGAGCGAAGCGGCAGTATCCTCGAGGCTCGGATCGAGCCGCCGCAGCGCCGCCGCCACCGGCAGATACAGGAACGGAAAATAGGCCAACACCGAAATCATCACGCCGGCAGCAATGCCGTGCAGGCTCGGTGCCACGCTGACCCAGGCGTAACTGTGCACGAAGGCCGGCACCGCCAGCGGGGCGACCGCCAGCCATGCGAACACGCGTCCGCCGGGCAGATCGCTGCGCTCGGTCAGCCACGCAATCCCCACACCGAGTGCGGCCGCGATGGGTAACGTCAGCACCACCAGCAGTGCCGTGTTGATCAGCAGTTCGCCAACGCGCGGACGCACGACGAGCGCAACCGTCGTCGACCACCCCGTCTCGATCGCGACCCACCCGATGAACAGCAGCGGCAGCAGCGCCAAAGCGGTCACCACGCACGCGGCAGCCGTCAGCCCTTGCACCATCGACCAGCGCTTGAACTCTGTCTTTGGGCGTTGGCCGCCGACGCCTGTAGATGTGTGTTCAACCGCTGAGTGCATGTCTCTCGATGGCGTCCGATCGACGCCCTTGGTCCCCTGTCAAAGCAAGCCGGCAGCCGTCATGAGATCGCTGACCTTCTTGCTGTTGAGTTTCGATGGTTCGACCTTTGGTGCCTGCAGCTCCGCCAGCGGCACCAGCTTCGGATTTGATTGCGCGTTGACCCCCACCGCATACTCGAACACGTCCCCTGTGCGCAGAATATCCTGTCCGGCTTTGCCTGTAATCCATTTCACGAACATCTGCGCCTGCGCCTGTCGCTTGCTGGAGGCCAACACGCCCCCGCCGGACAGGCTGACGAATGCTCCCGGATCGGCATTGCGGAAATAATGCAGCGCGACGTTGCCGCTGTTCTCACCCGTTCTCGCCTGATCACCAAAGAAGTAATAGTGATAAATCACCGCGCCCTCCGCTTGACCCGCGTTGACGGCCTTCATCGCGGCGCTGTTACCCTTATAGGTCTTCACGTTGGCTTTCATTGCGCTGAGCCAAGTCGCCGTCGCAGCTTCTCCCTTCAGTTCGAGAATGGCACTGACGATGGCCTGGAAATCGGCCCCCGAAGGCGAAGCCGCCCAGCGATCTTTCCAAACCGGATCGGCCAGATCCATGATCGACTTGGGCAACTGCTCAGGCTTGAGTTTGGTCTTGTCATAGGCAAACACGGTCGAGCGCGCCGCGATCCCGATCCACCGCCCGTTGGCCGGGCGGAACTCTGCGGGCACTTGCGCCAGCACGTCGCCCGGCAGCGGCGCGAACAAACCGGCCGCCTCGACCAAAGCCATGCCCGGCGAATTTTCCGTCAGGAAAACGTCCGCAGGCGAGGCGGCGCCTTCCTGCACGATCTGATTGCTCAGTTCGGTATCGCCACCGTTGCGCAACGTCACCTTGATGCCGGTTTCGCGCGTGAAGCCTTCGACCCACGGTTCCGTCAGCCGTTTGTGCTGCGCATTGTAGACGACGATGCTGTCGCCACCTGCAGCGGGTGCTGCAACCTGAGCGTAGCCGGCCAGCGGCCAAGATATCATCGCGGCCATCAGCAGCGTGCGGCGGGAAAGCAGAGTGGCAGTGATGTTCATGAAAGCCTCGATATTTATATGTCAGGGCACGGACGGAAAACAGGCGATCAGTTCGGCAGATTGAGTTTCGTGCGCAGTTCCGTGCGCACCATCGCCTGCTGTTTCAGAAATTCGGGGTTGCGCTGCAACGCCAGTGCGATGAGCGCGCCGGCCTGCCGTCCGACAATGACATCGGAGCGGTGGTGGATGCCGGCGACGAGGCGGCTTTCCGCATAATCGTCGGCACGTTCGAACAGGGCCTGCCGATGTTCGGGCAGCATGTCGGCAAGCACGATCGCCATCAGCCACCCGCTGGCGGCGTGCCCCGATGGCCATGCGCCCGTCGTCGAGCGCCGCACGACCGGCTTGACCCTGGGGTTCGTCATGTGGGGACGTGGTCTGGCGTAGAGAATTTTCACAGGGTCGACGATGGCACCTTCGGTCGCCAGCACAGCGTCGAAGAATTGCTGGGCCGTGGCCGACAAGTCAGGCGCGACGGTGGTGCTCACGGTTGGCCAGAAGCGCACGATGCCCTCTTCGGCGTCAGCCTTTGCGCGTTCGACACGCTCTGGACGGCGCCTCGATTGCAGCACGAGGAGTTCGGCGATCTCGGCTTTGGTCTTGGCTGAAGTAGGCGTCGGCGGCGACGGCAGAAAGTGCGCGAGATCCAGTTCGGCCGCCGTCAGAAACGGCGTGGCCGCGCTTCGCGCCTGCACTGCCATCGGCGCGGCGATCAGTGCCATCACGAACATCGTCACGATGCCGAGCGCGCGTCCGACGCGCTGCAGCGCCGCGCCCGGGCGACGATGCCGAGCCTGTGCCGAGCCTGCGATCGTGGCAGTGCACGACCTTGCGGTTGGCACAAAAGTGTTGGCGTGCATGCTGTTAGCCTCGGGAGGAACGCTGCCCGCGGCCGCACGACAACGGCGGGGGGAGCGCCGCCTACAAATCAGTCCGATGGCGTCACGTCAATAGCTGAGTGCACAGCTCAGAATTAGAATAAATGTAATTGTGGCAGTGAATTATCCAGTCGCGTCGGCT
>JANLYD010000401.1:0-2644 GCA_031365465.1 Hyphomicrobiaceae bacterium
TGGCCGCCTGCGCGGCCATGACGAAAGTGGTGTCGAGGACGACGGTTTCGAACACAAGGGGAAAATACATGCGCATCGTCGTTCACGGACAAGACGCTTTTGGTAAAGCGGTGTTGGAAAAACTGCTGGCACGAGGAGAAAATGTGGTCGCCGTCTGCTGCGCGCCGGACAAGGCAGGCAAGCCGGAGGATCCGCTGAAGGTTTTCGCGCGCGAGAGGGGTCTGCCGGTTCATCAGCCCAAAAGCTGGAAGACGCCGGAAGCTCTCGAACTCATGAAGTCGTTCGATTCCGATGTGTGCATGATGGCTTACGTTTTGCTGTTCGTGCCCGAAGCTGTGCGCGATGCACCCAAGCTCGGAACGTTCCAGTATCATCCCTCGCTGCTGCCCGCCCATCGCGGTCCCTCGTCGATCAATTGGCCGATCGCGCAAGGTAAGACGCACACCGGCCTCACCATCTTCTGGCCCGACGACGGCCTCGACGAAGGACCGATTTTGCTACAGAAGTCGGTGGAGATCGGCCCCGACGAAACGCTCGGCGAAGTTTATTTCAAGAAGCTGTTTCCGATGGGCGTCGACGCCATGTTGGAGAGCCTCGATCTGGTCAAAGCCGGCGTCAAGCTCAAGCACAAGCAGAACCTCGCTGACGGCGGATACGAAAGCTGGTTCAAGAAAGATGCGGCCGAACTCGATTGGTCGAAACCCGTTGCAGATGTCTACAACACCATCCGCGCGGCCAACCCTGCTCCCGGCGCCTGGAGCATGATGAAGGGCGTGAAGCTCGATATCTTCGACGCCTCGCGCGTGGGCATGATAGGTGCGCCCGGCAGCATTCTGGCATTGACGTCGGAAGGTTTCACGGTCGCTGCCAAGGACGGCGCCATTCACGTCAAACGCGTCAAAGCACCGGAAGGCAAAAAGATTGCCGCATCCGAATACGCTGCCGCAGTCGGTCTCAAAGTCGGCGACACCTTCGATCCGCCCGTACCAAAACCGGCGGCCTGAATCATGGCAAATCCGTTTTCCCGCCTGTTCGGCGGCTCCAAGCCGGACATCAAAATCGCTGCGGCCCAATCTGCCGCGCCCACGTCACCGCCCGCAACGGCCGCATCCACGACAACGCAAAGGACCACACCCATGGCCGTACGCTCAGATATCGAAATCGCCCGCGACGCGAAAAAGCGCCCCATTCAGGAAATCGGCGCCAAACTCAACATCGAAAATCAGCACTTGCTGCCCTACGGCCATGACAAGGCGAAAATCTCGGCCGAGTTCAACGCCTCGCTCGGCAATCGCAAGGATGGCAAGCTCATCCTCGTCACCGCGATCAACCCGACGCCGGCCGGCGAAGGCAAGACGACCACCACCGTCGGTCTCGGCGACGGCTTGAACTTCATCGGCAAGAAAGCGGCGATCTGTCTGCGCGAACCCTCGCTCGGGCCTTGCTTCGGAGTGAAGGGCGGCGCGGCCGGCGGCGGCTATTCGCAAGTCGTGCCGATGGAAGATATCAACCTCCATTTCACCGGCGACTTCCATGCCATCACGGCGGCGCACAACTTGCTCTCGGCCATGATCGACAATCACATCTATTGGGGCAACTCGCTCAACATCGACACGCGCCGCGTCGTCTGGCGTCGCGTCATGGACATGAACGATCGCGCGCTGCGCGAAATCGTCTGCTCGCTCGGCGGCGTCGCCAACGGCTTCCCACGTGAAGCCGGCTTCGACATCACCGTGGCCTCGGAAGTGATGGCCATTCTCTGTCTCGCCAAGGACCTCAAGGATCTCGAGAAGCGCCTGGGCGATATCATCGTCGCCTATCGCCGCGACAAGACCCCGGTCTATGCGCGCGACATCAAAGCCGACGGCGCCATGACAGTGCTGCTCGCTCAGGCCATGCAGCCCAACCTCGTGCAGACGCTGGAGAACAACCCGGCCTTCATCCATGGCGGCCCCTTCGCCAACATCGCGCACGGCTGTAACTCGGTCGTTGCCACGCAGACCGCGTTGAAGCTCGCCGACTACGTCGTCACCGAAGCCGGCTTCGGCGCCGACCTCGGTGCTGAGAAGTTCTTCGACATCAAGTGCCGCAAGGCTGGCTTGAAACCGGCAGCAGCCGTTATCGTTGCGACCGTTCGCGCGTTGAAGATGAACGGTGGCATCAAGAAGGAAGACCTCGGCAAAGAGAATGTCGAGGCCGTCAAGAAGGGCTGCGCCAACCTCGGCCGCCACATCGAAAACGTGAAGAGCTTCGGCGTACCCGCAGTTGTCGGCATCAACCATTTCATCACCGACACCGATGCCGAAATCGCCGCCGTCATGGAGTACGTCAAGGGCCAGGGCTCGGAAGCTTTCCTCTGCAAGCATTGGGCTGACGGATCCAAGGGCATCGCCGAGATGGCCAAGCGGGTCGCCGAAATTGCCGACAGCAACGTTGCGAACTACGCACCGATCTATCCCGACGAGATGGGCCTGTTTCAAAAGGTCGAAACGATCGCCAAGAAGATCTATCGCGCCGGCGAAGTCACCGCCGACAAGAGCGTCCGCGATCAGCTCAAAACCTGGGAAGACATGGGCTACGGCCATCTGCCGATCTGCATCGCCAAGACGCAGTACAGCTTCACCACCGATCCGAACGCGCGCGG
>JANLYD010000420.1:0-6927 GCA_031365465.1 Hyphomicrobiaceae bacterium
GCGCGCGCGGGTTCGTGGGCGTCGAAGCCTGGCGTCAGGCGCACGCCCCAATCGAACGTGCAGCGGGGCGGGATGATATTGTGGGCGATGCCACCTTCGATGAAGCTGACGGTGATCGTCGGGAACGGTGGCGCAAAACGCGGGGCGGGATAGTCGCGCTGGATGCGCGCCTCGATGCGCTTGAGTTCCTGGATGAGGTCAGCGGCGATGAAGATCGACCCGACACCGAGCTCGGGTCGCGACGAATGCGCATCCTTGCCGACGATTTCGGTGCGCAGACGTGCTCCGCCTTTGTGGCCGTCCACCACCGTCATCATGCTGGGTTCGCCGACCATGACGATGTCGGGCTTGGGTAAATCTTTGCCGAAAGCGTTGACCATCGAGACGACGCCGGTACAGCCGACTTCCTCGTCGTAGGAGAAAATGAGGTGGATCGGCTGCGACAACTGCCGCGCCTTGAACGCCGGCACCGACGCCAGCATGCACGCGAGATAACCCTTCATGTCCGCAGTGCCACGGCCGTACAGCCGCGAGCCTTTCTCGACCATCGTGAATGGATCGGTGTCCCACGGCTGTCCCGTGACCGGAACAACGTCCATGTGACCGGACAAGCCGATTCCGCCTGCCGTTTTACCGCCACGCGCCGGGATCGTCGCAAACAGGTTGGTATGGATACCGTTTTCAGCCGGCAGCAGATTGCTGTCGATGTCGAGGCCGGCGAGGTAATCGCGGATCCATTCGGCCATCGGGATATTCGTCTTGTGGCTCGTGGTGTCGAATTCAACCAGTTTGCCGAGGATTTCCTTTGCCGAAAGGCCGTCGGGATTTCGATCGGCAGACATGCCGTCTCCTTGTGGATCGAGTGGATGGCGCCAAGCGCCGGTTTCGATGCGAGGTTTCACGAGTTCGACGACCGCGTCAACTCAAGGTGTCACTCGTGGTGCCGCTAACAGCCATGCGAAAGCTATACCGTGCACTCAGCGACGCCTCGCGAACCGGACGCCTCAATCCAGTTGCTGGACGAGACTGAAGGCGCCTCGCAGTTCACCCACATTGAAACCGAGCGCTTTGTCATCGGTATAATATTTCGCGATCTCGGCTTTGACGTCCTGCGCAACGTTGGGGCCATGACACCCCATGCACGGCTCGCGCATCATGATCGGCCGCATGTAGCGAAACAGTTTTTGCCCCTCTTTCGTGGTAACGACATCGAAGACTTCAAGCGTCTTGGCATCGGCGCCCGACGAAAGGTTTTTCTGAAACAGTTCGAGCCCAGCCAACTCCCAGGCGTCGGGCGCGTTGTCGGGATTACGGACCCTGAAGGCTGTGCGCGCAATTTCGAACGTCGACTCGTCGGTGACCGTGGAATTGAGTTCCGGCGCGAGCGTATTGCACGCGCCGATCGCGCCGATGGGTCCACCTTCCTTCAAGGCCTGCACGACACCCACCCGCAACTTCTCAGCGTATGTGTTGGCAAGAGCGCGCGCTTTTTCAGCACGTGTGGCGGGGTCAACCGCCGGCGAAGGTGCGGACGAACTCGTGGCTGGCGGCGCGAGAGGAGGCGCGGTCGATTGTTGAGCGTGCGCCGATACACCACCCAGCGCAGTCGCCAGGGCGGCCACACAACATGACCGCAGCGCGACCGCTATCGCGCCGTCGTGTGGCACTCGTGTGCGGCCCATCGTTCGTTCCCTGGTTTGCAACGCCTGCACCCACCGACAACACTGCAGCACCGTTGACCTCGAGCTTCGGGCTTATCATCACCGGCAGGTGGCGTCGACAGCATTGGCCGCAATTTCGCGTTTCAACTTTGCGCGCGCGGATCGGCGGCATCGTCGATCATCATGTCGATCTTTTCGCGCCCGCCCCAGGTATCGCGCTTGAGCGTGCCGGCCACGTGGATCGTCATGCCGCCGTTGGCCGCCAGCAGGAGGTCGCCGAGAGGTTGGCCGGCCGCGCGAAAGGCAATGCCGTCAATGCGCGTGCCGTCGCCGGCTTCCAGTGAGCAGCGCACATGCGCGTCGCCGACGATCTTCGCGAACTTCACGCGATGCGCGGGAAATACGAAGCGAGGCTGCGGGTTGCCCTGGCCGTACGGCCCAGCGCGCTCGATCAGATTCATGAACTCCGCATTGACCGCGGATGGCGTGAGCGCGCCGTCGATATCGAGACTGGCAGTTGCGCGGGCGCGGCTGGACGACGACTTGAGGGCTTCGAACAGATGCGCACGCAGATCCTCGACGCCGTCGCGCGCAACGGTCAGACCCGCCGCCATGGCATGGCCACCGCCCTTCTTGAGAAGTCCCTTGGCGACCGCTCCGCGCACGGCCGTGCCGATATCGACTCCGCCGACCGAACGGAGCGAGCCCGTGCCTTCGGCAAGCTTTGCCCCACCCTCGCCAGCCCACGCGATGACGCAACTCGGACGGTGGAAGCGCTCGGTCAACCGGCTCGCGACCAGCCCGACCACGCCTTTGTGCCAGCGTTCCGAGCCGACCAGGATAAGTGGCAATTCAGGGGTCTCGTCGACGAGACGGTCGGCTTCCGCCATCGCCTCCTCAAGCATCTGTGTTTCGAGCGCTTTCCGCTCGCGGTTCAGCCGGTCGAGCGTCTCGGCGATCTTGGCGGCTTCCAGGGGATCGTCGAGAGACAACAGGCGCGAGCCGAGCCCGGCATCGCCGATGCGGCCACCTGCGTTGATGCGGGGCCCCAAGATGTAGCCGAGATGGTAGGTCGAGGGCGCTTGATCCAGACTGGCCGCATCGAACAGCGCCCGCAGGCCGACGTTGGCACGGGCCTTCATCACTTGCAGACCCTTCACGACGTAGGCGCGGTTCAAAGTCTGCAACGGCACCACGTCGCAGACCGTCGCCAAGGCCACCAGATCGAGCAGTTGCAACAGATCGGGCGCGGTATGGCCGGCGGTATAATGTGCGCGGCGGCGCAACTCGCGCACGGTGCCCACCAGCACTAAAAACACCACACCGGCCGCACAGAGGTGACCGAGACCTGAGATATCGTCCTGCCGATTGGGATTGACCACCGACACGACTTCCGGAAGTGCAGCGTCGGCCTGATGATGATCGATGACGAGAACGTCGACGCCGAGCCTTTTCGCCACCGCGAGAGGCTCGTAGCTGGTCGTGCCGCAGTCGACCGTGACGATCAGGGTGGCGCCGTCCTTGGCGAGCATCTCGATGGCCGCCGGATTAGGCCCGTACCCCTCGAACAAGCGGTCGGGAATATAGATGCGGCTGGCGAGATCATGGGCTGCAAGAAAACGATGCATCAGCGCCGACGAACAGGCGCCGTCGACGTCGTAATCGCCGAAAATGGCCACGTGCTCACGCTTTTGCACCGCATCCGCCAGCCGCGCGACGGCGACGTCCATGCCCTGCAACGTGCTGGGATCAGGCATCAGTGCTTTCAACGTCGGATCGAGAAACACGGCCGTGTCGTCGACACCGATGCCGCGTGCGGCGATTACGCGGCCGAGCAACTCCGGCAGCCCGTGCTGCTGGCTGATCATGATGGCACGGTTGATGTCGGGTGGGGCTAGACGCTCGCGCCAGACAAGGCCACGTGCCGAGCGTCCAATCCCGAGGAACGCATCGCTATAATGATCCGACGGCGCCCGAGCAATTCCCGCGCGCGCCTGCTTCGCCAGTGCCATCGGCCCGCCCTCCGTTTGCCGGGGAGCCTTAAGCCGATTCAGTCGAGTTGCAATGGCACCGCCGACGATGCGCACAGAGAACTGCAGGCAAGCAATGCTTCGACGGTCAAACTAACCAGGCGGAGGACTGAAGACCAGCACGGCATTCAAACCGCCGAACGCGAACGAATTCGACATCACGTGCCGCAGCTTCTTTTCGCGCCCGACATTGGGAACGTAGTCCAGATCGCATTCGGGATCAGGCTCGGTCAGCCCGACGGTCGGCGGCAGGAACCCTTCCTTGAGCGCCATGATGGAAACGATCGCCTCGATGCCGCCGCCTGCACCGAGCGGGTGACCGTGCATCGACTTGGTCGACGACACCGGCAGCTTGTAGGCGTACGAGCCGAACAGCTCCTTGATCGCCTTTGTTTCATTACGGTCATTGTCGGCGGTGGCCGTGCCGTGCGCATTCAGATAGTCGATGTCGGTGGTCTGCAAACCAGCATCGGCGAGTGCCAGCCGCATCGCCTCGTACGGACCCTCGACCGACGGCTTGACCATGTCGCCGGCGTCAGACGTGGTGCCGTAACCGGTGAGTTCGGCCAGAATGGTTGCGCCGCGCGCCTTGGCGTGTTCGTAGCTTTCGAGCACCAGGATGCCCGCACCTTCGCCGAGGACGGTGCCGTTGCGCGTCTTGGAAAACGGGAAGCAACCTTCAGGCGACAGCACGTGCAAGGCTTGCCATGCTTTCATGGTGCCGTACGTGATGACACTTTCCGACGCACCTGCAATCGCGACATCGACGACGCCGTTCTGGATGTAGTCTTTGGCCATGCCGATGGCGTGCGTCGCCGTAGAGCAAGCGCTGCAGGTCGCGAAGGTTGGGCCGCGGACGCCGAATTCGATGCCGACGTGCGCTGCGCCCGACGAGCCGATGATCCGCAGCAACGTGAGCGGATGCGTCGCCTTTTTGTTGGCGATGAAGAGATCACGATAGGCGGTTTCAAGCGTCGACAGACCACCGGCGCCCGAGCCGATGATGCAGGCCGCGCGATAGGGATCGACGAAGGGGACCTCGAGGCCGCTCATCTTGACGGCTTCGTCGGCGGCCATGGCGGCAAACCAGGAGTAGCGGTCGCCCATGGTCACGAGCTTGTCGCGCTTCCAATGGCGCAGACGCGCCTTGTGATCGAGGTTTTTGATCTGTGCGGCGATCTTGATCTTGAGATCGGTTTCCGGCACCCCGGCCAGTTCGGTGACACCGCACGTGCCGGCGCGGATGCTGCTCCAAAAATCTGGAACCGTGAGGCCGATCGGCGAGACCACGCCCATGCCGGTGACGACGACGCGCCGTTTCTCTCTGCTCTTAGACATCGATGTGATCCGCCAGAATAACGATTACGTGCGCCAGGCCGCCCCACGGACCGGTGTACTATCCCCGAAAGATGAACATGAAGACACCCCGGCAACCATCCCGCACCTCGAACGAGAGCGGAACAACTCTACAACGCGATCACCTCCGCCACGCCATCAACAGCGATACTGTCCGCAGCAAGCTGCTGCGGTCGAGGTGAGATCGAGATTGAAGAGCCGCCAGGGCATTTGCGATCGACCCGGCGGTACGCAGGTACCCCCGAGGCTGATGATGCGCCTGAGGCTCAGGCCTTCGCCTTGTCGGCGACCAGATTGCGGACCTTCTCGACGACCGAGCCGACGGTCTTGAAATCGCCCGCTTCGCCTTCGTTGGCGTTATAGGGAATCTCGATGCCGAAGCTGTCCTCGATATCGAAAACGATCATTGCCAGATCGAGCGACTCGATTTTAAGATCGGTCAGCGCAGTGCCCAGACCGATATCGTCGCGCGGCTCTTTCATGTGCTTCTTCAGAATATCGACGATCTTGGTTGCGACTTCGTCCATTGCTCTCTCCAAACGGCGTCACGCGTGTTCTACGACATCAGACGCACTGCAGTCTCTCAGTGCCGGATCCGGCCAACTCGCCAGCCCGGCTCGCGCAAGCCAATGCAAGCGCCATTCCATTCACGCCACGCAGGCCATGCAAGCGCCATCTTGCCGAACACGCTATCGTCACTGCACTCACAATTGCGATCAGACGGACGCGGTAAGTTAATGCAGTGTGCTCGCTTTTCTTGGCGTTAGGCACGAGTTCATGCAAGTGCTACTGCAGCCGGTCTCCCGCCGCAAGCGTCGGCGTGCCATATACGTAAACGGCAGGCAAGTCCAGCCGAGGCGCGGCGCGGACACGGCACCCCGCCTGGGCTGAAGGCGACCGGGACACGTTCGATCCGGCTGGCAATTGCGGCACAAACCGTGTGTAATGCGACAATTACGACAACCGACCGGCTATGTCACAATCTCAGCCACAAACGAGCCGGCGGCCAGGGGAGACACGCGCATGACCGCTTCACCGACGAGCACCACATCGGAAATGGCAGGTACGGCCAGCCCTCCCGGCGGCCTGGCACCTTGGCTCACACAATATCCCCAACACGTTGACTGGAAAGAAAAATTCAACCCGGTCGCGGTCCCAAGTCTGCTCGACAACACGGTCGCAAAATTTCCAACCAAAGTTGCAACGAGCTTTCTGGGCGCAACACTGACTTATGGCGACATCGGGCGGCTCGCCGACAAGGCGGCCAAGGGACTGC
This sequence comes from Hyphomicrobiaceae bacterium, assembly GCA_031365465.1. GTDB lineage: Bacteria > Pseudomonadota > Alphaproteobacteria > Rhizobiales > Hyphomicrobiaceae > JABFRJ01. The sequence continues at coordinate 6,324 of JANLYD010000420.1, forward strand.
AGGGACTGGGCGTCACCAAGGGCACGAAAGTGGGACTGTTTTTGCCAAACTGTCCGACGTTCATCGTGTTCTACTATGCAATTCTGAAGGCGGGTGGCACCGTCGTCAACTTCAACCCGCTGTACACCGTCGATGAGTTGGCGCATCAAATCGCCGACAGCGACACCGAAATCATGGTGACGCTGGACCTGAAGCTGCTGTTCGACAAGGTCGAGGCGCTGCTCGCCAAGGGCGCATTGAAGCGCGCCGTCGTGGGATCGTTCCCGGCCCTGTTGCCGGCGACCAAATCGGTCCTTTTCAAGCTGTTCAAGGGACGCGAACTGGCGCGCGTGGCAGCCTCGGCGCAGGCCGCGAAAGTCGTTGACCAAAGCACATTGATGGACAACGACGGCAAGTTCGCACCCGTCGCCATCGATGCACTCAACGACGTGGCGGTCCTTCAATATACGGGCGGGACCACAGGCATTCCCAAAGGTGCGATGCTGACGCACGCCAATCTGACCATCAACGTGCAGCAATCGGTTGCCTGGACGCGGAACCTGACGCGCACAGGACAGGAGAAGATCCTCGGCATCCTGCCGTTTTTTCACGTGTTCGCCATGAG
>JANLYD010000441.1:0-12176 GCA_031365465.1 Hyphomicrobiaceae bacterium
CGGTGCCGCTGGAAGAGACGCCCGACCATCTGATCAAAGCGACGCTCGCCACCGAAGACCGGCGCTTCTTCGAACATTTCGGCGTCGATTTTCTGGGCACGTTTCGCGCACTCGTCACCCACGTCAATGCGGGCGAGACGATACAGGGAGGCTCCACGCTGACACAGCAGTTGGCCAAAAATCTGTTCTTGAGCCCCGAACGCTCGTTCACCCGTAAACTGAAGGAAGTCTATATCGCGTTCCTGCTGGAAAGCCGATTTTCCAAGCGCGAGATCCTCAAGATGTATCTGGATCGCGCCTACATGGGCGGCGGCGCGTTCGGCATATCGGCGGCGGCTCAGTTCTACTTCGGCAAATCGGTGCGCGACGTCACGCTGGCCGAGGCCGCCGTGTTGGCGGGCTTGTTCAAGGCGCCGACGAAATATGCACCGCACGCCAACCCCGGCAACGCCCGCCAACGCGCCAACGTCGTGCTCTCCAACCTCGTCGATGCCGGTTACATGACGGCCGGGCAGGTGGAAGCGGCGCGCAACAATCCCGCGCGCGCCATCGAGCAGCGTGCCACGAGCAGCCCCGACTGGTTCCTCGACTGGGCGTTCGAAGAAGTGCAGCGGCTGGCGGACGGCAAAGGTCAGTACATCCTGACGGTGCGCACCACGGTCGATGTCGGCCTGCAACGCGCCGGCGAAGATGCCTTGCAATCCACCATCCGCCAGTACGGCAAATCCTATCACACCAACTCCGGTGCCATCGTCACCATGGAACCCGACGGGGCCGTGCGTGCGCTCGTCGGCGGACCCGATTACGGCGAAAGCCAGTTCAATCGCGCCACCAATGCGCGGCGGCAGCCCGGTTCGTCGTTCAAGCTTTATGTGTATGCCGCCGCGATCGAGCACGGCATGCGGCCCAACACTATGGTCAGCGACAGCTCGCCCTCGCCATGCGGCCCCAAGGGCTGGACGCCGAAGAATTACAGCGGCGGCGGCGGCAGTGGCCGGTCGATCAGCATCGTCGATGCGTTCAAGACGTCGCTCAACACGGTCGCTGTCGACCTGTCGCTCTACAAACTGGGGGCCAACAGCCGCGACAAGGTGGTCGAGATGGCGCAGCGCCTCGGCGTCAACGGCGTCAAGAAGACCTGTTCGATGGCCCTCGGCGACGGCGGCGTATCCCCGCTCGAACACACCGGCGCCTATGCCGCGTTCGCCAACGGCGGCAATCTGGCCAAACCCTACGGCGTGCTCGAAATCGTCAGCAGCAAAGGTGAAACGATCTATTCGCGCGAACGTGACGAGAGCCCGCCTCCGGTCGTGCTGAAGCCGCGTGTCGTCGCCGACATGAACGTGCTGATGCAAGCCGTCGTCAATGAAGGCACAGGCAAGAAGGCAGCGCTCGAAATCACCCAGGCGGCCGGCAAGACAGGCACCAGCTCGAGCTATCGCGACGCCTGGTTCATGGGCTTCACCGGGCAATATGTAACGGGCGTGTGGCTCGGTAACGACGACTTCCGCCCGATGATGATCTCGTCGTCGGCAGGCGAAGTCGCGCACGGAGTGACAGGCGGCGGCTTGCCCGCTCAGACCTGGCAAGCCTTCATGACGGTCGCCCATCCGAACGCGAACATCCCCACTATCCCCGGCCTCAGCCCGCATCCCCGCCAAGTCCAGGAAGCGCAGCGCTTGGCCGAGTTGAAGCGCACCGAACCGGCCATGGCGGCAGCCCAGTCACTCGGCACGCGGCGCAGCATTCTGCCGGATGCGACGCGCGAGTCGCTGCGCCGGTTGGCCGATACTCTCCGCCGCGTCGCGAACTTGCCGGCGCCCGCTGCGCCAGTCGGCATGCCGGTGCCGCCACCTGCGGGTCCGCGCGCCGATGCCGCCACCCAACTTCGCCGCGAATAGCACCAACCAGGCTCGGCGCCGCAGTCCAATTTGAACGGAACGAACTGAAACGCCATGCTGCTGCGCGCCATCTCGACCGTCGTCAATTTCGTCATGCGGGGAGCGGTGTTTCTCGGCATTGCCATTTTGGGCGGCTTCGGCTCGGCGTGGGTGATGATCCATTCCGGCTCGAGCTTGACCGCCGCCACCGCCGGTCCCTGGGTGACGTGGACATCGGCGGGACGCATGGATGCCGATCCCTACACGCGCGCCCATACCGTGCGGCTCGGTCTGTTGCCGCTCAATTCAACCCTTGCGTTGACGTATCAGGCCCAGACCGACGGGGGCGGACAGCGCATCCATTCCTCGTGCGTCTACGTCGTCGATGTCACCGGGCTAGATGCCGAATGGTGGAGCCTTGCAGTGTTCGACGATCGCGGCGCATTGATCCGCAATAGCGCCAACCGCTATGCCTTCAACGCGAGCACCGTCCTGCGTGACCCCGACGGCGGCACCCGCATCGTTCTCTCGCGTGAGGCGCGGCCCGGCAACTGGCTGCCGACCACGGGCGCTGGTCGCATCGTCGTATCGCTGACGGTGCAGGATCCGCGTTGGGTCACCGCAGCCTTAGCCGAACAGGGGCGCAGCCGCGTTCTGCCGGAAATCAGTACCGTGTCGTGCCGCTGACAATTCGTTTCGACAAGGTCCGAGCCGTATGACTGACTTGCCAGATCACTCGACCACTCAAGCGACAGGCAGCCCGACGGCGGCGCCCGCCGACGCAGCACTTCCGCCACCCGCGCCCCTGCCCGATAGCATCAAGGCGCGGCTGCGCGCCGAAGCTGTCGTCCACGCCAGCGCTGGAGCTCAGTCAATACCCGTGGCTTCGCCGCCGGCAAAGGGCGTGGCCGGACGTTGGCGCGATGCGGTGGCGGCGGCACGCGATAAATTTGCGGCGCAGCGAGCGTCGTCGGCTGGGACTGGCAATTTCCCGCGTCAGCGTCTGAAATTGGTTGCACGCCAGCGCCTTGCCGCGATGGCGGCAGTGCTTCCCGCACGGCTTTCACTCGACAAGCTCAGCGTGCCCCGCTTGTCGCCCGAGCTTCGCGATGGCCTCGTCAAGCATGGCCGGCGCGCCGGACTGAACATCGGCACGGCGCTGGACAAGATCGTCCGCAACGCGCCTCGCCCGTCGACACTGTTGGCGTTGCCCCCGCCTGAAGTCGACACCACCTCGGCCGACGCCAAAACGGTTCGCACCGCAGCCTTGCAGCGCGCGGTCAAGCAGCCGTCGATCTTCGCGCCCGGCCACGTTCTCACAGCGCTGCTGGCGGGCGGCATCATCCACATCGCCACCACGTTCGCCACGACGTCTATCGGCACCGGCAGCGCGTTTCGGCAGATGCGTCAGGTGCTGCCCGCAAACCAACTCGTCGTGTTGCCGGCGCAGTCGCCAACGACGCAGTTGCTGCCGTTCCTCGCGCCCGACATGCTGTATGCGATGTGCCGCTTCGATCTGAGCAGCGGTGCCATCGAGGTCAACGCGCTGCTGCCCGAGGCGGGCTGGTCACTGGCGCTCTACACGCGCCAGGGCGATAACTTCTACGCCACGCCCGGACAAAGCCTGCGGCCGGTTCCGGTGGCGTTCGTGCTTGCGCAGGCGAGCGACCGCTTGATCAACATCACGCCCGGCGTGCGCAAAACCGACGTCGATATCAGCCAGGTCACCAGTCCGGATCAGGAAGGCTTGGTGGTCATCCGTGCACCCATCAAAGGCGTCGCATTCGAAGGCATCGCGCAAGCCGAACTGAAGCGCGCGACGTGCAAGCCGTCACGCCGTTAACGCGGTGACGCATCGATCAGGGTGAATTTTTTGAGGACGCTGTCGAGGCAGCGTCGACGTCTCGATCTCCACCATTCGGTACTCCCAAGGAGCCCGAAACGCACAACTGAAGGCAGGTCGATCGAGACGCCGTTGCATGGCGATTGCCGAGTGGCGACAAAGGCAAAGCGTTACGGCAGAAACGCGCAACATAGTCTGCGGCGGCACTGTGCACTTTGTAAAACACGCGACACGGAGCGACTCTGGGGAAGTCGCTCCCGTCAGACGCATAGCATTCCGTTGCTTAAGTACAGGTAAATGCGGGTCCGGTTTTGGCGTGTGACGCTGGTCGCGGAAAAAGGTTGATGCCAACAGCATCACCCCTCTTTCAAGCGAGGGCGCAATCACCTACTCTATCGGGATGCCAAAGACCCTCAAAGAGCCCTCGAATAAGACACCGCGTTCGGCACGAACAGGAGAGTTCGTGGTGGCGAAGCCTGCCGTATCGTCCAATGTCACCACCGCAAGAATCAGGGAAGCGGTTAGCAAGATCAATCAGTCCCGCACCAACAAGAAGTGAGCGCTGCGGAGAACGTTTTTCTCAATTGTCCATTTGACGAAACGTATAAGCCCTCGTTCGAGGCACTCCTGTTCGCAGTCATGGCGAGCGGTTATCGCGTGCGGTGCGCGTTGGAAGATGATGACGCGGGTGACGTGCGTTATGAAAAATTGTGCCGCCTCATTTCAGAGAGCGGGAAATCGATTCACGACTTGTCGCGCACCGATTTAAGCGCTGCGGGCATGCCCCGTTTCAACATGCCATTTGAACTTGGGTTGTATTTGGGTGCCGGAAAATTCGGTAGCCGGGCGCAGCGCCGAAAAACGTCTTTGATCTTGGTGAAAGAGCCATATCGTCTGCCAATCTACTTGTCGGATTTGGCGGGAAACGATCCGCAGGCCCATCACGGCAGAGTAGAAGACGTCATTCGTATCGTCCGGAAATATCTGCACGAACGGCCGGGCGGGCAGGCGCTGCCGGGCGCCGCGCGAATTCTCATGGAGTTCACGCGTTTCAAGCGCGCATTGCCGGCGCTAGCTCGCGAACTGCAACTTGAACCGAGCGAGATCGATCCGTTCCACGACTATCGCGTTTTTGTAGATTTACTCGCGGAATTTCTGCGCCAGGCCTGATTAACGGCGGGTGTGCCCTCACTCGCGCTCCAGCGTCTTGTCGATCATGCCTTGTGGTCCGCGGGCGAGGCCGGCGATGCCGGTGCGGGACACTTCGACCAAACCGAGTTTGGTCATGATCGAAATGAACTGCTCGATCTTCGACGAGCGGCCAGTCATCTCGAAGACGAAATGTTCGGTCGAGGCATCGATGACGTTGGCGCGGAAAATTTCCGCAAGCCGCAGCGCTTCGATACGCTTCTCACCCGTGCCGGCAACCTTCACCAATGCCAGTTCGCGCTCTAAAGGATCGCCTGATGCGGTCAGGTCGTGCACGCTGTGGACGGGCACCATGCGGTCGAGTTGGTTCTTGATCTGCGCTAGCACCATCGGCGTGCCCTTGGTCACTATGGTGATGCGTGACAGATGCTTCTCGTGCTCGGTTTCCGATACCGTCAGGCTGTCGATGTTATAGCCGCGCCCCGAGAACAAGCCGATGATGCGCGCCAGGACACCCGGCTCGTTATCGACGAGGACGGAGATCGTGTGGCTTTCGCTGGCAACTTTTGTCTCTTCCAAAAAGTAGGCGGAGCCGGTGGCTTTTTGCGACATGGCGGGGATCCAGGTTCTGGCGGTGGTGAGAGACAAGGAGGCAGTAGGCAGTAGATTGGGGGCGTCAGCGCTTGGCGCGCAGATCCTCGATCGGCACATCGCCCTCGTTCTGGATGAGCACCCAGGGTTCGGCTGCGGCCGAGGCCAACCAGTCACGGTAGGCCGGATGCGCCAGCACGGCATCCACGTACCGTTGCGATACTGCGTCGACGGCGATCGAGTAGGTGCGCAGTCGCGTGACGATGGGCGCGTACATGCCGTCGGCGGCCGAAAAGGCGCCGTAGAGAAAAGGGCCTGCGGCCGCATCGGCGAACGTGCTGCGCGCCTCGTTCCAGATGGCTGTGATGCGTGCGACATCGCCTTGCACATCTTCAGGCAAGGGTGCCGAAGCAAAGCGCTGCGTGACCACCATCGGGCAATGCTTGCGCAAGTTCATGAAGCCCGCATGAATTTCGGCTGAGATGGCACGCGCGTGTGCGCGGGCTGCAACGGCTTTCGGCCAGATCGCTTTGTCGGGGTAGAGTTCGGCGAGGTATTCCATGATCGCCAGGCTTTCCCAAACCGTGACGGTGCCGTGCGTCAGACAGGGCACCTTGCCGCTGGGAGAGTGCTTTTTGATCGCCGCCGCCGTCTCCGGCATCCGCAGCGGCACCACGGTTTCGTCGAACGGAATGTCGTGCGCGCGCATCACGATCCAGGGCCTGAGCGACCACGACGAATAGACTTTGTTGCCGATGAGAAGATGCATGTTCGGTCTCAAGTCTGGTTCAGTTGCGCAACAAGCGAGATATCGCTATCATGATAGCGTATCGGCATTTCGGACATTAAGCTCATGGCACAGATTCTCGTACGCAATCTGCCCGATGACGTCAAAGCGCGACTACAACGTCGCGCCGATCGCAATGCTCGCAGTCTCGAGGCTGAGGTGCGCGATATTCTCGCTGCGGTGCCGGAGCCGGCGGGTAAGGTCGAGCGCGGCATCGGCTCGGCGCTGGCCAAGAAATTTGCAGCGCAGAAAGTTCCGAAAGAAGCGTGGGACGAGTTTGATCGCAATCTCGGCGATCTCAGGCGCAATTGGACTGTGCGTGATGCGGGCTTGGATGAATGATCATCGTCGACACTAACGTCGTCTCGGCACTGATGCGCCTGGAACTCGAGCCGGAGGTTGCCGCTTGGCTCGATACTCAAAATCTGGATGCGCTCTTCGTGACATCCATTTCTCTGTTCGAGGTTCAGTTCGGCATCGAACGGATGGCCAAGGGCAACAAGCGGTCGTTCCTTGAAGCGCGACTTGAAGACATTCTCCGTGCCGTAGTTGCCGGCAGGATCATCAATTTTGATCGTTTCGCGGCGGCGGATGCAGCGGTGGTTCATGTCATGCGTGGCAAAGCCAAGGCAGAGCATCAAACGCCAGACTCGCTCATTGCTGGCATCGCCCGGCAGCACGGCGCAACTGTTGCCACCCGCAACGTCCGCGACTTCGCGGGGCTGAGCGTGAAGGTGGTCGATCCGTGGACCGCAGGCGGCTGACATCAGTCGGGAGCGTGCTCTCACGGCGCGCCCGCCTCGATGCCGAACGATCGCCGGGTCGATTGCTTGCGCAACTGGTCGTCGAACGTCGCGATCCGATCGCATCCAAGACCCTTAGCGTCCAGCAGGTGAACGGTATCCGCAAAGTCCATGCCGGCGATGAAGCCGTCGAGCAGCGCCTTTACGGATGCAGGCCAGGGAACGACGACATTCGGCAAGGCAAGGACCACGGCCAGCGCACGCGCGACCGTCGGGCGGTCGAAAGAATACGTTTGGCTCAGAACCCAAACAGTTTCGATCAATACGCCGCTCGTGATGGCAACACTGCCACTTACCATCAGCGATCGCGCCCTGGTCACCTGCCGTGCATCGTCGTTGACGATCAGGCGCACGAGAATATTGGTATCGACCGCAATCAACGTGATCCGCCTTTCCGACGCCTGCGCTCGCGCATGGCGTCGTCAATTCCTTGCTGCATTTCTTCGAGCGATTTGCGCGGGCCTGTGTATCCGGCGCAACCGATTACGTCGTCGATCGTCGTCGGTTTAAATGGTGATTTCGTACGCAAGAGAACGCCCTCAGGCCGTTCCTCGACGATAAGTTCGGTGCCGGTTTCCCAGCCTCGTGCCTGCCGCACGGACTTCGGAATGATCACCTGACCTTTGCTCGATACTCTGGTGTCCATGGCTTCGTTCCCATGATGTGGTAAGACGTAATCTTACCACATCCGGTGATCCCGCTCTACACCAGCATCTTGCCCTCTTTGCCGATGGCTTTGTCGATCTCGTCGGCGGACACGTCTTCGCCGAACAGCATGTCGTTGTGCGCTTTGCCTGAGGGGATCATGGGGAAGCAGTTGGCGAGTTGGGCGACGCGACAGTCAAACAGCACCGGCCGGTATTTCACCGCCAGCATCTCGCGGATCGCGCCGTCGAGATCGGCTGGCTTATCGCAGCGGATGCCGACGCCGCCGTAGGCTTCGGCGAGCTTGACGAAATCCGGCATCGATTCGGTGTAGCTCTCGCTCATGCGATTGCCGTGCAGCAGTTGCTGCCATTGGCGCACCATGCCCATATACTGGTTGTTCAGGATCATCACCTTGACCGGCAGTTTGTACTGCACGGCCGTCGACATCTCCTGGATGTTCATGAGGATCGACGCGTCGCCGGCGATGTCGATCACGGTCGCTTTCGGATGCGCCAACTGCGTGCCGATCGCTGCCGGCAGGCCATAACCCATCGTGCCGAGCCCGCCGGAGGTCATCCAGCGGTTGGGCTCGTCGAAGTGGAAGAATTGCGCCGCCCACATCTGGTGCTGGCCGACCTCCGTGGTGATGTAGGTGTCGCGGTCACGCGTCGCCGCATACAGCCGCTGGATCGCGAACTGCGGCATGATGATATCCGCGTTCGCCTTGTAACGCAGGCATTTCAGCGCGCGCCACTTGTCGATCTGTCCCCACCAGTTCTTCAGTGCGGTTTTGTCGGTCGAGTAGCCCTCGCGCCGCCAGACGGCGATCATTTCTTCCAGCACGTAGGCGACGTCACCGACGATGGGGATGTCGACGCGCACGTTCTTGTTGATCGACGAGGGGTCGATGTCGATGTGGATCTTGCGGCTGTTGGGGCTGAAGGCGTCGATGCGGCCGGTGATGCGATCGTCGAAGCGGGCACCGATGTTGATCATCACGTCGCAGCCGTGCATCGTCATGTTGGCTTCGGCCGTGCCGTGCATGCCGAGCATTCCCAGCCACGCCTTGCCGGAGGCCGGATACGCGCCCAGGCCCATCAATGTGGAGGTGACTGGGAAGTCGGTCAGCTTCTGCAACTCGCGCAGCAGCTTGGTCGCCTTCGGGCCGGAGTTGATCACGCCGCCACCGGTGTAGAGGATCGGACGCTTGGCCGCAGCCATTAATTTGACGGCCGCCGCGATCGCGCCGGGGTCGCCGTGCTTCTTGGGCTGGTAAGTCTTGTGCTTGATGTCGCGCGGGCCGACGTAAAGGCCGCTGGCGAATTGCACGTCCTTGGGGATGTCGACCACGACGGGGCCGGGGCGTCCGGACTGGGCCACGTAAAACGCCTCATGCAGAACGCGCGCCAGATCGTCGACGCTGCGCACGAGCCAATTGTGCTTGGTGCAGGGCCGCGTGATGCCGACCGTGTCGCACTCCTGGAACGCGTCGTTACCGATGAGATGCGTTGGGACCTGCCCCGTGAGGCAGACGAGCGGGATCGAATCCATCAACGCATCGGCAAGGCCGGTGACGGCGTTGGTGGCGCCCGGGCCGGACGTGACGAGGCAGACGCCGACTTTGCCGGTGGAGCGGGCGTAGCCTTCGGCGGCGTGCAACGCCCCGCCTTCCTGCCGCACGAGGATGTGCTTGACCTTGTCCTGCTGGAAAATCTCGTCGTAGATCGGCAGCACCGCGCCGCCGGGATAGCCGAACAGATGCTCGACCCCTTGATCGGCCAGAGCCTTCAAAACGATTTCGGCACCGGTCATCGTGCGCGCCATGTGGGCATCCCCAGTTTGTAAATTACTGCGGGGGACTTAGGCTGATGCAGTGCAGCAATCAATATAATGCTGCAAAGACCGTTCATTTCTTTCCAAATCGGATGTTTGAACACTGTTCCAAGACATCATATTACGTTTAAGCCACGTCATCTGCCGCTTGACGTACTGCCGCGTATCGAGTTTTCCGCGCGAAACCGCTGCATCCAGCGTAAGTTTGTCCTGTAAATGGAGCGCCAGCGGCGCCACGCCGAGCGCACCCATGGCCGGCAGTTTGGGATCGAGCCCGAGGTCGATGAGCGCTTTCACCTCGGCAAGCGCGCCCGCGTTCATCATCAGATCGAAGCGCAGATCGCATCGTCGCAGCAGCCCCTCGCGATCAGGTCGCACCACAAGACGCACGGTCTCATCAGCATGCAACAGCGGCTTGCCCGGCGTACGCTGCCAGATCGCCAGCGACACCCCGGTGCTATCCAACACCTCCAGCGCGCGCGTCAGCCGCTGCGTATCGCTGGGCGACAAACGCCCGGCCATCTCCGGATCGCGCTCTGCGAGCACGGCATGCAAGCCCGGCGCACCCAATCGCTCAGCCTCCGCCCGCCAGTGCGCGCGCACACCATGAGCAATCGGCGGGATGGGCGACAAGCCCTCCAGCAGCGCTTTGAAATACAACCCCGTGCCGCCGACGATGATCGAACGCAGACCATCGGCAGATGCCCGCTGCAAGGCATCGGCAACCTCGATGACGTAGCGGCCGGTGGAGTAGGCATCGGAGGCAGCGATGTGGCCGTAGAGCCAATGCGGCGCCTGCGCTTCGTCGTCGGCGGTCGGCCGCGCCGACAGAATGGGAATCTCGCGATAGACCTGCATGGCATCGGCGTTGATGACGACGCCGCCATAAAGGCGTGCCAGACGCAACGCCAACGCCGACTTGCCCGACGCAGTCGGCCCGGCAATCAGGATCGGCGCTCGGAACGAAGCGGGCATCCGTCGGCTATAGCGCCAACGCAGCCTATTGGCTATGAGGGCGCAGCTTCCAAAAAAGACAAAAGGGGAGTTCGAGGGGTCACCCCTCGAATGGGTAAAGGGCGATAGCCCTTCTTGCAAAGCAAAGCATTTCACCGAGCACTCATGACCCATCTCGTCCTTTCCCTCATCGCCAAGCCGGGCAGTGCCGCACTCGATGCCGGCGCGGTAGCCAAGATCGAAAGCCTGCTGCCTGCGCGGCAACGGTCGGCACCACGCTGGCTGGCCCCTGACGAAGCCTGGGAACTTCGCGTCGAATGTTCGGACAACTTCACGACGGACGATCTCGCGGTCATCGTCGCAGACGCCATCGTCGCCGACGTACTGGTGCGCCGGCCGGTCGACGTCAACGTGCTGCCAGGTCTGCTGCGGCGCAAAAAGTTGCTGGTCGCCGACATGGACAGCACCATCATCCAGCAAGAGTGCATCGACGAAATGGCCGACATGCTGGGGTTGAAGCCGCAGATAGCCGCCATTACCGAACGCGCTATGCGCGGTGAGTTGGCGTTCGAGGCAGCACTCCGCGAACGCTTGGGATTGATCGCCGGCTTGAAGGAAACCGAACTGCTTGCCGTCTACGAAACGCGGATTACGCACATGCCCGGCGCGCGCGTGTTGGTCGCCACCATGAAAAAATTCGACGGGTTCACGGCGCTGGTATCGGGCGGCTTCACGTTTTTTACCGCGCGCGTCGGTGCGGCGCTGGGGTTCGATGTCAATCGCGCCAACACGCTGGAAATCATCGACGGCGTGATGACCGGGCATGTCGTCGGGCCGATCCTCGGCCAGCAAGCCAAGCTCGCCAGCTTGCAAGAATTCGCCGGCGCGCGCGGCATCCGGCTCGCCGAGACGCTGGCGGTCGGTGACGGCGCCAACGACCTGGCGATGATCGGCGCGGCCGGCCTCGGCGTTGCCTATCGCGCCAAGCCCGTTGTGGCAGCCCAAGCGCACGCCAGCATCGTACATGGCGACCTTACGGGCCTGCTCTATCTGCAAGGTTACGCCCGCGATGAGTTTGCGCTGTGATGCAGCAAATGGAGGGGCCGAGCTAGTGGTTGACGGTTCGAGCTCCGTTGTTAGCCTTCGCCCAACCGAGCACTACCGCCACAACGATGCGCGACCAGCGCATCGCGATGGGGCACGAGCGCCGAGCGGCAAGCAAGTGCGGGGAACCCGATGCCGACGCCGTCCCTTTAGTTTGCTCAGAAAATTTAAGGGAGCCCGTCATGAAATTCATGATTTTCGTCAAGTCCAATCCCGCCCTTGAGGCAAGCATCGCGACGATGGACGGGGCCGACATGAAAGCGGCAATGGCAAAAATGGGTGCTTTCAACGACGAGTTGAAGAAAGCCGGCGTCCTCAGGGATTGCGACGGGCTGCGCCCCAGCCGCGAGGGCAAGCGGGTGCTCTTCGACGGCACATCGCGCGCCGTCACCGACGGCCCATTCGACGGCGATCTGGTGGCGGGCTATTGGATCTGGGACCTGCCGAGCATCGAGGACGCCGTCGCATGGGTCAAGCGCTGCCCAAACCCGATGCCGACGCCGTCCCTTTAGTTTGCTCAGAAAATTTAAGGGAGCCCGTCATGAAATTCATGATTTTCGTCAAGTCCAATCCCGCCCTTGAGG
>JANLYD010000458.1:0-9154 GCA_031365465.1 Hyphomicrobiaceae bacterium
TTTTTACCTTGACCTCGCCGATGGTACCTGCGCGCGGCGCGGGCACATCGAGCGTGGCCTTGTCGCTCTCCAGCGTCACGAGCGGATCGTCGGCAGCCACCACCTGCCCCGGCTTCACGAGCACCTCGATGACCGGGATATCCTTGAAATCACCGATGTCAGGAACTTTGATTTCGTTGCTCATGATGGACTCGCTGAATTTTTACGAGGTGATGCCCTCTCCCCCTGGGAGAAGGTGACCGCGCGGCGGATGACGGACGGCAAGCCTGGAATTCGGAGCGGCCCCTCACCCGGCCTGCGGCCACCCTCTCTCCTTCCGAAGGCGGTTGGGGAGAGGGGAAGCGGGGGGAAATTACAAAATCAACCGCCTGAGATCTTCCAGGGCTTGGGAGAGTTGGCGGGTGAAGCGGGCGGCGGCGGCGCCGTCGATGACGCGGTGGTCGTAGGACAGGCACAACGGCAGCATGAGGCGCGGCTTGAATTCCTTGCCGTCCCAGACGGGGGACATCTTGGCGCGGACCACGCCGAGGATCGCCACTTCGGGTGCGTTGACGATGGGCGTGAAGGCAACGCCGCCGATGCCGCCGAGCGATGAAATCGTGAAGCTCGCGCCCTGCATTTCGGTGGCGGCCAACTTGCCCTGGCGTGCCTTCTCCGAAATTTCGCCGAGTTCGTGGCTGATTTCGAGAATGCCCTTGCGATCGACATCCTTGATGACGGGAACGACGAGGCCGTCGGGCGTGTCGACGGCGACGCCGATGTTGTAATATTTCTTGAGGATCAGCGCGTCTTTTTCCGGCGACAACGAGGCATTGAAATCCGGGAAATCCTTGAGCGTGGCGACGGACGCCTTCATCAGGAACGGCAGCATCGAAACGCGGAACGCGCCCTTTTTATCGACCTTGGCGGCGGCATCCAATTCCTTGCGGTACTGCTCGATGTCGGTGATGTCGGATTCGTCAGTGTGGGTGACGTGGGGAATGTTCAGCCACGAGCGATGCAGGTGCGGACCCGACAAGCGCTTGATGCGTGAGAGCGGCTTGATTTCGATCGCGCCGAATTTCTTGAAGTCGATGACGGGAATTTCGGGAATGCCCATGCCGCCGGAGGGCGCAGTTGCGCCGCCGCCTGCACCCGACAGAGCTTTCTTCACGTCGTCTTTGGTGATGCGTCCTTTCTCGCCGGTGCCCTTGAGCTTGCCGAGATCGACGTCGAGTTCGCGCGCGAGGCGGCGGACCGACGGGCTGGCGTGGGCGTTGCCGTAATCGACAGGTGCGGGCAGAAAGCGTTGTGTTGCGTCGGTGGCGCCAGTTGGCGATGCGGTCTGCTGCTGATGGTCGGCCGAGCCGATCGGGGCGGCACTCGGTTGCTTGGCGAGTGCGCCGCCGGTTGCGGGGGCTTGTGCCGATGTCGGTGCAGATTGGAATTGTGCCTGACCATTGACGCCGCCGCCTTCGAGACGCAACACGGACGTGCCCATCGAAACCCGGTCGCCGACCTTGACAAGGATTTCAGCGATCTTGCCGGCGGAGGGCGATGGCACTTCCATCGTGGCCTTGTCGCTCTCGAGCGAGACAAGGGGGTCGTCGACGTTCACCTCGTCGCCGACTTTGACCAATATTTCGATGATGGGAATGTCTTTGAAGTCGCCGATGTCGGGTACTTTTACTTCAGTGGCGGCCATGGGTGTGTCTCGCGGGCGTTCAATTGCAATGATGGAGGTGTCGGCGTCGGTCGGCGATCGACTGTTGGCTTGCTTGGGCGGCCGCCTGCGCGGCCATGACGAAGATGACTGGCCGCCTGCGCGGCCATGACGAATTAATGCGGCATTAGACCCGCGTCGGATCGGATTTGTCTGGATTGATGCCGTATTTCTTGATGGCGTCGGAGACCGTGCGGGCGGGGAGGAGTTGATTTTCGCTGAGTGATTTGAGGGCGGCGACGGCGACGAAGTGGCGGTCCACTTCGAAGAACGTGCGCAGCTTCTTGCGGAAATCGGAGCGGCCAAAACCATCGGTGCCGAGTACTTTATAGCTTTGGGGCACGAAGGCGCGGATCTGATCGGCAAACGACTTCATGTAATCGGTGGAGGCGATGACGGGGCCGTCGCCGCGCGAGGCGAGTTGTTTGCCCACGAACGACTGCTTGGCTGGTTCCTCCGGATGCAGCAAATTCCAGCGCTCGCACGCAAGCGCCTCGCGGCGCAGTTCGGTGAAGCTGGTGACGCTCCAGATGTCGGCTTGGATGCCATAGTCTTGGGCGAGAAGATCCGCGCCGGCGATCACTTCGCGCAAAATCGCGCCGGAGCCCATCAGTTGCACGCGCTTGTCCTTGGGCGTGCTGTCGGGCGCGCGACGGATCAAGTGCATACCCTTGATGATGCCCTCCTCGGCGCCCTCGGGCATTGCGGGGTGGGTGTAGTTCTCGTTCAGCGTGGTGATATAATAGAAGACGTCCTCGCCCTCGCCGTACATACGCCGCAGGCCATCCTGCACGATGACCGCGACTTCGTAGGCGTAGGTTGGATCGTAGCTGATGCAGTTGGGTATGGTGGCTGACATCAGGTGGCTGTGACCATCTTCGTGCTGGAGACCCTCGCCGTTGAGCGTGGTACGGCCGGAGGTGCCGCCGATGAGAAAGCCGCGCGCGCGCATGTCGCCGGCCGCCCAGCAGAGGTCGCCGATGCGCTGGAACCCGAACATCGAGTAGTAGATGTAAAACGGGATCATCGGCGCGTTCGATGTCGAATACGACGTCGCAGCGGCGATCCACGAGGCCATGGCGCCAGCTTCGTTGATGCCTTCCTGCAGCATCTGACCGGTCTTGGTCTCCTTGTAGAACGACAGTTGATCGGCATCCTGCGGGGTGTAGAGCTGGCCGACCTGGCTGAAGATCCCGTACTGGCGGAACATTCCCTCCATGCCGAAAGTGCGGCTCTCGTCGGGGACGATGGGAACGATGCGCTTGCCGAGGCTCTTGTCGCGAAGCAAGGCATTGAGCACGCGCACGAATGCCATGGTCGTCGAGTTCTCGCGGTCTTCGCTCGATTTCAACACCGCGTCGAAGGCGGACAGCGGGGGGATCTCGAGCTTGACGTCGCTCTGGCGCCGGCGCTGGGGCAGCGAGCCGCCTAGCTTGCGACGGCTCTCTTTCATGTAGGCTTCTTCGGGCGAACCGGGCTGCAGCTTGAGGAACGGCATGTGCTCGATTTCGGCGTCGGTGACCGGCACGTTGAAGCGGTCGCGGAAATGGACGAGCGCCCCAGCACCCATTTTCTTCTGCTGATGCGTGATCATCTGGCCTTCGCCGGCTTCGCCCATGCCATAACCCTTGACGGTTTTGGCGAGGATGAGCGTGGGCTGGCCCTTGTGCTCGCTGGCGGCCTTGTAGGCGGCAAAAACCTTGACGGCGTCATGCCCGCCGCGCGTCAGCGTCCAGATCTTGTCGTCGCTCCAGTCGGCGACCATGGCGGCCGTTTCGGGATAGCGGCCGAAGAATTTTTCGCGGATGTAGGCGCCGTTCTTGGATTTGAAATCCTGGTATTCGCCGTCGACGCATTCTTCCATCAACTGACGCAGGCGGCCGGACGTATCGCGGGCGAGCAACTGGTCCCAGCCGGAGCCCCAGATGCATTTGATGACATTCCAGCCAGCGCCGCGGAAGTCGCCTTCGAGTTCCTGGATGATCTTGCCATTGCCGCGCACGGGCCCGTCGAGGCGCTGCAGATTGCAGTTGATGACGAAGATGAGGTTGTCGAGCTTCTCGCGGCCGGCGAGGGAGATGGCGCCGAGGCTTTCTGGTTCGTCCATTTCGCCATCGCCACAGAACACCCACACCTTGCGTTTCTCGGTGTCGGCAAAGCCTCGGTTGTGGATGTATTTGAGAAACCGGGCCTGATAGATCGCCATCAATGGGCCGAGGCCCATCGAGACGGTCGGGAATTGCCAGAAGTCGGGCATCAGCCAGGGGTGCGGATAGGACGGCAGGCCCTTGCCGTCGACTTCCTGGCGGAAGTTCTTGAGCTGGTCCTCGGTGAGCCGGCCTTCGACGAAGGCACGGGCGTAGATACCCGGCGCGGAGTGGCCCTGGACGAAGATGAGATCGCCGCCGTGGTCGGCGGTGGGGGCGTGCCAGAAATGTGTGAAGCCGGTGGCATAGAGGGTCGCTGCCGACTGGAACGAGGCGATGTGCCCGCCGAGTTCGGAGCTCTCCTTGTTGGCTTTCAAAACGATCGCTGCCGCGTTCCAACGGATGACGGCGCGCACCTTGTTCTCGAGTTCGCGATCGCCGGGATAGGTCGGCTGCTCGCTCGGCTGGATGGTGTTGATGTAGGCGGTGTTGGCGGCGAACGGCAGGCGCGCACCCTGCTTGCGTGCTTCGTCGACCGTGGCGGTCAACAGGCGATCGGCTTCGTCCGGGCCCTCTACGGCAATTACGGAGCGAATGGCGTCGACCCATTCGCGGCCGGCTGTGGCGTTCTCGTCCTGCATGGTGGCCTCTCGGGTCGTCGATCTGAGGTCGTCAAAGTGGGCGGATGCGGCGTCGAGTGTAACGAGATTCCGACTGTGATGCCGCCTCATGTCCGGTCGTGACAAAGCGTTCAATCCCAGATCGTACACCACCTGCGCCATGCCCGATGCAGCATTTCCTCCTGCATCCCGTAACTCTTGTCCATAGGGTTAGCGATCAGCCCAGGTGCTATGCACGTCGTGGGGGCAAAATCCGGCCAGTCATTAACCCTGAGCAGGGCAGGAGTGGCAGCCGGAGATTGCCTAAAGCTAGCCCCGCAAAATGCCGTTCATCCAGGCCGCCGTCTTGGCGACGCGGGCGAAGCTGAACAGATGAACGCCGACGATGTTGCTGTGGGGGTTGTTGCGCTGATGGGCAGCGATGACCGCCAGTTGCTCACCTGGGTCCGTATGGGCCAACAGTTTGATGGCCCCCATGCCCTGGTTGCTCATGGCGCGCAGCGAGGCGCCGACCCCGCAGATAGTGGCGAAGCGGAGCAGAGCGGCCGGGCTGGTCGGACCGGGGATGCCGACATAGACGGGAACGCTGGGATGGCGGCGCTGCAGCCCGGCGCAGAAGTCGAGGATGCGCGCGGGGGCGAAGGAGAACTGGGTGATCACACTGACGCCCAGGCCCTGCTCGCGGGCCATGGCAATCTTGGTATCGAGGGCTCGCGTCAACTCGGCAGTATCGACGTGGGGGTGGCCCTCGGGATGGCCGGCAAAAGCGATTTCGCGCATGCCGGCGGCGGCGATCATCCCGGTGCCGAGTACGGATTGCGCATCGGTGAAGGGGCCGGCGGGCGCACGCAGATCGCTGCCGATCAGCAGAAGCTTTTTTGCACCGGCATCGCGCACGGCGGCGTCGAGAAAATGCTTGAGTTCGTCGCGCGACTGGATGCGTCGCGCTGCCACGTGCGGCACGGGTTCGAGCCCGGCACTGCGTACGGCCTTCAGACCGGACAACGTCTCCGACAGCGTATTCTTCGGCAGATGATTGACGAATACTGGCGTGCCGGCGGGAAGCAACTCGGCGATGGCCAGCGCGTCGGACGGGCGATCAGCGCCGATCTCCAGTGAGCCGCTGCGCACAAGGTCACGGGCGGTCTCTTTGAGTGTGTTCGACGGGCGGGCCAGATTGGCGGTCGCTACATTGCGCAGGTTGACGGGAGGCGATGCCGCGCTGTCGCTGCTCATGTCGCGTCTTTCTGCAGGTAACTGCATGTCTGGCTTCAGGTTCGGCGTTTCGCCGAACCTGTTGGGATCATCGTGCGAGGACCCGCGTCTGTCAAACGTGTGGCCGCTCTTTCGCTGGCGCTTCGGTTGCCCACCCGCAACCGCGCTTACTTTGCTGGCGCTTCGGTTGCCCACCCGCAACCGCGCTTACTTTGCTGGCGCTTCGGTTGCTCACCCGCCACCGCGCCCGCGCTTATTGGTAGGCGGGGCGCCAGCCTGCCTGCTGGGCTTCGGTCTCCGAGCAGAACCAGCGCTTGTTGGCGTGGCCGTCGATGCGGACCTTGTCGTACCAACGGCCCCAGGGCATGTGATAGATGTGGCCGTTGGCTGTGACGTTGCCCTTGATTGCGCAGCCGTCGGGGGCGTGTTGCTCGCGGGCTGCTTCTTCGCCCTTGGTCCACGACAGCTTGCGGTAATCCCAGGCGGGCAGCGCCTCGCCTTGCCAGATGCCGAGCTTCAAGCGTCGCGCCTCGGCTTCGTCGGTGGTGTAGGCGACCGAGTATTTCACGTAGGCCCAGGCCAGGCCGAGCTTGACCAGTTCCAGGTTGACGTTGCGGCCGTCGACGAAACAGGTGCCGAGAGTGCGGCCGTATTTGTCCAGACCATGATTGCGACAGGTGACGTCGCGGCCGTGCGCGAGAGCGCGCATCGCGTGGGTCGCTTCGGCGCCGCAGGCCCACTCTTCGCCGGTGGCACGCTTGCAGGTCTGGTTGCTCTCGGGCGCATCGATGCCCTCGAGGCGGACCCGCGTTTCGCCGACGTGGATGGTGTCACCGTCGATGACGCGGGCGACGCCGGTGAAGGCTTGCTCGAGCGGCACAGGCGCTGGCCAGAGACGCGCCTGCAGCGGGAAAAAGCGGCCGGAGATCAGCGCGAACGCCACTGAAACCGACACAAGACACAACGTACGTGAGGTAAGCATGGCCCCACGGTGACTGATTCGGTGGGCGCGCCAGAGGCTGCGGTGTGACCGTTGCGAGATGAGATGTCGACAACGTGTTGCGGGTGCATTTCGGACACGGGTGCGCGGACGCCAGCAACGGCGGGCGTTGTGCAAATGCAACGCGATGGGACGACGTTTACCGCTGTGGTTTCGGTGTGGCGGGCGTGACAGGGGCAATCGCCGGGGGCGGTGGCAACAGTTCAGGCGGACGATTGAGGTCGCGCTCGGCAAACGTCAGGGCGACGCCTAGTTCCTTGGCGCGCGCGCGCGCGACGTCACGTTTCGCCTGATCGCGCAGGTATTCGACGACAAACACCGGCTTGCCGTCGGCCTGCACCTTGCGCAGGAAGTCGGCGGAGCGCTTGGTTTCGTCGCGGCTGTTGGGTGTTTCCGGCGTCTCCACGCCGTACAGCAGGTCTTCCTTGGCGAGGCCGTCGATGGCTTGCCGGTAGTCGACCTTCGCGACCAGTTCTTCGCCGTTCTGCGGCACGATCAGAAAGCCGGGCTTACGAGCCTTGGCGTAGGTCGACAGCCGGCGCACGAATGCACTCATGTCGGCTTCGGCGCGCGGGTGCGATTTTTCCCACTCGCCGAACGCGTCGACGCGGTCGAGATAGACGCCGTCGAAACCGGCTTGCAGAATGCTGTCGAGATAAGCTGGCGGCTCACCGAGCCAACGGTGCCGGGCGATGTCTAACAACGACGGTGCGGGATTGAGAATTACCTTCTGCCACGCGGGGTCCCAGAAGCGGACGAGATAGTTGCCCTTCCAGTCCTTGTTTTCTCGCGCCAGCCACGTCGGCTCGAACAGTCCGAGATACGTTTTTGGGGACCACCATTTCCGCCAGTAGAAGCGATAGCGCTCGGCTTCGCCGATGGACATATACGCCAGCACGATACGTGGCGGCCGGCCGGGGCGGACGCGGAATTCTTCGACGTCGGCGGCCGACAGCAGGTCGGTGGCGCTGGTTTCGCGGGCGTGGTCGATGACGACCAGATCGATGTCGGGTGCGATCAAGGAGGCGCGTGCGCCTTGCAACTGATAGCCCCAAACCCTGGCGGATGGGAGCGACGGGCCGCTCCTGGCTGGCAAAGCCGAGGGCTGGGGTGCCGGCGTGTACGAGAGGCCGACGCCCGTCAGGCCGAGCACGACCGCCAGTCCAAACGTGTACCTGAGCAATTTCATGATGCTCCCGAAATCCAATCTGTCCGGTATACAGTGACGTCAGGAGGCGTGGTCGCGGCACGTCGCCGCTGGCGAAGTCTGAGGGTGCCGGTGCCGTGGTGTCCGGCGCATGGTACACTCTTAAAAATACACAGCGGGAATCCGGCCAAACCGGGGCGGTCGCAAGCGGAGCAGTGTGATGTCCACCGAAAACAATCGTGCATTGCTCACGGCCGACGTGCTGGGGGTACTGGATCAAGGGCTGGCGTCCGACGGGCGCGTTGCGCTCGCGACGATCATCGACACGTGGGGATCGGCGCCGGTGCCGGTCGGCGGTCAGATGGCGATCGCTGCGGACGGCAGCTTCGCCGGCTCCGTCTCGGGCGGCTGCGTCGAGGGTGAGGTGATCACGGAAGCGGTGGAACTGCTCGACGGCGGCGCACCGAAAACATTGTCGTTCGGCGTGGAAGATGAAACGGCGTGGCGTGTGGGTTTGCCGTGCGGTGGAAAAATCCGGGTGTTCGTCGAGCGTCTCGAAGGGGAAGCGGGGCGAGGTTATGTGTCGGCGCTGACCGCGGCGCGCGACACACGAGAGGCGCTGATCGTGCGGACGCGATTGGCCGATGGCGGGCGTGAGATCGTCGAGCGGAGTTCGGCATCAGCCGATGGCGATCTGGCGCGGCGCTTCCTGTCCGGTATCAGCAGCGTCGAAGCGGGGGCAGACGGCGAAGCGTTCGTGCATGCCCGCCTGCCGCCGCCGCGCATCGTGATCATTGGGGCAACGCACATCGGCCAAGTGCTGGCCGAGTTCGTGCGATTGAGCGGGTTCGCACCGATCGTCGTCGATCCGCGAACGGCGTTCGCGGCGGAGGCGCGCTTTCCCGGCATCACGTTGATTACCGACTGGCCGCAAGATGCATTGCCGCAACTGCGTCTCGATCCCTATACGGCGGTCGCGGCACTAGCGCATGTCGGCCATATCGACGACGAAGCGCTGAAACTCGCGTGCCGTGCGGAGTGCTTCTATATCGGTGCGCTGGGATCGCGGAAAAACCATGCCAAGCGGGTCGAGCGGCTGGCGGCGGCGGGGCTAACGGCGGACGAGATCGGACGCATCCGTTCGCCGATCGGGCTCGATCTGGGCGCGACGACGCCGCCGGAAATTGCGCTGGCCGTCATGGCCGAAATTTTGCGGCACCTGCGCGGCGTCAAAGGTAAGGGCGCAGCTTAGGCTTTGCCTCTGCGAACACTGTTGGAGCGTGAGTTCAATGACTGGCTTGCTTGGGTGGCCGCCTGCGCGGC
>JANLYD010000016.1:0-29218 GCA_031365465.1 Hyphomicrobiaceae bacterium
CGCAACCTCTCGTCGGCTTCAAACGAGGCGACCGTACCTTTACGCGCGCGTTGCCCGTGCTGCATCCACCGACGAATTGATCGGTCGATTTTATTTCGCCGATCGCCTTATGCTGATGACCAATTGTCCCGAGGCCCGCTACGGCATAAACCAGCGCACGAGCGAGCGCCGTGCGCGGGGTGGCGCGCCGAAATTGTCGAGAACACGTTGCCGAAGCAGTCGTTGACGCGTCGATCCGCACAAGCATCCGAACTACTATCCTCGAATTCCTTGTCACGCGATCGCTTTGAACTTGCTGGCAAGGGAGGCGCGCATCTCGACGTCCGCCACCCCATTGTTCGCCCACGATCGGTTACTCAGACGGCAGGATGCGTCGTCATCCAATGGCGCGCGATGTCAATTCGGCGCGTGAGCCAGACACCCTGATGCTTGGCAATATGGTCGAGCAATCGCTCAAGTCCCACCGCGCGCGCGGGGTGACCGATCAACCGCGTGTGCAGGCCAACCGACATCATTTTGGGGTGCGTTGCGCCCTCGCGGTAAAGCATGTCGAACGCATCGCGGACGAACGCAAACCAATCATCCGACGTGCCGACCCAGCCCGCAAACTTGCCGTCGTTGTTGGTCAGCGTGTAGGGCACGATCAGGTGCGGCTTGCCTGAAACCGTGCGCCAAAACGGGAGTTCATCGCCGTAATAGTCGCTGTCGTAGACAAATCCGCCCTCTTCAACAAGTAATCGGCGCGTATTCACGCTCGGCCCGTAGCGGCAATACCATCCGGACGGACGCTCACCGACGGTCGCCTCCAATGATCGGATGGCTTTGCGAATGTGTTCGCGTTCTTGGGTTTCGGTGAGTTTGGAGTGTAACACCCAACGCCAGCCATGGCAGCAGACATCGTAGGCCGACTGTCGAATGGCTGCCGCTGCCTCTGGATTACGTTCGAGCGCGAGTGCGCAGCCGAACACCGTCATTGGCATTTTACGCTCTTGAAACATGCGATGCAGTCGCCAGAAGCCGACGCGGCTGCCGTATTCGAACATGCTCTCGGCCGCCAAGTCGCGACCCTTGGCGCCAGCGCCTAGGCCATGGGCTTCGGTCAATCCGGATTCGGAATAATCCTCGCCGTCGTGAATGGACGGCTCGGAGCCCTCCTCGTAGTTGAGGACGAAGTTGACGGCGATTCGCGCGCCGTTCGGCCAACGCGGGTCGGGCGGATGAGCGCCGTAACCGGCGAAATCACGATTAAGATGTTGAGACGACACGGGGTGTCAATCCTTGTGTTCGATGCGCGCGGCCAACGCCGGATGCAGTCCAGATGTTGTCTTTGGGGCAGGCCGCCGGAATGTTCCTATCGTCGACTTGCGCGTATTCAGAGCCACCAACATTTCAGCCTGCTTCACTGCGGCTTGAATTTGATCGACAACCGGCACCGGAATGAGATCTTTCACTTTTGCAGCCAGCCCCGCAAGCGGAGCGCCGCCACGAATAACAACGTCTGCGGACGTTTCCGCGATTGCCTTGCAGGCGACTTCAACCAGCAGCGCTTCATTTTTCTCTTGGACGTCGGAGACAGAGCGAAAAGTAGCGTCCAGCATGCGGACACCCGCGCACCGCGACGCTAGACCATGCATAGCAACGCAGTCTTCGTACCACGGTCCGAAAGCGGTCGCGAAGGCTACGATCACGAAACACCGTCCGAGCATGCAGGCGGACAGCATCGCTGCCTCCGCCATCCCAACGACGGGAATGTCGAACAATTCCCGGGCACCATAAAGCCCAAGATCTCCGAACGCTGCAATGATTGCTGCGTCGACGTTGCGATGATGCGTGGCGAGCATTTCCAATGCGACCGCGCCTCCGATCTGGGCCTCCGCGCGTGTCGAAATAAATGGCACCCTCCCGCGAGGCGGTCCATGGCACCAACGTCGTGGTTGGAGATGCCACCTGCTGCGCCGAGGCGAGCAGCCGGTCGGTCACAGCGGAAGTTGTGTCCGGATTGATAAGACGCCGTGCGGAGCACCTATGCAATTCACTTGCCTAAGGCTGTGGATCGATGATCCTATGATGATCGTATCGTACCACGACATTTGGGGGATCACGGGTGTTTACACGATCATCAAGCTACCGCTTGCTCTTGGCTGCCTTCAGCGCGGTCATCTGCGCGTTGGTGACACCTCCCGGTGCCGCGGCACAAACGCCCCGCAAAGGTGGCGTCATCCGGCTGACTGCACCCTACGGCACGACGTTGACCAGCCTCGACATTCACACGACACCGCGTGCGCAGGACGGCATCGTCGCCAAGGCGCTTCACCGCACGCTCTACAGCTGGAACAGCGAGAAGAATGCGCCGGTCCTCGAACTCGCCAAAGACGTTACGGTATCTGGCGACGGGCTCATTCACACCTACAAGTTGCGCGACGACGCCTATTTCCACAATGGCCGTCGCATGACCGCCGACGACCTCATCTGGTCGTACACGCGGATCATGGACGGCAGCAAAGGCATGCCCGGCGCGCGCTATGTGCGGCTCATCAAGGGGGCTGTCGACGTCGAGAAAAATCAGGCCAAGGAGATCTCTGGCCTCAAGAAGGTCGACGATTTCACGCTGGAAATTACGATCACAGACAAGGTGCAGCCAGGCTTTTACTTCATCGACGACACCACCTCCATCCTGGCACGTGAGAACGTAGAGAGCGGTGAAATCCTGACCAAGCCCATCGGCCTTGGTCCGTTCAAGTTTGTCGAGCACATTCCTGGTTCACGGCTGGTGGCCGAGCGTTGGGAGAAATTCTACAAGCCCGGTTTGCCTTACCTCGACAAGGTCGTGATCCTGATTATGGGCGAGGCGGCCGCGCGCGACATTGCGTTCCGCTCAAAAGAGGTCGACGTGTCCATTCTCGGGCCGGCGCAATTCGTGGCCTATCGCGAGGATCCCGTGCTGAAGAACGGAATAATCGACGTGGCCGAATTCTTTACGAGGACGATCGGATTCAACCACGCCTACAAACCGTTCCAGGACAAGCGCGTCAGGCAAGCCATCAATCATGCGATCGATACGGATCTCATCATCAAGCGCTTAGTCAAGGACAAGGCGTTCCGCGCATCCAGTTGGCTGCCAATCGGTCTCGACGGTTTCGATCCCACGCTCAAACCTTATGCGTTCGATATCGAGAAAGCCAAAAAGCTGCTTGCAGATGCGGGGTATCCGAACGGTTTCGAGTTCGAGTGGACCACCAGTCAGAACGAAAGCTGGGGCTTGCCTATCGTCGAAGCAGTCATTCCCATGCTGGCGAAGGTGGGCATCGTCGCCAAGCCGAAGCTGATCGAAGCCGCAGTTCTCACAGAAACGATCCTCAAAGGGGACTTCCAGGCCTATATCTGGTCGAACTCGAGCGGGCCCGACCCACTCAAGGCTCTCAAGCAGTATCATTCAGGCACACCGCGCACTGCCGGCAACTACATCGGGTTCAAGAATGCCGACTATGACAAACTCGTGGACGCGGCGGCTACGACCGACGACGCCGCCAAGCGCACGGATTTTTTGAGGAAGGCCAATGCGACCCTCTACGACGAGGCCAGCCACTGGTTCTTCAACTACAACAAGGCGGTGATGGCCTATCAGCCGTGGGTGCATGGGCTGCAGAAGAATGCGACCGAACTGACGCATCAATTCCCCGAACACCTCTGGGTCGAAGAAACGTCTCCGGCGAAGTGAGGGCGGGGATCGCATGCTCCGCCTCATCTTGAAGCGCGTGCTCAGCATGATCCCGACCATTGCCGGAGTGGCGCTGGTCGTGTTCGTTTTGTTCAGCGTCATCCCCGGCAGCTTCGTATCCAGCCTGATGGATGACGGCCGGGGCGGGATGGATCCGGCCGTGGTCGAGCGCATGCGACGCGAACTCGGTCTCGACGATCCCGTTGCCGTACGTTTCGTCCGCTATCTCGGTCAACTGGCGGTCGGCGATCTCGGCACTTCATTCCGGTCGCGGGAGCCCGTCACGCGGCTGATCGGTCAACGGCTGGGCGCTTCACTGGAACTGACGTTCGCGGCCATGGGACTTGCCATCCTGATCGGCATTCCGCTCGGGTTCTATGCGGCGCTTCGGCCAGGCAGCCTCGTGGACACCCTCGCCATGGTCGGCGCCGTGTCGGGATTGTCGCTGCCGAAGTTCTGGCTCGGCCTCATGCTCATGTACCTCTTTGCCGAATATCTTCATTGGCTGCCGAGTTTCGGCTATGGCGGATGGGACCATCTCATTCTTCCGGCGCTAGCCCTCGGCGTGTCGCCCATGGCGTTATTGGCAAGAACGACGCGTGCCTCGGTGCTGGAGGTCATCAACGCTGATTTCGTGCGCACCGCGCGATCCAAAGGCATGAGCGAGACGCGCGTCGTTACATGGCATGTCGCGCGCAATGCATTGCTGCTGGTATTGACCACGGTCGGCCTGCAGTTCGGCGCATTGATGGGGCAGGCCGTGGTGGTCGAAAAGCTTTTTTCTTGGCCCGGGCTCGGTGGTCTGCTGGTCGACAGTGTGGTCCAGCGCGACATTCCTGCGGTGCAAGGTTGCATCCTGGTGATCGTGCTGTTTTTTCTCGTCATCAATATGCTGGTCGATATCGCCTACGTGGTGATCGATCCGCGCATTCGCGCGGAGTAGAACCAGAATGCGGTTTCGGGCCAACTTGTGGATCGGTGGCGGGCTATTCGCGCTTTCGGTTTCAGCAGCCGTACTGGCCCCGCTGATCGCGACGCACGACCCGGTGCTGGGCGCCGACCTGATGATGTCTGAGGAACCGCCCGGCCGCGCCTTCTGGTTCGGCACCGACACACAGGGCCGCGACATCTGGAGTCGCGTCGTCTACGGCGCGCGCATTTCTTTGACCGTCGGCGTCGTTTCGCAACTCATCAACACGTTGATCGGAACCGTGCTCGGCATCACGGCCGGCTATTGGGGCGGCTGGTGGGACGATGTGGTGTCCGGCCTGACGAACATCATGCTGGCTATCCCCTCGCTGATTTTCGCGCTGGCCATCATGGCCATTCTCGGACCGGGACTGTTCAGCCTGCTCGTGGCCCTCGGCCTCACCAACTGGACATTCACGTGTCGCATCGCCCGCGCGCAGGCCATGGCTTTGAAGTCTCAGGGGTACGTGCAGGCGGCCAAGGTGATGGGCTACGGCGATCTCACAATCATGCTGCGTGAATTGCTACCCAACATGGCCGGGCCGCTGATCGTCATCGCCACACTCGGCATGGGCGGGTCCATCCTCGCCGAGGCTGCGCTGTCGTTTCTCGGTCTCGGGATCCAGCCGCCCTTTCCGAGTTGGGGGAGTATGCTGTCGGATGCGCGCGACAACATCCGCGCCATTCCCTGGCTGGCTGCGTTTCCGGGATTGGCGATCTTTTTCACCGTGCTCGGCCTCAACCTGCTCGGCGATGGCCTGCGCGATATTCTCGATCCGCAATCGCGGAGCCGGCAGCCATGACCGGAGCGCTGCTCGAAATCTCCGATCTCGACATCTCGCTCGAAAGCCGCGACGGCGCAACGCAGCTGGTTGATCGGGTCAGCTTCTCTATTCCGCGGGGCGAGGCGTTCGGCCTTGTCGGTGAATCCGGCTGCGGCAAGTCGATCACTGCGCTTGCCGTGATGGGGCTGCTGCGATCACCATTGCGGCGGTCAGCCGGCCGCATTCTGCTGGATGGCCGCGACATTACCGCCGCCACCGAAGCCGAGCTCCGACAGTTGCGCGGTGCCCACGTCTCGATGATCTTCCAGGAACCGATGACGGCGCTCAATCCGCTGCAGCCTATCGGCCGACAGATCGCGGAGATGTTCGTGTTGCACGAAGGCGCATCATGGACGGAAGCGCGGACGCGTGCGGTGGAGGCATTGCGCAACGTGCGTGTACCGGCGCCCGAACTCCGCGCAAACGATTATCCGCACCAGCTGTCGGGTGGTATGCGACAGCGCGTCATGATCGCCATCGCGCTGGCGTGCAAGCCAAAGCTGCTCGTTGCGGATGAGCCGACGACTGCATTGGATGTCACGGTGCAGGCGGAAATCGTTGAGCTGATGGCTGCGGCCTGTGCTGCGCAAGGAACTGCCATTCTGATGATCAGCCACGATCTTGGGCTGGTCGCGCGCATGTGCACGCACATCGCTGTCATGTACGCGGGCCGCATCGTCGAACAGGGTGCCGCCGGCGATCTGCTCCGGACACCGCAGCATCCCTACACGCAAGGCCTGATCGGCGCGGTGCCGCGTCTGGGTGCGCGTGCTGCGGGCGGACGCCGAAAGCTGGCTGAAATCGATGGGGTCGTGCCGGCGCCGGCCAATTTTCCAGCAGGCTGCCGTTTTCATCCGCGCTGCGTTCGAGCGACTGAAATCTGTCACACAGAAAGTCCGATTGCCAAATCGCGGGCGGGAGGTGGCCTTGTCCGCTGTCATCACGATGGTTGAAGCACCGCTCGCGCCGTTACTGACAATAGACGATCTGGCCGTGCACTTCGCTAGGGGTGGCGGGTGGTTTGGCGGCGGCGCGCGCATTCTGCGTGCTGTCGATGGCGTATCGCTCACGGTGCGTTCAGGCGAGTGCGTAGGCCTTGTCGGCGAGTCAGGTTGCGGCAAGTCGACGTTGGCGAGCGCCATCCTGGGATTGCAGCCACCGACCAGCGGACGCATTACCATCGATGGCATCCCGTTACGATCCGGCACGGCCGACCGTATGCGTATGGCCCGTACAGTTCAGATGGTCTTCCAGGATCCCTACGCTTCGCTCAATCCACGCCGGACGGTCGGCGAGTTGCTGGCGGGTCCGCTTCGTCTGCACGGCATGGGTGGAGCGTCGGAAGTATCGGATCGTGTTTCCGGCATGCTGCGGCGTGTCGGGCTGCGGCCCGAGCATGCCCAACGCTACCCGCACGAATTCTCAGGCGGCCAGCGTCAGCGTATTGGCATTGCCCGCGCCTTGATCCTGGAGCCGAAGCTGGTCATCTGCGATGAGCCGGTGTCGGCGCTGGACGTCTCGATCCGTGCTCAGATCATCAACCTGCTCGTGGAGTTGACGGAGAGCCTGGGTGTCGCCACGCTCATGATCAGTCACGATCTCAGTGTCGTCGAGCACATGTGCGATCGGGTAGCGGTGATGTACCTTGGCCGGATCGTCGAAACCGGTCCTTGGCAAAGCATATTCGAGAAGCCCGGCCATCCCTACACGCGCGCGCTCATGGCAGCGATCCCCGATCCGTTCAAACCGCTTACCGGGCGCCGCGCGATAGCGACGGGCGATGTCCCAAACCCTCTGACGCCACCGATCGGCTGCGCCTTCAATCCGCGTTGCCCCGATGTCATCGACAAGTGCCGGCTGATACCAGGACCAACATTGGTAGAGATTGCACCGGCTCATAAAGCCGCGTGCTGGCGAGCGGAAGCGTCTCAATGACTGCAGATATGACAGAGCTTCTAGCTTTGGCGCGGCTTTGCGAATGAACCTGTCGCACGATACTGTCAGCGCGCGAGGAGGAGTGGCGTAAGTGCCGTTTCGCCAGCAGATCGGATACACGGCTTACGTATTCCCGACGCTCGCCGACTTGTTGGCGAAAGCATCGCCGCCCCGCGCCGGAGATCGGCTCGCTGGGCTCGCCGCTGCAACGGCGGAGGAGAACGTGGCGGCCAAACTGGCGCTCGCCAATGTGCCGCTGAAATCGATCCTGGCCGAGCCCGTCATCCCCTACGAGGATGATGACGTCACGCGGCTCATTCTCGATACCCACGACATCAAAGCGTTCGCAGACATCTCGTCGCTGACGGTCGGCGAGTTCCGAGAGTTCCTATTGTCACGGACCACAACGTGGCGGACGCTCGCGCAGATCGCCCCGGCGGTCACGCCCGAGATGGCGGCTGCCGTGTCCAAGATCATGCGTAATCAGGATCTGATCCTGGCGGCACGCAAAATGCGGATCGTAACGGCGTTCCGAAACACGATCGGCTTGCCCGGCACGATGGCGGTGCGGTTGCAGCCCAATCACCCGACGGATGATGTTGCAGGCATTATGTCTTCGATCGCCGATGGACTTATGTATGGCGCCGGTGATGCCGTCATCGGCATCAACCCGGCGTCCGACTCGCTGGAGAAAATCGAAAAGCTCCTGCACCTGCTCGACGACCTGCTCACGCGGTTCGACATTCCGACGCAGGCGTGCGTGCTGACGCACGTGACGACGACGATGCAGATGATCGGCAAGGGCATCCCGGTCGATCTCGTCTTTCAATCGGTGGCGGGAACGGAGGCGGCGAACCGATCCTTCGGAATTACGCTCGACATGTTGAGCGAGGCCCATGCCGCCGCGCGCGACCTCAAAAGAGGGACGATCGGCGACAACGTAATGTATTTCGAAACGGGGCAGGGTTCGGCACTTTCCGCCAACGCCCACCACGGCATCGATCAGCAGACCTGCGAGGCGCGCGCCTACGCTGTGGCACGGGCCTATCGCCCTCTGCTGGTAAATACTGTGGTTGGCTTCATCGGCCCCGAATATCTTTACAACGGAAAAGAGATTTTGCGGGCCGCGTTGGAGGATCATTTCTGCGGCAAGCTGATGGGCCTGCCGATGGGCGTCGACGTTTGTTACACCAATCACGCCGAGGCCGATCAGGATGACATGGACGTGATATTGACATCGCTCGCGGCCGCGGGAGTGACCTACATCATGGGTGTGCCCGGCGCAGACGACGTGATGCTCGGTTATCAATCGACGTCGTTTCACGACGCGTTGTTTGTACGTGAAGCATTCAAACTGAAACGGGCCCCGGAATTCGAAGCGTGGCTCAATCGTGCCGCCATTACAGATAAAGCCGGTCGTCTCCTCCCAGCGCGTGCCGATCATCCGTTGCTCACCCAGCCGGTGTTTCAAACTGAGGATCGGGAGGCGAGGCCGCAGACATGAGTGAGGCTCCGCACGATCCGTGGTTTCGTCTGTCGCAGTGGACCAAGGCACGTATCGGTCTCGGCCGCGCCGGCGTATCGCTGCCGACGCGCGAAGTGCTGAGCTTTGCGTTGGCGCATGCGCAAGCCCGCGATGCGGTTCACGCCCCGCTGGACCACGATGCCTTGAGCGTCGCGCTTGCACGTCTCGGAATGAGCGCCGTCACCATCGAGAGTAGAGCGGCCGACCGGCAAGTTTACCTACGGCGGCCCGATCTCGGCCGTCAGTTGAGCGATCGCTCACGTACGCTGCTGACAGACTATGCCGGGCATTACGATCTAGCTCTCGTGATTGCTGACGGATTGTCGGCAACGGCTGTGAACAAGCACGGGCCCGCGCTGATCGGTTCGTTCCTGCCTCACGCGACGCGCACTGAACTAAAGCTTGCGCCAATCGTCATTGCCAAAGGTGCTCGGGTTGCGCTCGGCGACGACGTCGGCGGCTTGCTTGGCGCGCGAGCGGTGGCCGTTGTCATCGGAGAACGACCGGGCTTGAGCGCGGCCGACAGCCTCGGCATTTACCTCACGTACAAACCGCTTATTGGACGAAGCGATGGCGAGCGCAACTGTATCTCGAACGTGCGTGCTGACGGAT
The DNA here is from genome assembly GCA_031365465.1 of Hyphomicrobiaceae bacterium. Classification (GTDB taxonomy): domain Bacteria; phylum Pseudomonadota; class Alphaproteobacteria; order Rhizobiales; family Hyphomicrobiaceae; genus JABFRJ01. Next base: position 9,584 of record JANLYD010000016.1, read on the forward strand.
TGCCGCCAGTTGCAGCGGCGGCCAAGCTCGCTTGGCTGGTGAAGGCCGCGCTGACACGCGAGCTGACCGGGACAGCCCTGAAAGACGAGAGCGACGCCGTTCTGGCAGATCTCAGCGCCGAGCGGGTGCCGATCGCCTCAAGACACGATGAGACAAGCTGACGAGCATAGTTGCCTCGTCTCGTTTTCCGAAGTGCTGCAGACCCTTCGACGTTAGATTCCGCTGAACCAATTGAAGCCCTGGTCTTCGAAATAGCCGCCGGGATACGTATTGGTGACCTCGATTGCAGTGATCCACTTTGGGTTCTTGAAACCCAACTTGACGGCTGTTCTGAGCCTCACCGGCGCGCCGAATGGCTCAGTCAGCGGTTCGCCTGCGTATTTTGTTGCGAGGATTGTCTGCGGGTGAAGTGCGGAAGCCATGTCTATGCTGGAGTAGTAGGTATCTGCACACTTGAAAGAGACATATTTCGCCGTCAGATCGGCCCCTATCCGCTCCAGAAAATAGCGAAAGTTTACTCCTGACCATTGGCCGATATAATCCCAACCTTCCACGCAAACGTGGCGAATGATAATCTCCTGTTCGGGCAGAGTAGAAAGTTGCTGCGCCGTCCAGGCACGCTTGTCCGCAATTTTGCCGGCCAGTTCCAGCTTCCAATTCGGCACGTCCACCGGTTCCAGCTCGGTGATATCGTAAAAGGCGTTGAAACGCGCCGGCTTGATGACCTGCGAAGGCGCATAAGTCGGGGCCAGATGATTGGGCCGAAAGAGGGCGGCTTGCGCCCGGTCGTTCCACTGCGAAACCGATTTCAGGAAGCTCTGAACTGGTGCCTGTTCCGAGACGCTGCAGCCCGCCAGCATCGAGATGGCACCAAGGCTGATACTGCCACGCAATACGTTGCGGCGGTTGATGGTGTCGACCAACAGCTTATTTTCCGCAAGCACGCTTTGGTCGACGGGTGATTGTGGGCGGAACAGCGACGGCTTTGGTTTGCGCGTAGTCAACGGCGTGCTCCCTCGTGTTTCGTTTCGATGAGGTTGGTCTGTGAATGGACCGAAAGCGGTTGAGGCTCGGCATCGACGTTGGGGCCGCCGGTCCACATAGCCTTGAGGGTTTCGGGGACCAGAACCGCAAGCAGGACATGAACCACGAGGAACCCGGCGATTGCGACCATGCCCAGGAAATGCGCGAGCCGAGCGCCTTGGAAACTGTAAAACAGAAAAGTGAGCTCGGAAAACTGGACGGGTTTCCAGATAACCAACCCTGACAGTATCTGAACAACGATTACGATCAGAACGCCCAGATACAGAAGTTTTTGGACCGGATTGTACTGCGTGAGATCGTCGTGTCTCAGCTTCAGCCTCAATGCATTGCGAATTTCAATGACCACATCTGGGAAACGGATCGGAAACAGCATCCGCCGAAACCGTCTCGTCCTCAGCCCGTATGCAGCGTAAGCGATACCATTGATGACGAGGATCCACATGGCAAAGAAGTGCCATAGCAAGCCACCTTGAGGGCTTGCGCCCATGGTCGTCCAACTCGGAAAATGCAGCCAACCAAAAAGCACTTCGTCGTTGTAAATCTGCCATCCGCTCATGATCAGAATGATCATTGCAACGGCATTGACCCAGTGCATGATGCGCAAAGGGAGCGGATGCAGTTGCCGTTGAGCCGGACCCTGTTCAGGTGCGATGGATTCCATGATGCCGCGCGTCCCCTGTAACTGAAGCGCACTTGAAGTCAGCGCTTGTAAAGTGCGATCCGGATCTTCTCATCGGCAGCTATTATTTGGGCCCCGGCACCGGTCCACGTTTGAGCCTTGGCAAAATCGTCCCATGACATGTCGAGCGCGCCGATTTGACGGCCGGCAATGGCGACCACCTCGATCGGCACCGCGACGGGCCGTCGACGCCAACTGAAATATCCGCCGTATGGAACGACTAAGCGAATTTTTCCTTCGGTGGTCCTTTCAACGGCGCGAACGCGGCCGATCGTCTGGTCGAAGTAGTCCAGCACCGGGAGACCAATCAGATCCCCGACCCGCACGGGCTGAGGAAACCGGCGCTCCATGCGCTGCTCGAACGAGAGTTCGGACCAGGCTGGCTGTGGAGGTTTGGCAGGCCCGGACATCGCGATGCTTTCTCGCTGCGAGCGCTATCGAGCGCGAGGCGGATCAATATCAGCTAACTATTGCCTCCATGTAGACGGTTTGTGGGGCACAGACGTTACGTGCTTCACGGAGACGTGATCGGAAGCGCGAATTTTTCAGCGGCGTGAAGGCAGACGATTTTGCCCGTGCACGAAGTTGTGACCGATGTAACGGCGGCATCGACTTCAGCGAACTCAATCATACGAGTTCAAATCAATGGGTGAAGCGCTTGAGTACTCACATTCCGAAACGGGCAGCGGACCAGTTTCAGGCCGGAGCTAGAGCCGATGGGCCGGCTGCCCGCACTCCACTCTTGAAGCATGTGACGGCAGCGATTGAACCACAAGGCGAACCTGAAGCGCCACGTGTGGCGCGCACGCTCGGACCTGAAACAATCGCGGCGCAGGGCGGGTGCGGAACCGACGGTATGACCGGTGCACTCGTGCCGCCGATCCACATTGCAACGACGTTCATCCGCGATCCCGACAATCAGTATCGCCGGGGTTTTTGCTACGGGCGATCCGACAACGCGACTGTCCGGCAGGTCGAAGACGTCTTGACCAAGCTCGAGGGGGCGAGTGCAAGTCTCCTGTTTGCGTCCGGGATGGCGGCGGCGACGGCTGCGTTTCTAGCCCTGCAACGACCGGCTCACGTCGTTGCGCCTCGGTCCATGTATTGGGGTTTGCGGCAGTGGCTCATGACGCATGCCGTTGAACTGGGCATCGAGACGACATTCGTCGATACAAGTGAACTGGCGGCAATCGAGAGGGCTATACGTCCGGGACGCACCCGGCTCGTGTGGATCGAGACGCCGTCGAACCCGCTCTGGAGCGTGACCGATATCGCCGGCGTTGCCCGCATCACGCATGCGGCGGGCGCACTCCTCGCAGCCGACTCTACCGTCTCGACACCCGTGCTCACACGGCCGATAGAACATGGCGCAGACGTCGTACTCCACTCGGCAACCAAGTATCTGAACGGGCATTCAGACGTCGTTGCCGGCGCAATGGTGTTCGCCGAGCGGAGTTGCGCATATTATGAATCCGTGGCGCATCTGCGGACGATGGTCGGCGGTGTGATCGGCGGTTTTGACGCTGCCATGTTGTTGCGCGGCATGCGAACGCTTCATTTGCGCGTCCGGCACCAGTCGGCCGCCGCTTTGACGATTGCAAAACGGTTCGAGCATCATCCAGCGATCTCCCATATGCTTTATCCCGGCCTGCGTAGTCACCATGGGCACGCCATAGCCGTGCGGCAGATGGACGGTGGTTTTGGTGGAATGCTGTCGATGCGCTTCAGAGCCGGCAGAGCCGCAGCCGTCGCGAGCGCTGCCAAACTGCAAGTCTGGAAGCGGGCGACGTCCCTCGGTGGCGTGGAAAGCCTCGTCGAGCACCGCTCCAGCATGGAAGGCACCGAAAGCCCCTGCCCAGACGATCTCTTGCGGTTCTCGGTCGGCATCGAGACGATCAACGACCTCGTTGCAGATATCGAGCAGGCCCTGCAGGGAACATAGTTTTTTTTCGACGCCGGATCGTTGTGTCATTGCAGACTCGGATTTCCATCATGAAACCTGTCGCCGTCGCCATTTTTTGCAAAACACCGTCGCCCGGCTTTTCGAAAACCCGCTTGTCGCCCCCGTTGCGGCCCGAGGAGTGCAGTCTGCTTTCGACCTGTTTCATCCAGGACCTCACGTCGACGATTGCGGAGGCGACGGCGACGACGGGAGATAGTGCGTTTGCCGTTTATACGCCGGAGGGATCTGAGACGGCACTGCGGAAGCTGCTGCCACTCCGCTTTCAACTGCAATTGCAGTGCGATGGGGACTTCGGAACGCGGCTGCATCATGCGGCTTCGGCGTTGCTGAATGGTGGCCATGCCGGTGCAATCCTGGTCAATTCCGACAGTCCGACATTGCCAGTTGAAATTCTTCGCAAGGCGATCGCAGCTGTCAGATGTCAGGACGCGGTTGTGCTTGGGCCCGCAATCGACGGGGGATACACTCTGATCGGCCTGTCGCAACCGCATCCCCGCATGTTCGCCGATATTTCCTGGAGCACGTCCGATGTGTATGGCCAGACGTTGCAGAGGGCGGCGGAGTTGAAATTGCCAGTCATCGAACTCCCGAGATGGTATGACGTGGACGACGCGGAGACGTTACGAATGCTCGAAGCCGAGTTGGATGGCGAACGCCCTGCGTTCGCCATGGATGGCTTAGTCGGATCATCGGCACCGGCCACGCGCGAGTTCTTGCGCCAGCGGTGCGCTACTCAGGCCACAGGCTGAGATGGCGCCGATGACACCCGAAGGGGAACAAGCGACGTTGACCACGCGCCACGCGATCTCGGCGCTTTTGGCACTCGGTGTGGCCATGTGCGCGTTCGTCGCCTTGGGGCCGTGGATCATTCGCACCTACAATTTCGCGCTTTTCGTGCCGTTGATGGTGTTGTCCGGTGCGATCACGATGTCGGCCACTTACGTGGCACAGCGCGTCCCGACGCAGATCGGCATGATCATCATTTTTGGGCTTGCAGTGGTGATGCGACTGCTCGTCGTCGATGAGCAACCCTATCTGTCCACCGACATCTACCGCTACGTTTGGGACGGACGCGTTCAAGCTGCCGGCATCAATCCGTACCGCTATGTTCCAGCCGACCCCATACTAGCAGCGCTTCGTGACGCAGCGATTTTCCCCAACATCAACCGCGCCGAATACGCAGTCACCGCGTATCCGCCGGTTGCACAAATGTTTTTCCTGTTGGCAACCCGCGTTTCGGAATCGATCCTTGCCATGCGCCTTGCGATGGTGGGATGCGAGATCGTGATAATCGCTGTCATTATCGACCTGCTACGCCAATTGCGCCTGCCGACGACCGCTGTCGTGGCATGGGCTTGGCATCCTCTGAGCATTTGGGAGATCGCCAACAACGGTCACAGCGATGCGCTCATGGTGGCGCTGCTGATGATCGGCGTCTGGCTTCTGCTACGTCACCGCGCCCTGTTCGGCGCTATCGCCGTGACGCTGGCGGCGTTGGTCAAACCGTATGCACTGGTGGTGTTGCCGGCATTTTGGCGCCCCTGGGATTGGCGAGTGCCAACGGCGGTCATCGCGACACTTGTCGCCTGCTATCTGCCCTACATCGGAGTGGGCCGAGGGGTCTTCGGCTTCGTCACGTCGGGTTATTTGTCCGAGGAGGGACACGCGGACGGGCAGGGCTTTTGGATCGTTGCGTTAGTCCGCACCATTGCCGGAGACGTAGCGGGGTTGAAATGGCTTTATATTCTCGGGGCGGCAAGCGTACTCTCATTGCTGGCACTCAAGATCGCATTTCGACCAGCGAACACACCCCAACACGTCTTGAATGACGTATCTACACTGCTCATGGCCGGCTTATTTTTCTTGTCACCAAATTATCCCTGGTACTTTTTAGCCGTTGTGCCGTTTGTCGTACTCGGCGGCGGTGTGCCGGCCTGGATACTCAGCCTGACGACGATCCTGCTCAATCGTCCGATGATCTTGCCGTACCATGACCTGGCTTGGAAGACATTGGCTTTGCTTCCGTTCGTTGTGGCCTTCGCCACGTACCACTGGCTGCCCCGAGCAACAGTGCCGCGGCTACGAGGAGCGTTGCGATGGACCCGTTGAGATACATTTGCCGGTCGGGAGTGCGACATGAACATTGGTGACCTCAACCGGCCGGTTGTGGTGATTATCCCGTGCCTCAACGAAGCGCTCCCGATCTTCGAAGTCGTTCGCGATGTTTTGGCTGAAGGCGTCGATTGGGTCATCGTGGTCGACAATGGATCAACAGACGAGACCGCGAAGCGCGCGGCCGACGCGGGTGCCATTGTCGTCAGCGAGCCACAGCGCGGTTACGGTCGCGCGTGTGCTGCCGGTTTGGCGGCGGTCCCGTCGGGGGCCGAGATTGTTTGCTATATGGACGGTGACGGCAGCGACGTCCCAAGCTTCTCGAGAGCAGTGGTCGGCCCGATCATGACCGGCAACGCGGATTTCGTCATGGGCTCGCGGCTGCGGGGCAAGCGTGAGGCCGGTAGCATGACGCCACAGCAGATCGTCGCGGGCCGGCTAGCCGGCATCTTGATGCGATTGCAATACGGCGTACATTTCACCGACATGTCGCCATTTCGCGCGATGTCCGTCAAGCAACTGCGCAACTTGAGCATGACGGAAACGACCTACGGGTGGAATCTCGAAATGCAGATGCGCGCCGCAGCTGCCGGTCTGCGCATCCTCGAGGTGCCCGTCGATCATCGGTGCCGGCGCGGTGGTTACTCCAAAGTGTCTGGCAACCTCATTGCCGGATGCAGCGCCGCCTGGAAAATTACGACCACATTCGTGCGCCTCAGCCTGTCGCTGAAGGGTGCATCGAAGGCATCAAGACCTCTGCGGAACGCGACATGAAGATTTTGTTGACCGGCGGTGCGGGCTTTATTGGTCAGCATGTACTGAGACGATTACTGGCACGGGGTCATCAGGTCAGAGTTCTGGATTCCCTCAGGCCCGACGTCCACACGGGCACGCGATGGACGCCGCCAACGGATGTCGAACTCGAGATGGCGGATGTTCGTGATGCCAGTGCCTGCGACCGCGCGGTTCAGGGTGTCGATGGCGTGGTACATCTAGCGGCGAAAGTCGGTCTCGGGGTCGATATCAATGATCTGCCCGACTATGCCTTGTCGAACGACGTTGGCACCGCAGTCCTGTTGGCCGCGATGGCTCGGGCGAACGTCATGCGCCTGACCTTGGCGAGTTCGATGGTCGCCTATGGCGAGGGGGTCGGTCATTGCCAAGAGCACGGTGCGGTAGCGCCCGGTCCGCGAACAGAAAAGGCGCTGGCATCGGCTCAATTCGAGCCGCCCTGTCCCCACTGCGGCAAACCGCTGTCGCCGGCACTAGTCGGCGAATCCGCGCCGCTTGATCCGCGAAATGCCTATGCGACCAGTAAAGTGGCGCAGGAACTGTACGCAACGAACTGGGCGCGCACGACAGGCGGCACGGTCGCAGCCCTCCGCTATCACAACGTCTACGGACCGGGCATGCCACGAGATACACCGTATGCTGGTGTCGCGGCGATTTTTACATCGGCGCTGCGCCGCGGCGAGGCCCCGGCGGTATTCGAAGACGGCGGTCAGCGGCGCGATTTTGTGCACGTTCGCGATGTTGCGGCGGCAACCGTTTTGGCAGCGGAGAAGCATTCCTCGGGAGTTCGAGCCTTCAACGTCGGATCCGGCACACCACGCACAGTCGGCGAAATGGCAACCGCACTTGCCAAGTCGCTGCAGGGTCGCCAGCCGATCGTCACCGGCCGCTATCGGCTAGGCGACGTCCGCCATATCACAGCGGACTCGACGCGGTTAATGACCGAACTCGGTTGGCGTCCCGAAGTCGAATTCGCCGCTGGGATGGCCGAACTCGCAGCGTCCTGATTACGCACTGGAGGTCTCGTCATTGTGCTACCGCGTCTTTCTGGTTATCTGCTGTAATGAAACCTGCGGCAGACGCGAAACAGCTGTGAGACCTAAGTGCGGCAAAGCCCCGACGACTTGTCGCAGCTGATGCGCGCCGCCAATCGAGGTGATGCGGTCGCCTACCGGCACGTACTCAGCGAGTTGGTCGACATACTTAGAACGATCTCTCGGCGCGGCCTCGCGCGCGCCGGGCGCGAAAGCACGGACGCAGAGGACATCGTGCAGGAAACATTGCTGGCCATCCATCTCAAGCGTCATACCTGGGACGAGGCAAAACCTCTGATGCCGTGGGTCCGTGCCATTGCACACCACAAGCTTGTCGATGCGCTGCGGCGTCGGGGATTTCGTGCGCACCTGCCGATCGAGGATTTCGAGAGCGTCCTGGGCGATGGATCGGCGGCGTCGCCGACGTCTGCAATGGAATGTGAAGCGATACTTGCACGACTCCCCGACCGCCAACGTCAGATCGTCGAAGCTATCTCGATCGAGGGACAAAGTGCGCGGGACATGGGCGTGCGGCTCGGCATGACAGAGGGCGCCGTCCGCGTTGCCCTTCATCGGGCGCTGAAGACGTTGGCGGACGGATTGCGACGCGAGGAAACATGAGAACCGAAGCTTTGATTGCCGTGCTGGCGACCGACAACAGACGCGTCCAACGGCCTTTCGGTCAGGCGATGGTCAGCGCTGTCGTCTGTGGAGCAATTGCATCGGCAATCTTGCTCTACGTCTCGATCGGCGTGCGTCCAGACATCATGGAAGCCTTGGGGACGTGGCGTTTTGTGCTGAAATTGGTGCTGCTGGTGGCGACGATCGCACTGGTCGCTCGAGCCTTTCAGGCAGTCGGCGGTCCATTTGCAATCGACGCCCGGCCCCTCTGCATCGCATTGGCGACGCTTTTCGCAAGCGCCGTGGCCGTGGAAATCGCCGTCACGCCGAGAGCTGAGTGGTCGGCACGCTGGCTCGGCACGAACGCACTGCTGTGTATTACTGCAATCCAAGCGCTATCGGCGGTGCCATTGGCGACGTTGCTGGTGTTGATGCGATCTGCCGCCCCCGCGTCTCCGTCTCAGGCGGGCGCCATCATCGGCGCGCTGGCTGCAGCCGTCGGCGCAACAGTCTACGCCACACACTGCTTCGACGACTCACCGTTGTTCGTGGTGACTTGGTACACCGCCGGTGCATTACCTGTTGTCGCACTCGGAGCGTTGCTCGGTCATCGCGTTCTGCGTTGGTAGTTCGGCAGGTGGCCGAATGGCACCTGCGGAACCAGCCCAAGATCTGCAGCAGAGATGAAACCGGCGGGCACGAGCGATTGCCGCCACGGGACAGGCCGCGTCATGAGTGAAAGTTCAACTCCTGTCCGCAAAAGCAGTACACCCAAGACGGCCTACGTTCTCGCCGGCGGCGGCAGTCTCGGCGCTGTACAAGTCGGCATGCTCAAGGCACTCGTGGCGCACGGCCTGCAGCCTGACTTCGTCGTAGGTGCCAGTGCCGGCGCGATCAACGGCGCGTACGCCGCCGCGAGGCCCGATGTCGAGGGCATCCGCGAACTCGAAAGATTGTGGACGACGACCAAACGCCACGACATCTTTCCATTCAATACGCGCACGCTGACGAGGTTGATCATCAAGCGTGATTTCCTCTTGGAAACCGGTGCGCTGCAGGCTTTGATCGAACGCAACCTGCCCTATCGCCGCCTCGAAGACGCGCCGATCCCAATCCATATCGTGACCACGGACTTTCTGAGTGGCGAGATGGTGGTCCTGTCGAAAGGGTCCGCTGCGGAAGCGATCGTGGCGTCGTGCGCCATTCCGGCAGCGTTTGCCTCGCTGGCGATCAATGGTCGATTTCTCGCCGACGGAGGCCTCACCAGCAACACACCGATCAAGCTCGCGCGCGATCTCGGCGCAACACGTCTGATCATTCTGCCCACGGGGCACGCATGCGCGCTGCGTCAGCCGCCGGTGGGTGCGATATCGAGTGCGCTGCACGGGTTGACGCTGTTGGTGGCGAGCCAGATCGTCAGGGAACTTGAGTCGCTCGATGGTGCCTGCGATTATCACGTCGTACCGTCATTGTGCCCATTGGGATCGACGGCCTATGATTTTTCACATGCGCGCGCGTTGATCGACCGGGCCGAATTGCAGACTCGTGATTGGTTGAATTCAGGCGGACTTGAACGCTGCAACATCCCAGATGCACTCCGGCCGCACCGCCATTGAGCGTTCATCGCACAGACGCCAGCCCGGTCGCCGCCGCCGGTCTATCATCGGCTCTGTTCTCGACAGGCGGCACAGGCGGCGCTGATGGTCGGAATCCGGCCTTCGCGTAGAGGCGATCGATCTCGCCCCAGAAAAAATCTGCGCCGGCATAGCCGATGATGCGTCCGGCTTCCTCCCCGCGAACGACCAGCACGAACGTCGGCGTGTACGAGAGCCGGCCGAGGCCGGAAAGTTCCGGCGAACCGATGCGCCACCGCTGCAACGGCGCGAAGCGGCCTTCCGCACTTGCTTCGTAGCCGGTCTTCACCTCGCGGTCCCACTTTGCGCAGTAGACGCATCCGGCATCGTCAACCATGACCAAGACCGTGCGGCCACCGAACAGTTCGGCCGCCGAAGCAACGCCAGGCATTAGAGCAAGCGCAAGCACCCAGCAGAGCCCCAGGGCTGAGGCGCGCCCGATGCGTAATTGTAGTCGACGGCCGCGATCCATGGTCATCCGATCATCTTGTAGCTACTCAACGCGTGGTGACTGATGCAGTTGCGGCGTGGGTCGTTGGTCGGTCGTCGCGGCGGACCATTCCCTACCAAATGCCAACCGCAAACGCCACCGTCGGCCCCGGGCTAAGCCCGTGCCGTCGCTGAAAACTCAGGGGCAGAGCGCGGCCGAAGCCGGTTGTTCTGCGAGACCCGCCTCGCGGACGGGCCAACTCGCCGTGAGGCGAGCGGAATTGCGGTTTCAGCCGCGCTCCACTGCTGCGTTTGCTTTTCTCTCGACAGCGAGTTTATGGCGTAGCTGCCGACCACTCGTCATGGTCTACCGTCGACGAGCCCGAGGTCCCCCGAATGCCGACCATTCAGGGCTTGGCTCAGGATTCACAGCGCCCACCGCAGATCTCGACGGTTCTAGACCCGCCCCGATCGGTGGAGTGACTGGATAGTGCGGGAGCGCCTCGAAAACCGCAATCATTACGTGCAATCGACGTTAATGGCGGCAATCGCAAAAGCTGCACGAATAGAGCAAAAGAGGTTGTTCTCGACGGCGCACTGGGCCGCTCACAATTGACTCCTCGTCCACCGCTCATTAACGACGCAATTATTGATCGAAGCAGACCGCTCGAGGGAACCGCGCATGGCAGACGAACCGAAAGTCGCACAGAAAGGCCCGTTTCAAGCCGAACTGATCGCGGGCAAAACCTATTTCTGGTGCTCTTGCGGCCATTCACAAAAGCAGCCCTTTTGCGATGGCAGCCACAAATCGACGACCATGACCCCGCAGAAGTTCGTCGCCGAAACCACCGCGATCTACAATCTGTGCGGATGCAAAGCCTCCGACGACATGCCGTTCTGCGACGGTAGCCACAACATGCTGTAACCGATAGCCGCTGACGAGCATTCGCCAAACGAGCGACTGCTCCTCACACTTTGTCGACGCATTCCAATCGCGCAGCCAGCCGATACCGGCTACGTTGCTTCTCGGTTGGAGAGCACGGGAGCGCGGCGATGCAGGTTGGAGTGCCCAAGGAAATCAAGGTTCGGGAATATCGCGTCGGGCTCACGCCGACGAGCGTGCGGGAGGTGTCGGCGCACGGACATGGAGTGATCGTCGAGACCGGTGCCGGGATCGGTATCGGTGTGCGCGATGAAGACTACATCGCTGCCGGTGCCTCTATCGTGGCGACCGCCAAGGATGTTTTCGCCAAAGCCGACATGATCGTGAAGGTCAAGGAACCGCAGGCGGTGGAACGGAAGATGCTCCGCCCGGGGCAACTGCTGTTCACCTACCTGCATCTGGCCCCAGATCCCACCCAGACGACAGACCTCATCGCCAGCGGCGCGACTTGCATCGCCTACGAGACGGTCACGTCAGCCAGTGGCGGCCTGCCTCTGCTCGCGCCGATGTCCGAAGTGGCCGGCCGTATGGCGGTGCAGGCCGGCGCCTACTTTCTCGAGAAGGCACACGGGGGCTTAGGCATATTACTTGGCGGGGTGCCAGGTGTGCCGCCCGGCCGGGTCGTCATTCTCGGCGGCGGCGTCGTCGGCACGCATGCGGCGAGCATTGCCGTCGGCATGGGCGCGGAAGTCGTCGTCATCGATCGATCGGTCGACGCGCTCCGCCGCGTGTGGACGCAATTCGGAAGTGCCGTAACGACCGTGTTCTCCACCCGCGACGCCATCGATCATAATCTGCGCGATGCCGACCTGGTCATCGGCGGCGTGCTCATTCCCGGTGCGTCGGCACCAAAACTGATCACGCGTGAGCACATCGAGCATATGAAGCCCGGCTCGGTTATTGTGGATGTGGCGATCGATCAAGGCGGCTGTGCGGAGACGTCCAAGGCGACCACACACGACGCCCCGACTTATGTCGTCGGCGACGTCATCCACTATTGCGTGGCCAACATGCCGGGCGGCGTACCCAGAACATCCACCTATGCTTTGAACAATGCGACGCTGCCGTTCGTGTTGGCGCTGGCCGACAAAGGCTGGAAAAAAGCGCTGCTGGACGACCCGCATCTGAGCCACGGGCTCAACGTCTGGAACGGCCGCATCACCTGCGAACCGGTGGCAACCGCCCTAAAACTCAGCTATACGCCTATCAGGGAGGCATTGGCATAGCCGACGCTTCTTTACTAATCCGGGTGCACGCAATCAAAATAATAATGCGTGCGCACGGCCCCGGGGAGGGGACGCGCTGAGTCTGTAAACGGCACCGGGAGGGGCGATGGAATACTTTGTCCAGCAGTTGATCAACGGACTGACGCTTGGGTCCATTTATGGACTGATTGCGATCGGGTACACGATGGTGTTCGGCATCATCGGCATGGTCAACTTCGCGCATGGCGACGTATTCATGCTCTCGACCTTCTTCGCCCTCATCGTGTTGATGATCTTGTTACCGATCATCGGCACAAGTGTCGCAGCCATCATCTTCGCGCTCATCGTCGTGATGGCCATCGGCATGGTGCTGACCGGATTGTGGAACTGGGCCATCGAGCGCATTGCCTATCGCCCCTTACGCGGCTCGTTCCGCTTGGCGCCGTTGATTTCGGCCATCGGCATGTCGATCTTTCTGTCGAACTTCGTGCAGGTCGTCCAAGGCCCGACGAACAAGGCTATCGTTTCGCTGATCGACGGCGGGTTCTGCCTTGCCGGCAATTCGACCGCGGCGAAATATTGCCTGTTTCCGACCAAGGCCGGCTTCGGCGTCACGCTGGCCTATAAGCAGGTCGTCATCATGACCATTACCGCGCTGCTGTTGGCTGGCTTCTGGTATCTGGTGCAGAAGACACCGCTGGGACGCGCGCAACGCGCCTGCGAACAAGACAGCAAGATGGCCCGCCTGCTCGGCATCGACGTCGACCGCACCATTTCCATTACGTTCGTGATGGGGGCTGCGCTCGCAGCCGTCGCCGGCGTGATGTACCTCGTGCAATACGGCATCATCGGCTTCTCCGACGGCTTCGTGCCCGGCGTGAAAGCCTTCACCGCAGCCGTCCTCGGCGGCATCGGCTCGTTGCCGGGCGCGGTTCTGGGCGGGCTGATCATCGGCTTGGTCGAAAGTTTGTGGTCGGCCTACTTCTCCATCGACTACAAGGACGTCGCGGCGTTTTCCATTCTCGCGGTGACACTCATCTTCCTGCCATCCGGGATCATGGGCCGGCCGGATGTCGAGAAGGTGTGAGCCATGACCACGATCGACCGTCCCACCGAGGCGACCGGCAAAGCGCAAAGCTTCATCGACAGCAAACTCGGCAATGCCTTTGTCGAAGGTTTGAAATTCGCCGCGCTGATGTTCTGCCTGTCGATTCCGATCCTGCTGCTACGGATCGAATCCGATATCGACCACAAGCCGTTCCTGTGGACTCGCTGGAGCTGGCCACTGTGGGCCGCCTTCTTCGGGTTCCTGGCGCGCTTTGTGGCACTGGCAGCAGCCCGCGACCCCAACCGCGTCCGCGCGGCAGCGATCGCCGTGCCGGAGACGGTCACCAAATATCTGCCGATCGCCGGACTGATCTTTCTCGTCCTCTATCCGCTGATCGCGTTGGCGCTGGTCGGCAAAGCCGGCTCGATCAAATGGATCGATAACTTCGGCATCCAGGTGCTGATCTACATCATGCTGGGATGGGGGCTGAACATCGTGGTTGGCCTGGCCGGCCTGCTCGACCTCGGCTACGTCGCCTTCTATGCCGTCGGCGCTTACTCCTACGCGCTGCTGGCGACCGTGGTCATTCCCGCCTACGCGCCGGGGCTGTCGCCGTGGGCGTTCTGGATCTGCCTGCCGCTGGCGGGCTTGCTGGCGGCCTTGTGGGGCATCATCCTGGGCCTGCCCGTGCTGCGCCTGCGCGGCGACTACCTCGCCATCGTCACCCTCGCGTTCGGCGAAATCATTCGCCTCGTGCTCATCAACTGGACCGACGTCACCAAAGGCTATGCCGGCATTTCCGGCATTCCCCGTCCCAGTTTCTTCGGCCTGCCGTTCAACGCTTCCGACAAAGGTTTCGCGGCGACCTTCGGCCTCGAGTTCACACCGCTGCACCGGACCATCTTCCTGTTCTACGTGATCCTGGCATTGGCGTTGCTGACCAACTGGGTGTCGATGCGCCTGCGCCGGTTGCCGGTCGGGCGCGCGTGGGAAGCCCTGCGCGAAGACGAGATCGCCTGCCGCAGCCTGGGCATCAACACCACCAACACCAAGCTCACAGCGTTCGCCATCGGCGCATCTTTTGCCGGCATGGCCGGATCGTTCTTTGCCGCGCGGCAGAATTTCATTTCGCCGGAAAGCTTCACGTTCAACGAAAGCGCGGTCATTCTCGCGGCCGTCGTGCTCGGCGGCATGGGCAGTCAGTTGGGCGTGGCGATCGCGTCGTTCGCCATGGTGGGCGGCACCGAGATCCTCCGCGAGTTGGACTGGCTGAAGGCCATCTTCGGGAGCAATTTCGACCCGACGCAATATCGCATGCTGATCTTCGGGTTCTCGATGGTGGCGTTGATGATCTGGAAGCCGCGCGGCCTCATCGCCACGCGCGAACCGTCGCTGTTCCTCAAAGAGCGCAAGGCCATCAGCGGCACTTTCGTCAAGGAAGGGCACGGCTGATGTCGCTTAAAACGCCCCTTCTGCTGGTCGAACATATCTCGATGCGTTTCGGCGGCCTGATCGCCGTCAACAACCTGAGCTTCGTCGCCCGCGAAGGCGAAATCACCGCGTTGATCGGCCCCAACGGTGCCGGCAAAACCACCGTCTTCAATTGCATTACCGGCTTTTATAAACCTACATCGGGCCGCATGGCTCTGCTCGGCGGCGGCGCTACCACCGACGCCATCGATACCCTCACCGCGACCGGCAAGCGCTTCGCCCGTAACACTGACGGCAGCTCCGTTTTCCTGCTCGAACGCATGCCTGATTTCCAGATCGCCGCCGAGGCCAAGGTGGCCCGCACGTTCCAGAACATCCGCTTGTTCGCGGGCATGACCGTGCTCGAAAACCTAGTGGTCGCCCAGCACAACGCGTTGATGGCCGCGTCTGGTTATTCGGTCGGCGGACTACTCGGCCTCAAGAGTTATCGCACCGCAGAAGCCCGCGCCGTCGATCATGCCAAATACTGGCTGGATAAAGCTGGCCTCACCGATCGCGCCGACGATCCCGCCGGCGACCTGCCCTACGGCGCCCAACGCCGATTGGAAATCGCCCGCGCCATGTGCACGGGTCCGCGCCTGCTCTGTCTCGACGAGCCCGCCGCCGGCCTCAACCCGCGCGAGAGCGCCGATCTCAACGCATTGCTGCGCCTCATACCCAGCGACCACGCCACGTCCATTCTGCTGATCGAACACGACATGTCGGTGGTGATGGGAATCTCCGATCACGTCATCGTGCTGGAATACGGCATCAAGATCGCCGACGGCACGCCCGACGAAGTCCGCAAAGATCCCAAGGTCATCGCCGCTTATCTCGGCGTCGAAGACGAAGAAGTGGCAGCCGCAGAACAGGCCGTGGCGGAGATCGCACGATGACCACGCCGCTGCTCGACATCAAAGGCGTCAAAAGTTTCTACGGGAACATCATGGCGCTGCGTGGCGTCGACGTGACCGTCAACCCCGGCGAGATCGTCACACTGATCGGTGCGAACGGCGCCGGGAAATCGACGCTGATGATGACCGTGTTCGGCACACCGCGCGCGCGTGAGGGCCGCATCCTTTACGACGGCCGCGACATCACGCACATGCCCAGCCACGAGATCGCGCATCTTCGCATCGCGCAATCGCCGGAGGGCCGCCGCATCTTCGCCCGCATGACCGTGCGTGAAAATCTGCAGATGGGCGCGGAAATCGACGGCGGCAAATATTTTACCGACGACCTCGAACGCGTCACGACTTTGTTCCCGCGCCTCAAGGAGCGCCTCGAACAACGCGGTGGCACGCTCTCGGGCGGCGAGCAACAGATGCTGGCCATTGCCCGCGCGCTCATGAGCCGGCCCAAGTTGCTGATGCTCGACGAACCCAGCCTCGGCCTCGCGCCGCTGATCGTGAAGCAGATCTTCCAGGTCATCGCCGACCTCAACAAACACGACGGTATGACGGTGTTTCTGGTGGAGCAGAATGCGTTTCATGCGTTGCGGCTCGCGCACCGCGGCTATGTGATGGTCAACGGCCAGGTCACCATGAGCGGCACCGGGCGGGAACTGCTGGCGCGGCCGGAAATTCGCGCCGCCTATCTCGAAGGCGGCATTCACTAACGCGCACTAACGCGCCAGGGCATTGCAATGCAGTTGTTTCAACAGTTCTATACGGCGGGCCCGAACGGGCTGTGGATCTTCCTGCTGGTGTCCGTCGTCATGGGCGGTAGCACGGCCTACGTCTCCGGCCGCGCGATCGCCGATACCTGGCGTCCGCTTTGGCACGCGTTCGTTTACGCGCTCACGATTGCCCTGGGCGTCCGGTTCATCCACTTCGCCTTGTTCGACGAACTGCTTGTTTCCGGCCGCAATTACCTTGCCGACTGCATCATCTGCTGCATTGCGGCCTACGCGGGCTACGCTTTGGCGCGCCGGCATCAGATGCAACGGCAATACAGTGCTTTACTGGGCAAGGATGCGGCACCGAAAGTGCTGGATTAGGCGACCCGGCCGCGAGCCGGGCCATAAATCAACGTGACTTCGCCATGTTTTCGCGGAATCATAGGCAGAGGTGGTTTGAGACTGCCCATCTGGTTGCGGACGTGTCGGAACCCGCAGCGAGATATTGGATCGAGATGAAATTCGAGGGAGTGACTGGTATGAAGAAATCACTGTGGTCGGGCGTTGCCGTATCGGCACTGCTCGCATTCTCGGGCGCCGCCAGCGCTCAAATCAAGATCGGCCTCACCGGCCCGATGACCGGCCCGAACGCCGCGTTCGGTCTGCAGCTCAAGAACGGCACCGAACAAGCCGTTGCCGCCATCAATGCCAAGGGCGGCATGAATGGCCAGAAGATCGAACTCGTCATGACGGACGACGTTTCCGATCCCAAGCAGGGCGTTTCCATCGCCAACAAGTACGCTGGTGAAGGCGTGAAGTTCGTCGTCGGCCCCTTCAACTCCGGCGTGACGATGCCATCATCTGAAGTCTATGCCGAGAACGGCATTCTGCAGATCACGCCCTCGGCCACCAATCCGCAAATCACCGAACGTGGCTTGTGGAACGTGTTCCGCACCTGCGGCCGTGACGACCAGCAAGGCGCAGTCGCCGCCGACTACATCGTCAACCAGCTGAAAGGCAAGAAGCTCGCCGTCGTCCACGACAAGACGACCTATGGCAAGGGCTTGGCCGACGAGACCAAGAAGGCCGCCAATGCCAAGGGCGTGACCGAAGTGCTGTACGAAGGCGTGAACACGGGCGAGAAGGATTTTGCGGCGCTGGTCGGCAAGATCAAGCAGTCCGGTGCTGAAGTCGTTTATTGGGGTGGTTTGCACACCGAAGGCGCGCTCATCGCTCGCCAGCTCAAGGACGGCGGCGTCAACGCCGTGATGATGTCCGGCGACGGTATCACCTCGAACGAATTCGCAGCCATTGGCGGCGATGCCGTCATCGGCACCTTGATGACGTTCCCGCCCGACCCGCGCAAGTTGCCGGAAGCGGCTGAAGCCGTGAAGCAGTTCGCGGCCATCAAGTACGATCCCGAAGCCTATACTCTTTACTCGTATGCGGCTCTTCAAGTCGTCGTCGACGCAGCCAACGCTGCCAAGACCAACGATCCCAAGAAGGTCGCCGAAGAGATCAAGAAGGGCGGCGCGTTCAAGACCGTGATCGGCGAATTGAAGTACGACAAGAAGGGCGACATCACTCGTCCCGACTATGTCATGTACACGTGGAAGAAGGGCGCTGACGGCAAGATCAGCTACGTTCAGAACTAAGCTCTGGCGATGCTTATGATCCGCATCGCAACACTTCGAGGGGTGGCCGCAAGGTCACCCCTTTTTGCGTTCGGGAGTATCGCGCGGGGTTGTCTCATTGCTCTTATTGCCTGCGGTCTTGCAACCGTCGCGCACCCAGCGCCGGCTGCCGAGCTGATCCGCATCGCGGTGGCGTTGCCCCTGTCGGGCGCGCAGCAAGTGCTCGGCGAAACGGTGAAGGCCGCCGTCGAGATGGCGCTGGCGGACCATACCGGGAAACCGGACGCCGGCGGCCCAGTGTTCGAACTGTCCTGGCATGACGACGGCTGCTCGGTGCAGGGCGGCTTGCTCGCCGCGAAAGCTATCGTCGCGAACGCCGGTGCTCGGCCTTTTGCGATCGTCGGACACGCCTGCCCGTCGGCATCCCAAGCAGCAGCGCCCCTCTACACTGCAGCCGGTCTGCTGTTCATCAATGCCGGTTCGCTGCCCTCGCGCCAGTCATCGGCGGCAAGCCATGGCCCACGCCATTTTACTTTGCCCGGGGAGAGCGCGCCCACCGCGTTGATAGCGACAGCGCTTGCCGCCGCCGGGCCCGACGCTCGCATCGCGCTGGTGCGCGACAGGACCCAACTTGCGACCACCGCATTGCAGACGGTTGCCAGCGCTCTGCACGCGGCCGGGCGCCCGGTTGCGGCACTCGAAACCTTTGCCGGCGGTGACAAGGATTTCTCGGCGCTGGCGCTGCGTTTGAGAAGCGCGGGAATTACACACATGGCGATTGCTGCGTTTCCCAGCGAAGCAGCGCTGCTCATCGCTCAGGTCCGCGCACTCAATCCATCGCTGATTATTTTTGCTACGGACCAGTTGGCCGATGTCGCATTCCTCGAGGGCAGTGCGCACGTTTCCGATGGTATCAAAGTTGCGTCCGTGCTGGATTACCAGTCGTATTCCGGCGCGGCCGACATCATACGCCGCCTCGGATCGGCCCCGCCCGTCGCCATCCGCTCGGCCATTGCCAGTTACGCCGCCATGGAGGTCGCAATGGCGGCAGCACGCAGCGATGCGCTGACATCTGTGCCGGAGGCTGCAACCCTTTTGAGATCGACCGCGTTCGACACGATCCTAGGGCCGATCAAATTCGACGCCCGGGGATCTGCCAGTCTGCCGTCGCACGTTCTGCACACGTGGCAGAATGGGAAGTTGATCATCGCAGCGCCGTAATATCGAAGGGCTGGTTCGTGCGTCCAGGGCAATCGCATGAACGATAAGCGTCATTGAAGTCGCTGCTAAATCAAGTCTTCCGTCTTGGCCGCGAAGGCGGCCATCCACGACATTTGACCGCAATCATGTTTCGACGACATCTTCCCCGCTGAACGACCTCGGAGTCTCTCCAAGACGCAAACTGTGGC
>JANLYD010000052.1:0-8342 GCA_031365465.1 Hyphomicrobiaceae bacterium
CAGCTAACCGTTTCCGCCCGCAATGCGACGTGGAAATCCGGCCCGAGTTCTTCGGTGACCTCGCGGGCCATGATGGCCGAATGCGGCAACCATTCTTCGCCGACGTCGATACGGCCGCCCGGCAGTTCCCAGAAACCGGTGTCGGCTTCTTGCGTAAGCAAAAGCCGGTGCTGGTCAATCACAGCGACTTTGAGTGACACTTCGAACGTCTGGATGGTGCGCATCAGGTTGCCGCCGGCACGGTCATCACTTCAATGCGATTGCCGTCGGGGTCGCGGACGAACGCTGCGTAGTACGTCACCTGAGTTGCCTTGCGTAAGCCGGGCGGGCCATCGTCGGTGCCGCCATGCACCAACGACGCCCGGTGAAAGGCATCGACCGCAGCCGTATCGCGCGTGCGCAAGCAGACATGGCATCCGGTGTCGATGGCGACTGGCGACATGTGCGGGCGGGCGTTCAGCCAGAGTTCGGGATATTTTGCGCCGAATGCCGTTCGGCCGTCCGTCGAGACAAGCAGGGACAAGCCGAGCGGTTGAAGCGCTGCCGCATAAAACTTCGCCGCTGCGGCGAGATCGCGAACGCCAATGGAAACATGGTCGATCATGGTCCGAGCATAGACGGGCGGCCAGCCACCAATCAATCTCCGCCGATCAATTGCCGTCGATCAATCTGCCTCAGCCCAACTTGAACTCTGTGCCGATCATTCGCAGCTCCGCCGGCGTCACCAACCCCTTGTGAGCGACACGGACGTGTGCAAGCTTGCCGTCGAGGTTTGCAGACCAAAAATCCAGGAATTTGATGAGCTTGGGGAATTTTGGCGCCATGTCGTAGTCTTGCCAGATATATGACTGCAGCAATGCCGGGTAATCGGGCAGGTGGTAGATGATTTCGGCGGTCGTCAGGCTGAAGCCTTTCAGCATCTGCTGGAACTGGGTGTCGGCTGCTCGCTGTGTCTTCGACATGGGGTCCTCGAGGCGGAAGTTGCCATCGTCGGACGCCCCATCGGTGCGATCCTGTGCAAACGCCTGAGCGCCGACGCTTGACTATAACGCTGAAATGGGCGATTCGTCGTTGCCGATCTATCATTATATCGAATAATTTCATATGTTTAGCAGCAGCGCTCGGTGAGTGCTGTCAGCGGTCGTTCAGCCTGCCTCCCGGTGGCGCTTGACAATGCCGAGCCGGAGAGGGAAGCCACTCCGAGCTTTTGGAGAACACGATGGAACGGAAGACACGTACGTATTTGGATTTTGAGAAGCCGATCGCCGAGCTCGAGAGCAAGGTGGCGGAGCTCAAAACGCTGGAAAACGACGACAATCACGTTTCCATCGCGGACGAGATCAAGAAGCTGGAACAGAAAGCGCGTTCGGCGCTGACAGACACGTACGCGAAGCTGACTCCGTGGCAGAAAACCCAGGTGGCGCGGCACGCCGAGCGCCCCCATACGCTCGACTACATAGCTGGGCTGATCGAAGATTTCACGCCGATGGCCGGTGATCGCTATTTCGCTGAAGACGCGGCCATCGTCGCGGGCGTGGGTTCGTTTCGGGGGCAGACCGTGGCGGTCATCGGCCACGAAAAGGGTTCGGACACCGAGAGCCGCATCAAGCACAATTTCGGCATGGCGCGGCCGGAAGGCTACCGGAAAGCCGTCAGAGTCATGGATATGGCTGACAAGTTCGGTCTGCCGGTCATTACGCTTGTCGATACGGCCGGTGCCTATCCCGGAATCGGTGCGGAAGAGCGCGGGCAGGCGGAGGCGATCGCTCGATCCACAGATCGCTGTCTCGCGTTGACGGTGCCGTTGATCACGGTCGTGATCGGCGAGGGCGGGTCGGGCGGTGCCGTCGCTATCGCGACCGCCAATCGTATTCTGATGCTGGAGCACTCGATCTACACCGTCGCCTCGCCAGAGGCTGCGGCCTCGATCTTGTGGCGTGACCAGAAGCGGGCCAACGATGCCGCCAATTCCATGAAGATCACGGCGCAGGATCTGTATGCGCTCAAGATCATCGATAAGATCATCGAGGAGCCGCGCGGGGGGGCACATCGCGACCGCGACAGCATCATCGCTCGCACGGGAGATGCGATTGCTGTGGCGCTGGCGGAATTCGAGGGGATGCGGCCGGAGGCTATCCGCAAGCTGCGTCAAGACAAGTTTCTGGACATCGGCCGCAACCTGTAATCTCTGCATTGCACGACAAAAAAAGCCCGCTGTCTGCAGCGGGCTTTTTCAGTTTCAGAGGTGACGCGTCAGGCCGCGACGGTTTTTACTGCCGGAGCGGCTTTTCTCACGTCAGCGTCGACATGCTGCTCGAACTTCGTGAAGTTCTTGATGAACATCTCGACCAACGCTTTCGCCTGCGCATCGTAGGCAGCCTTGTCGGCCCAGGTTTCGCGCGGGGTCAGGATCTTGCTGTCGACGCCTTCGAGGGCAAGCGGAACCTGGAAGCCGAACACGCTGTCGGTACGCATGGGCTGAGTTTTCAGTTTGCCCGACAAGGCCGCATTGAGCAATGCGCGCGTGGCCTTGATCGGCATGCGGCTGCCGGCTCCGTACTTCCCGCCGGTCCAGCCGGTGTTGACGAGCCAGCAATCTACATTGTGCGTGGCAATCAACTCACGCAGCATGTTGCCATAGGCACTGGGGTGACGGGGCAGGAACGGCGCGCCGAAACAGGTCGAGAACGTCGCGCCGACTTCGCCTGCGGCCATGCCCTTCTCGGTGCCGGCCACCTTGGCCGTGTAGCCGGACAAGAAATGATACATGGCCTGGCTGGGAGTGAGCTTTGCAATCGGCGGCATCACGCCGAACGCGTCGGCGCACAGCATCACGACGTTCTTGGGATGGCCGGCCACGCCCGACGTGGATGCATTGGCGATGAAATCAAGCGGATAACACGAGCGTGTGTTTTCGGTCAGACGGCCGTCGTTGTAGTCGGGGTGGTGGGTTCCGGAATCGAGAATGACGTTCTCCAGCACCGCGCCGAAGCGATTGGTGGCGTCCCAGATTTCAGGCTCAGCCTCGCGTGAAAGGCGGATCGTCTTGGCGTAGCAGCCGCCTTCGAAGTTGAAGATGCCTTTGTCCGACCAGCCGTGCTCGTCGTCGCCGAGCAGGATGCGCTTGGGATCTGCGGACAGGGTTGTCTTGCCAGTGCCCGACAGGCCGAAGAACACGGCCGATTCGCCATCGTGGCTGACGTTGGCCGAGCAGTGCATCGGCATCACGTTTTTGGCGGGCATGACGTAGTTCAGATATGTGAACACGGATTTCTTGGTTTCGCCGGCGTATTCGCTGCCGCCGATCAGCACGATCTTTTTCGCAAAATTGACCGCGATGACGGTCTCGGTGCGCGAGCCGTGCCGTTTTGGATCGGCCTTGAAACTGGGCAGGTTGACGATGGTCACGTCGGGCGTGAAACCGGCCAGCCGCGAAAGTTCTGGGCGGCGCAACATGTGGCGGATGAACAGCGAGTGCCAAGCGTATTCGGTGAAAATGCGCGCCTTGAGTTCCTGGCGCTGTTCGGCACCAGCCAATAAGTCTTGAACATAGAGTTCGCGAGTCTTCGCATGTTCGAGGAAGTCTTTGTAGAGTATATCGAAGTGTTCGGGAGTCATCGCCTTGTTGTTGTCCCACCAGACCTCTTTCTCGGTGGTGGCGTCGCGCACGGTGAACTTATCCTGCGGCGACCGGCCCGTGTGTACCCCCGTCTGGGCAGTAAATGCGCCGGTGGACGCGAAGCGACCCTCGCCGCTGGCAATCGCTCGTTCGATGAGCGGCGTCTCCAACATGTTGTGGAAGACTTTTTTAGCGGCTGAAAGAGGGAAGCTTTCGGAGGTCATGTGAGGCTGCCATAGCAATGATGAAGTGACTGGACGTGACGGTCGCGACGTTGACAGAATAGTACACCGGAGGCGTTTCCACTACTCCAACGGGAATCGCGGCGCATGTCTTGCGACCGGCGCGCGCTCACACGTTTTGGTGTACCCTGCTATTGGCGCAGAACTTAGACCGCAAATCGAACGGCGTCCACCTAGGCTAAAGTCAGCGCACACCGGACATATCCTCTGTAGACGGCATTTGCCTGCTCTCGTCATTCGAAGCGCTCTTGTAATACAAAGAGAAACCCGAACTCGTACAGAAACCGAGAAGATTTACCAAAGTCGATCACTTTACCTCATGGTCAGCGAGACATTTGGCCGCTGCGTCGGAGGCTGAGACTGGATCATCGACTGTAGACGTGAACGCCAACCGCATCGATGTCCCGTTCAAGACGATGTCGACACCCTCGCAGTCCACCCCACAGACCGCAGGCCATTCCGTTTTGAGCCGTTCAACAAGCTCGCTCTCGGCGGCCGCAACGCGAGCAGCGGCATCGCTAGGCGCCAGCATCGCTGCTCGAGGCAGGGTGACGATGCGACCGAAGCCCTCGATCAGGTGCGCGCTCGCAATGTCGAAGCGATAGAACGCAAAGTCGGCGAATTCGGCATAATCGCGGGCGGCCGGATGTCTCGCCAGGAAGCGGCGGCGGTGCAAAACCGAGGTATCTGGACGAAGATGCCCCAACACGCTGACACGGCCGCCGCTGGCCGCATCTCCGGCTGCGTTCGAGGTGTCGACAAGAATGCTGGCGGCGTCGCTCGCACCGAGGTTGCGGGTGTGCCGCGCCAACGCCGACATAAGTGTGTAGGGTTCGCCTTCCGGCGTGGTCGCGAGCAGGATCATCGACGCATACGGCGCCCCCGACGCGGCATCAGACGTAGCCAGCGCGCCTTTCAGCGCACCTCTGATCATATGTCGTGCCGCTTTCGCGGTTGCTTGGTCATCCACGTTAAGGCTCCGAACGAGGTCTTGCCGTCGCAGTGATCGATAGGCTTCCTGACTCTCGGGTTGTGCACCGACGGTTGTGCACCGGCACCCGGGCCGGGGTTTGCATGCGCGGCCTATTCAGCTAGCATTCAAGGCGATATTGCCACATATATGGCGCCACAATTGATTTTGTGTCGGAGGTCGCGCACCCTGATGTGCCACGAACGAACCTTCTCCGCCCGTCAACGCTTCCACAACTGCGCAGCTCGTTTCGAGGTTTTCGATCGATGAAAGAAAAAAGCACAATCTGCCTCGTCGATGACGAGCGCAACATCCTCACGTCGCTGTGCATGGCGTTGGAGGCCGAAGGCTATCGGGTCCGCACCTATAGCGACGGCGTCGCCGCGCTCGATGGACTGACCGAGGAACCTGCCGATCTGGCAATCTTGGATATCAAAATGCCCCGCATGGACGGCATGGAATTGTTGCGGCGGCTGCGCCAGCAGACCGACATGCCGGTCATATTCCTGACGTCAAAGGACGAGGAGATCGATCAGTTGTTCGGGCTCAAAATGGGTGCGGACGACTATATCGCCAAGCCGTTCTCGCAGCGGTTGGTGGTTGAACGGGTGAAGGCCGTTTTGAGGCGCTTTCAACCCAAGGATCCGACAGCGCCGGTGACCGAGGCCGCGCGCATTCTCGAGCGCGGTAAGCTGAAGCTCGATCCGGAACGGCATACCTGCCACTGGAACAACCTGCCCGTTACGCTGACTGTCACGGAGTTCCTGATCTTGCAGGCACTGGCCACGCGCCCGGGCGTCGTCAAAACGCGAGATGCGCTGATGGACGCGGCTTACGACGATCAGGTTTATGTCGACGATCGTACGATCGATAGTCACATCAAGCGGCTGCGCAAGAAGTTCAAAGTCGTCGACGACGATTTCGATGTGATCGAAACGCTGTATGGCGTCGGATATCGTTTCAAGGAGTAGGCATCGGCGCAGGGCCGCCGCAATTGGGCTGCATTGTGTGCATCAGGCTCGCGCTCGTCGTCATCGTTTTCACAGATGATAGGCGGCCCTTTGCGCGTTATCGGTCGCCGGCGCGTGTGCGGTCTTTGCGTGAGAGGATTTCGAATGCCACTCGACAGCTCTCAGGCACCGGATGCGATAGGGCGTGACGATGACGCGGGCAAAGCGGCATCAAGCCTGCCGACGTCGAGTATGCTTCGAAGCCGGGTGATCGATACGTCGACGCGTATGCGTGCAGGTGTGGACGCCTGGAAAACGTCGGCGTCTCCGATGGTGGCGCGGGCTGTTGCCGGGGTCTACGCCGCGCACGCTTGGGTCATGCCGCGCGTCAAGGCGATGCCGGTCTGGCAGTTCTTCACCGCCACCTTGAGCCGCCGCATCTTTACAGCCAATTTTGTCGGCCTGTTCATTCTGTTGTTCGGCTTCAGCATTCTTACATTTCAGCACACGTGGTTGATCGATGCGAAGGCGGAGAGCTTGCGGACGCAAGCCCGCATGATCGCGGTTGCGGTGGCGTCGAACGCGAAAATCGAAACCGAGACGATGGTCATCGACCCCGATCGCGATGTCGATCGAGCCTATCCGAATTGGCGTGACGAAAGCCTCGACAGGCTGGCGCTCGAGATTCCGCCTGAGAAAGTGGCGCCTATTTTGCGCAAGCTCATCAAGCCAAGCGAGCTGAGAGTGCGCATTTTCAATCGGGAAAGCGTCAAGCTGGTCGATTCCGACGGTATGACGTCGGCGCGTATTTTCCGGCCGGTCACCTCCGTCGAGGCGGGCGCCAACGCCGAGCCGGCGGAAAAACTCCGGAATGCGTGGACGCGTTTCACGGCCTGGATGATGCGCAGCCCGTTGCAGGTCTATCGTGAAATCGGCGGCAAGATCACCGATTATCCTGAAGTGCAGGAAGCCCTCAGCGGACAAGTTACCAGCGTGCTACTGCTGAACGACAAAGGCGAGCAGATCATTTCGGTGTTCGCGCCCATTCAGCGGCTGCAGACGATCCCTGGATTCGTGTGGCTGACGACGCGTCCGGGTGATCTCGAGAGCATCTTGTGGCGGGAGCGCCGGCCATTTTTCCTATTTGCGTTCGGCGGTCTACTCGCGACCCTGTTTGCGTCGATCATGCTCAACAGGACGATCGGCGGACCGATGCAGCAGTTGGCCGTTGCCGCCGAGCATGTCAGCCGCAACATCAATGCCCGGCATGAAATCCCTGAGCTTGCCGAACGCCGAGACGAGGTTGGCGAAATGGCTATCGCGTATCGTAAGATGACTGCCGCACTTTACCGGCGCATCGAAGCCAGCGATCGCTTTGCGCAGGATGTGGCTCACGAACTGAAAAATCCGGTTGCTGCGGCGCGGTCGACCGCGGAATCGATGGGATATGCGAAAACCGATCAGAAGCGTGACGAACTGGTGCTGCAGATCCAAGGGGAGTTAAAGCGTCTCAATCGGCTGATCAGCGATGTTTCCAACGCGTCACGGCTGGATGCAGAACTCGCCCTGCAGGAAACGGAACCCGTCGATATCGTGACGGTGACGAAGAATATCACCGACGTGTTCCGCGACATTCAAAAGGGCCGCGACGACGCCCCGTGCACCGTCGTCATGAAGGTGATCCCCGAGCATGCGCCGGACGGCACCTTCGTGATCGATGCGCATGAGGGACGGCTCGGGCAGGTGGTGACCAATCTGGTCGACAATGCGCTGTCGTTTTCGCCACCCGAGGGCTGCGTGACCATCACGCTGTTCGCGGTGCCGCACGAGATCATCCTGCGCGTCGACGACGAGGGTCCGGGGATACCGCCGAACAAGCTCGATGACGTGTTCAAACGGTTCTACTCGGATCGGCCGCAAAGCGATCGCACCAACGCGAAGAACTCAGGATTGGGGTTGAGCATCTCGCGCGAAATCGTCGAGGCGCACGGTGGATCGATCCATGCCGAAAACATTCCAGCGCAACCCGGCGATCCCGTTGGAGCCCGTGACGAGCCGAGCCTTGCCAGCCGCCGCATTCCTGGCGTTGCGGGCACGCGGTTCGAGGTGCGGCTGCCGCGCATCGAACCGGGTGTGAAAGTCACTGGCGGTGTCATGACCAATATCAAGGCGGGTTTAAAAATGACGCCCAAATTCGGAAAATGACGGCAAGTCTCCTTGTCCACGCCACCACGCTGGCGCTCGGCGACCGAGGTGTCCTTCTGAGGGGCGTGTCCGGATCGGGTAAGTCCGATTTGGCGCTGCGATTTCTCAGTGACGGCTCGGTGGGCGCCACCCGAGACGTGCGCCGGCTGGTGGCGGATGATCAGACGATGCTGATCGAAGACAAGGGGCGGGTGTTGGCGTCGCCGCCGGCGCGCATCGCCGGGCTGC
The DNA here is from genome assembly GCA_031365465.1 of Hyphomicrobiaceae bacterium. GTDB lineage: Bacteria > Pseudomonadota > Alphaproteobacteria > Rhizobiales > Hyphomicrobiaceae > JABFRJ01. Next base: position 8,215 of record JANLYD010000052.1, read on the forward strand.
TCGAAGTTCGCGGAGTCGGGCTTTTCACGGTGCCGTTCGTGGCCGGTGTGCCGGTATGCCTCGTGGTCGATCTTGTGGGGGCGGGCGAGGTCGAACGCATGCCGCCGGAGGACGAGACCACGGTTCTG
>JANLYD010000061.1:0-10161 GCA_031365465.1 Hyphomicrobiaceae bacterium
GCAACGGTCGCCGACCTCGAACGCACCTCGGGACGCACGGGAAGTGTGGGCATCGGCATGCCCGGCTGCATCGCACCTTCAACCGGGCGGGTACAGAACGCAAATTCGACGTGGCTGAACGACAAACCGCTGCAGGCCGACATGGAAGCGGCGCTCGCCCGGCCCGTCCGCTTAGCCAACGACGCCAATTGCTTCATCCTCTCGGAGGCGACAGACGGCGCGGCGATCGGCCGGGGCATCGCCTTCGGCGTCATCATCGGCACAGGATGCGGCGGTGGCATTACCCTAGATGGCCGCCTCCTCGATGGCCCGCGTTCCATCTGCGGCGAGTGGGGACATACGCCGTTGCCCTGGCAGCACGGCGATGAACTGATTGAGACCACCTGCTGGTGCGGCCGCAAAAACTGTCTGGAAACCTGGGTGTCCGGCACTGGCTTGGCGCGCGACCATAAGCGCGTCACCGGCGTCGACTTGTCCGGCGAACGCATCGTGGCCGATGCCGCCGCTGGCGACGCTGCAGCGCAGGCCACACTCAACCGTCACGCTGACAGGCTCGCACGCGGCTTGGCCGTCATCTGCCGCATTCTCGATCCGCACGTCATCGTTCTCGGCGGCGGCCTCTCCCAGTTGCCCCATCTTTACGATGTCCTGCCCGGGCTGATGGCGCCCTATATTCTTGCGGCCGATACCAGCGTCGACATTCGCCCACCTGTCTGGGGCGACGCCTCGGGCGTCCGTGGCGCAGCGCGTCTCTGGCCCTGATACCTCAGTTTTAATAGGTCACTGTTGCGATGATGGTGTCCTGGTAGAGCCCCGGCGGCGGCAACGCCTGAATTGGTATTCGGCCGAATACCGAGATCGGCACCGCGTTGCCCGTCCCGGTAGACCCCACCATCGTGCCCCCGCTTGCCCCCCATGGCTGCGAGCGCGCGGCGTCCCTGTATAAGCCGTAGATGACGTCGACCCCGGCGCGGCTGAGACGCCGTTGCGAGGGATCGGCGACGTTCTGGCTGCCGCCGTTCAACGCCACAGTATAGCTGCTGCCGTTGCTGCACGTCAGTGCCATCGACGTTTCCGCATCCACCGCGCTGGACAAGCGCCCAATCGTGCCGAAGTTCAGGTCTGACGTCGCCACGATGCAGTTGGCCACGTAGGTCGCAGCCACCGTAAATATCGTCGACGTCGGATTGGTCACGACTGACGAGCACTGCTGCGCCGTATCGATCGCACTGCGCACGTCGACAGTAAAATTGGACGTGTACGTGCCCGTCACCGCAGTATTCTGGCTTGCCGCGAGTGTTGCATTGAGTGGCAGATTGCTGACCGTACCGTTGCCGTTCCCGTCCAACGCGACGACGATGCGCGGCGCGATCCCACCCATGTCGCCGGACCCACTCCATATAGTCGTGAACGCGTCCTGATACAGATTGAAGCGGACCTGACTATTGCCGCTCTTCAGATAGCGTTGCGGCCCCGCCGCACCGCCGTTGCCTGTACCCGCGTTGATGTTCGGACACGCCACCACGTTGATGTTTTTCTCGTTACCGCTCCCAGTGCAGGTGATGCTTAGAGAGCCCGATGCATCGATCGGCCCACCTGACAGCAGATCCGCGATACCGAACGTCGGCGCCGCCACGTTTACAGCCGAACAACTCAATGCCGCTGCCGGCGTGGCAAAAGCGGCGCCGGCCACTGCACATGCCAACACCAATAGAAACCTGAGCGGGACCATGCGCGACATCGCGGACAAGCCTTTCGTTATTCGCATCTAAATGGACCGATGGACGACTGCTGGCCACGCTTGAACACATACGCAAATGCCGCCGTGCACGACCCGCCGTCAGCAAGTTTCACGGTGACGGAATTGTTCGGACCGAGCTTCTTTAAGAAGACCTGACCATCGTAACCGACCACATATGGCGCAGCGTCACCGGTCAGTGTCAGTTCCGATCCGGCAGCGACATACGATCCATCCGGACGCTTGAGGGTCAAAATTGCCGAGGGCACCGAAGTGTTGACTGCAAAATCCACCGACACGCCGCTACGGAACGCAGGCGTCGCTTTCTGGCTTGTCGCGTCGACGTCGGCATCGATCGGCAGGTCGGTCGCATCGATGCCGATGCGGTTGCCGTGATGCGAACGCAGATTTGGCACCAGCAACTTGCCGTCGTCGCCGGTTTGCCCGACGTAGCGACCATCTTTGGTCACCCTGACGTTCGGCGCTCCCGTCGAGACCACGCCGAAACCATCGTCGATCCGGTTGGCGAAATAAATGTTGTCGCCCATCGCGACGACGGCGCCGTCAGCTTGGAAACGGCTCAGTACGCCGTCGCCTTGCTGGCCGACGGTGGCTCCGACGCGCGCAATAGGAGAGCGGTAAGTGATCGTGGCTTCGCGTTGCGCCTTGGTGCCTTCGCTGTCGCGAACGCGCCAGCCCCAGGCACCAACCGAATTGTCGGACGCGTTGGAAACATCTGTGGTGAGCGAATGACCCTGCGCCGTATTTTGCATTCCAACCGATGCCACCGCTTCGGAACCGACCAACGGCCCGGCGCGCGTCCGACCGAGCGGCATGCTGATCCCGAGATAGACGCCGGTGCCTTTGGCCTCTGCAAAATCATGGAACGCCGTGGCATGGAACGTCGCATCGACGAACAACGGCCGCGAATAGCTCACCGACGCGATACGGCTGACTTGCCCGTCGTCGGATTTGGCCTGAAGATACGATGCGCTCACGCTCGAACGATCGAATTCGAGCGGCACACTGAAGCTCACGCCGTCCAGCGAACGGATTTGCCGCGACGCCAGCAAGCCGCCCGTGGTGCCGCCAAGGCCCGTAGACACACCGTACACCGACGGACGCAACCGCGCGGAGGCCGCCGCGAGGTCTTCGTAACCGCCAAGCGCACGCTGTGAATTCACGCGGATCGAAACCGGACCAGCCTTGGTATCGAGGGAGGCATACGTTTGCGCCCCTTGCTTGCCGTGGCCCGTGCTGCCACTCACCGCAGCATTGACGACGCCGATGCGGCCGACCTTCGCCACCACACCTGCGCCGCCGTTGATTAACCCGAGGCCGCCTTCGCCGTGCGTCTCCACCGTGAGCCAATCAGCCACCCCGAGCCGCAGCGTCCCCGCACCCACGACTTGACTTTCGTAGTCGTCCGACAGGATGCCATAGCGAAGTCGCGGTACGCCAACCTCGACCGAACTTTCGTAAATCCCTTCGCGCAGCACACGCGGGCTCGAAAAGAACGAAAGCGACGTCTGCGTTTCCCGTCCGCTGACGTCGCGAACGACGACACGGGCATCACCCGCTCCCGACATTGCAGGTAAATTGCTGATCGTGTAGGGGCCTGCGCCGACTTGCTGCGACACGCTTTTCACGTTGTTGATATAGACGTCCACAGTCGAGGGCACCGCCGCAGAGCCGGAAACGGAAGGTAGCGACGCCGTTACCAGATCGGGTCGAAAAACGTAGTCGTGCTGTACCTGTGCGCCGCCGATGCGGATCGGTTGGGTCCAGGCGAGGCCACCCGTGATGACATCGCCGGCACGATAGGTTTTGAGCGATTCCGGATCGACGCGCATGGCGTAGGTATCGAGCCGCAGCGTATCGGTTTGCGCGGTGACGTTCGAACCCAGCACGGTCGAATGGTTCAACACGCCATAGGGCGTGATGAACCGGCTATCCAGCAGCACGTTGGTGCCGGTGAATTCCGGTGCATACGTTGATTTGAATTTTTGCGATGCCGCAGAAAAAACGTTGTAGTTCGCGACCAGGCCGTAATCGGCCTTGCCTGCCGTCGGCGCGACATCGCGGCTCGCCGCATCGTAGGTGCGTCGCATACGGATGGCATCACCCGCGATCAGGTTGACGCGTTGCGCCGCCTCGTCGAGTTCATACGTCAGTCCCGGGATTGACGTCAGACGCACGCTGTCGCCGGGCGCACCGTCGCCGGGCGCCCTGATGAACAATTCGGCGAGTTCGCTCCGCGTCGTGACCAAGCCCTGGCCTTTGACGTCGGCGAACGCCGCGATCAGCTTCGTCGGTTGACCATTGATGGAAACTTCGAGTTGCAACTGACGCCCTTGATCGCCGTCAGCGGCCCGAAGTGGGCGGGTTGACACGATCAGAAGGCAGATCAGTAGCAGCAAGAACCATCCGTCATTGGGCCGCGTTTTGCTTGGCCTGTGCATTGATGGGTCCAGTATCTCCACTGGCAGTGACCGCCACCGGACCGTTCAGGACCAGTTTTGCTGCCTTCGATGGAAGAACCCAACGCATGCTGGACCGTGCAAGCACGTATCCGTTCAGCCCCTCTCCGAGCGAAACGGATGCGCCACCGGCATCTTTCACTTGGAGATTGGAAATCTTGACCCGTCGACCACCGGAATTGGTCACCGAAAGGTATTTCTCGCCGCCTGACTGTTCAACCGACCAGTTGAGCTGCGGCTCGGCAGCCGTCGCCGGCATGATGAAAACGGGGATGGAGTAGCGTAGCGCAAGACTGACTTGGCCGTTCTTGCGCTTGGCGGGATCGGGAATCTCATCGATCAGAATGCGATAGTTTTCCTCTGCCTGCACCGGCGCCTTGGAAACGCGGACGAGACGAATGACCTGCTCACCGTTTGCGGCAACCAATGCCATGGGCGGGCTTGCGACGATGTCTGTCGCCGGCTCGAGCTTCTCCTTGCCGTCGACAACGCTCCACCGGAAGACGCGAATTTGCGCATTCAACGGAGCATTCGCTTCGTTCTTGACGGTAACGTTGCTGACAGCGCCCGGCGCGCGTATTTCTACGCTCACCGGACTTGCCTGAAATGACGCGGCGAACACGGGCGCAACTGTTGCCAGTTGCAGTCCACTCAGCAGTAAGAATAAAGACCTCACGCGCATTGTTCGCCTCGACATTTCTCTGTTTTTAGTAGCTGACTTCGACGCTGACGGTATCACTGTAGGGCGTCGTGCTGCCTGCAGTACCCCAACCGCCGGCAGGTGCCGCCTGCGATTGAATTTCACCCGAGATGAGCAACTGAGTGCCGCCCGCACTACCGGTGCCGTTTGCGATGTTTGACAGACCCGCCGACGAGAACGCCGGGTTGACGTTCGGTTGGAAGCCAGGAAACAACTTGTACGACAGCTGGTTCAAGCCATTGACCATATTGAAACCGGTGGCGCCGCCCGGAGTCGTCGAAATCAGCTTCACGACATACGGAGTGCCTTGCGAGCAGTTGATGTTGAGTGTCGCAAACGCAATGCTGTTGATGGCTGCGTTCGTGGTGCCGAAGGTTCCGAAATCAACTCCGCCCGTCGTGTTGACGGAACAGGTTTGCGCAAAGCTCGCGGTCACGTTGAAGGATGACGTTGCGGGGTTCGCCGCTTCTGCAGTGGTGGAAACGACGGCGGCCAAGAGTGCGGCCAATGCTACTTTTTTGAACATGTTACATTCCTTGACTGAGGATCACACGAAGGATTGGACGCAATACGCGGCAGGCGATGGCAGGGTCATTTGCTTGTGCTTGCGGCCCTGAACGTATCAATACGGGACGAACCTGAAGAACGCGTTAATCCGATCGATTGTGCTTGGTTGGGCAGCCTGACATGCACGAGCCTTTTCGCCACATTTGAATTGCATCACTGCCCGAGCCGATCGATCGAGACAGCGAAACCAATGACCGCTATTGTCGCCCGAATCGAATTCGGCCCGCATTCCGCCGCAGCCACGGCGCGTCGTGTTGGCGCATCAACGGGGATCTGCTTCAATGTTCGGCAAGCCTACTGACACCGGCACAGCCATGAACGGCTCCAGGCCAGCCTCGACCGCGACCAGCGGACAGGGCACCGGCATCCGGTCTTTTCTCGGTCCCGACCTTACCATCGTCGGTGACCTCGAGGCCCACGGCCTGATCCAGGTCGAAGGCGTCGTCCAAGGTGACGTCCACGCCCGCCAGATCATCGTTGGTTCGAAAGCGAAGATCACCGGCAATGTCGTTGCTGACGACGTCACGGTGGGTGGTGAAGTCACCGGCTCGGTTCGCGGCCTCAACATCACCTTGCTCACCGGCTCGCGTGTCGACGGCGAAATGCATCACAAGTCGTTGTCGATCGAGCATGGCGCGCACTTCGAAGGTCACTCGCGCCGGCCACAGGACACTGCCGAACTTGCACCAAAGCTCGATAACGTCAGGCGCGATAGAGACGCGCAGCTTTGACCGCATCTGCCGCCAAGCCGGCGCTGCCGTAGCGGCTCGCTGACATGGGTTAAGCCGCATCGATCGCTTGTCCGGAACGACGTGTCCGGTTGTTCGTTACCCGATGGATTACGTCGTGCACAATCGCACACAACCGGTGAACTGAAATCGATGATTTCGCGAGTTTCCGCGCTGTCGAGTGTCGTAGTCGGTGCTTCCTGCTGCGCATTACTTGCGTCCTGTCCCGCATGGGCAAGGCCACTCGATTTAGAGCAGTGTGCGCGGCTCAAAACCCAGCGCGACGCCTTGGAAGCGGCTGGCGTCCGCTCGTCGATGAAATCTTCGCCTCCGCCGCGCGCCACTCGCACACTGGACGAGCCCAATCAGCGCATCCGGACGCTCATACAGCTTGATGGGCAATTGCGATTCCGCTGCAATATCGAGATGCCGATCGCCTCGTTGAAGCCTGAACTGTTGGTCGATGTGCCCGACACTGTGGATGGCGTCGCCGCTACGCCCGCCCCGAAAAGGCCTGCGCCAAAGCGCACAAAAGCTGTAAGCGAGCCACCAGCGACGGCACCGGTGCCCGCAAGTAGTGGAGTTGCTGCGCCACAGCGCGCCAAGACGGCGGGTGCCACAGGCGGGGCTGCAGTGGAAAAGGCGACGCCGACAAGCACTGAGCCGCCGGTCGTAAAGGCGCGGCCGAAACCAAAAACAAAACTTGACGATGCGTTTCGCGCGCCCGCCACTCCAGATGCCAACTCACCTCAGTAAGTCGCTGTGGTCATGGGGTCACAGCAGCCGCGCGATTCGCTCGGCCAACATCGCGCGTCGATCAGCCGACAACGTCGCCAACGCGTGTAGCCCAATCTTGCTGCGCCGCCACAGGACATCATCTGGCTCGACCGCCCATTCGTCTGATTTCATGTAAGCGACCTCGCGCGCATAAAGTCCACCGAACAACGCGTCGCCCATATCCTTTGGCGTCCGAGCGTCCCCCATGACAGCGCCGATTAAGCCACCATGCCGACGCGCCATACCGCGCAATTCCGACGGTACAAAAGCAGGATACCGCCGCTCCAAATCCTCAACGAATTTCTCGAAGTCTCCCGCCGGTAGATTTCCACCCGGCAGCGCAACATCCGCAGTCCATGTCTTTCCCGCACGTGGACCGAAATAGGGGGCCAACTTTTCCAACGCTTCCTCGGCTAGCCGCCGGTAGGTCGTCACTTTGCCGCCGTAAACCGAAAGCTTGGGCGCACCCGCAGCAGCATCGAGCGTGAGATGGTAGTCACGCGTGACCGCCGACGGATCCGTCGCCGAAGCGTCATCGTACAGCGGCCGTACGCCCGAGTAGCGCCAAATAACATCTTTTGCGCTCAGCGGCGTTTTGAAAAAGCGTCCCGCTAAGTCCAGCAGATAAGCTTCTTCCTCGTCGCTTGCGGCCACGGCTCCCGGGTCACCGGCATAACCGATGTCCGTCGTGCCGATGATCGTGAAGCGCTCCTCGAACGGCAGCACGAACACCACGCGCTTGTCCCCGCTTTGCATCAGATAGGCGTCGTTTGCGCCCTCAATCCGCGCCACCACCAGATGGCTGCCCTTGATCAGCCGGACGTGAGGGCGCAGCCTATTCCGCTCACGAGGCGTCGACAGGCGATCGATTCCGTCTACCCAGGGCCCCGCAGCGTTGACCAGCGCACGAGCGCGAATCTCGCGCCGGCCCTCTCCGTCCTCGATCTCCACGCGCCAATGATCCGCACTGCGCGAGCACGCGACGACGCGCGTTCTCGTCATGATCCGCGCGCCACCGTCGCGCGCCGCCTTGGCATTCAGCACCACGAGCCGCGCATCGTCCACCCAGCAATCCCAATAGGTGAAACCGTTCGTGAGTGCGGGCTTGAGCGGGGCGCCAGCCGGATCCGTGGACAAGTCGATGGATTGCGAACCCGGAATGTTCTGACGGCTATGCAGGTGATCATAGAGAAACAACCCCGCCCTCAGCATCCACCGAGGCCGAAGGCCGTCGACGTACGGCAGCACGAACCGCAACGGCCAGATCATATGTGGCGCTTTGCGCAACAGCACCTCCCGTTCCGCGAGGGCCTCGCGAACGAGCCGGAACTCGTAATGCTCGAGGTAGCGCAATCCGCCGTGAATGAGCTTTGAACTGGCCGACGACGTGGCGCTCGCCAGATCCGCCATCTCCGCCAACGCCACGGTCATCCCACGCCCAACCGCATCTGCGGCGATGCCCGTGCCGTTGATGCCGCCACCGATCACGAACAAATCATAAACGTCGGAGTCCGCCATTTCAGTCCTCTAGCAAGTTCGTGTTCACACCGAACTATAGCTGAACACTACACGTGAGTTACCGCGTGATGCATACCGTCCACGGCATTTGCCCAGTGCAGGCTAAATGCTATGTGTCCCTCGCACCGGAATACTTACCGCGATTGGAACGCCCCACTGTCAGAAATGTCCGCATATTCGGCCGAATCGAGCCTGCGACTACTCGACTGGTATCGCGAGATGGGCGTCGATGCAGCCGTGAGCGACGACGCCATCGATTGGCTCGTACGCGGTGCCGTCAAACCCGGTGCCGGATACGTGTTGCCCACGCCCAACGGCAGCGAAATCGTAGCTGATGTCGCAGTATCACCGCGCGCCGCCAGAGCGCAGCCGGTGCCGTCGGCACGACCCGCGCAGCGAGCACCCGAGCCGGCTACTACCGCTGTGGGCAGCGCCCCGCGCAATTTTCCCGCGACGTCACCCGACGCTGCCGTGTCGGCGGCGCGTGCGGCCGCCACGGCCGCCCCAACGCTACAAGCCCTGGGCGAAGCGCTCACCCGTTTCGACGGTTGCGGCCTCAAAGCGACGGCCAAGAACCTGTGCTTCTATCGCGGCGCGCCGCAGGCTCGGCTGATGATCGTCGGCGAAGCACCGGGACGCGAGGACGATCTGACGGGCACACCTTTCACAGGGCCCGCCGGCGATCTTTTGCAGAAAATGCTGCTCGCCATCGACCTCACCTTCGAACAATGCCACATCACCAATGCCGTCTACTGGCGCCCTCCCGGCAATCGCCATCCGACGCCTCAGGAACTCGATGTGTGCCAACCCTTTCTCGAACGGCAGACTGCTCTAGTTGCGCCGGACATCGTCTTGTTGTTGGGCGCCGCCGCAGCCCATCATGTCGTCGATATCGACGCAGGCATCATGCGCGCGCGCGGCAAATGGCACGAAGTGACGATGGCCGGCCATCCCGTGCGCGCCATCGTGTCGCTTGCGCCGACCTATCTACTCAAGGCCCCATCGTCGAAACAAAACGCCTGGCGCGATCTGCTGTCGGTCAAAGCCGCGCTTGCCCGCTGACCCTACCAGGATGCCTTTTGCAATGACTGCGATGACGATGCTCTGGTCATTGGGACTGACGGCGGCCGGAGCCACGATCGGCTTTCTGGTCGGTATGACGGGGGTCGGCGCGGGCTCGCTGATGACACCGCTCCTGATCGCGGTTTTCGGTGTTTCACCACCCGTCGCCGTCGGTACCGACCTGCTGTTTGCAGCCGCCACCAAATCGTCGGCAGCCTGGCGCTTCCAGAAACTGAAGAACATAGACTGGTCGGTGCTGCTGTGGCTGGCCGCCGGAAGTTTGCCCGGCGCCATCGTCACGCTCGCATGGCTGCATTGGGCAAATCCGGATACGGCAATGCTGGCCGCCTTGATTCGCAAAGCGTTGGGGTTGCTGCTGATCTTCAGCGCGTTCGCTAACTTCGCCTATCCCTGGCTGATCGGCTCGCATCAAGATACTGAGCAGATCCCCCCTGTAGCCGAACCCCGCCAATGGAAGACGACGGCGCTCGGGTGCGCGCTCGGCGTCATGGTCGTCCTCACGTCAGTCGGCGCCGGCGCGATCGGCGTCGTCGCTTTGATGCTTCTTTATCCCAAGCTCGGCGCGCGCCG
>JANLYD010000083.1:0-2773 GCA_031365465.1 Hyphomicrobiaceae bacterium
CGCCGCCCGCGCGCAGCTTTTCAGCCAGCGTGCCTTGCGGTGTGAACTCCAACTCAAGTTCTTTCGCCAGAAACTGACGCTCGAATTCCTTGTTCTCGCCGACATATGACGAGATCATTTTCTTGATCTGGCGTGTTTCGAGAAGTACGCCGAGGCCAAAACCGTCCACGCCGGCATTGTTGGAGATGGCAGTCAGGTTCTTGGCGCCGCTGTCGCGGACGGCTGCGATCAAGGCTTCGGGAATGCCACACAAGCCGAAGCCGCCGACGGCCAGCACATGGCCATCCTTGATGATGCCTTCGAGCGCCGCGGCGGCGGTCGGATACAACTTGTTCATCGGGCGGGGCTCCAGCAACTGTAAGATCCTACTAAGCAGGCGGTAGCAGCCCTTTTTCGAGGGGTCAACAATGTGTGCTCGTGTGAGGCGAGACACTGTGAGCCCTTGCGCTGGTGGTGACAGGAAGTACACCTACCGACCGGGCGATAATCGAAGAGCGGGCTGAGACTTGCGGCAGGCATTTACCATCGGTGGCACGGAGATAGCGGCGGGTGAGCGCAAGCTGGTCGATTTGCCCGTTTCCAAACTGTCTAATCATACGCCGGTGACGCTGCCGGTGCACGTGCTGCACGGGCAGATGCCGGGGCCTACGATGTTCCTCTCGGCAGCCATTCATGGCGACGAACTTAACGGCGTCGAAATCATCCGCCGGGTGCTTCGCACGCTGCAGCCGGGCAACCTTTGCGGCACGCTGCTGTGTGTGCCTGTGGTGAATGCCTACGGCTTCATCGGCCGGTCACGCTATTTGCCCGATCGCCGCGATCTCAATCGATCGTTCCCGGGCTCAGCGTCGGGCTCGCTGGCGGCGCGGCTGGCGCATTTGTTCCTGCACGAAGTGGTCTACCGCTGTCAGTTCGGCATCGATCTGCACACGGCGGCCGTGCACCGCGTGAACCTGCCGCAGATTCGGTCGAACTTCGCCAAAAGTCCGCGATGCCGCGAGTTGTCGGAAGTTTTCGGCACGCAGGTCGTACTGGAAAGTCCGGAGCGGGTGGGTTCACTTAGGCGTGCGGCGCGTGAGATGGGGATCGACGTGCTGGTCTACGAAGGCGGCGAAGGCTTGCGCTTCGACGATTTTGCTATCCGCGCAGGCGTCGACGGCATCGCCAACGTGATGTTGAAAACGGGCATGTTGCAGTTGCCCGACGGCATCGAGCCGGCGCCGATACCTGAAGCCCACGCGCCGGTGTTTGCCAACGCGTCGAAATGGGTGCGCGCGCCCGACGGCGGTATATTCCGCACCAACCGGCAGATCGGCACAGTGGTGTCTGCGGGAGAGGTCATCGGGGTAGTCGCGAACCCGTATGAAGAGAGCGAAAGCGAGGTGCGAGCCACGCATCACGGCATCATCGTCGGCCGTAACACGTTGCCTATCGTCAACATGGGCGACGCACTGTTCCATGTGGCGTGGACGCAGCGCCCGGTCATGCCGAAGGTGCCGCGCGAAGCGGTGCCGTCTGTGAGCGACAACACCGACGAGTTGATGGACGAGGACGAGATTATTTGAGCGTCCACGCCTCGGCACGACTTGAAGAGCTTCGGATCGCCAACGATAGCATTGCTCGGAACTTTGGCTTATGCCTGCCGGCACGCATTGAATTCTGAGGTTCCGACATGTCTGTCATCGTTCGTTTCGCCCCCAGCCCGACGGGTAAGCTGCACATTGGCAACGTGCGCGCGGCGCTGCTGAACTGGCTGTTCGCGCGTCGCAACGGCGGCACCTTCATTCTGCGCCTGGACGATACAGACCGGGAGCGCTCTACAGAAGAAAACGCCGAAAGCATTCGCACGGATCTGCGGTGGCTGGGGCTGTCGTGGGACGAGACCTTCCGTCAGTCCGATCGCACCGACCGTTACGAAGCCAAGCGGCAGCAGCTGATCACGGCGGGTCGCCTCTATCCCTGCTATGAAACCGCCGATGAACTCGATCGCAAGCGCAAGCGTCAGATGGCGCGCGGCTTGCCTCCGCTGTACGACCGCGCGGGCTTACGGCTGACGGCGGAAGAGCGTGCGAAACTGGAAGCGTCGGGGATCAAGCCGCACTGGCGTTTTTTGCTCAACAATACCGACCCGAAAGACCCGGCCAAATTTGTGGCCACGCCCGTGCGCTGGACCGATCTGGTGCGCGGCGAACAGACTATCGACATGTCATCGCTGTCGGACCCGGTGCTCGTGCGTGCCGATGGATCGTTTCTGTATACGTTCACCAGTGTCGTGGATGATATCGACACGAAGATCACGCACATCATTCGCGGCGAAGATCACGTGACGAACTCGGGTGTGCAGGCGCAGATCTTCGAGGCGCTGGGCGGCAAAGTGCCGGACATGGCGCATTACTCGCTGTTCGTCGGCAGCGAAGGCGAAGCGCTGTCGAAGCGGCTCGGGTCGTTGTCGGTCGAAGGTTTTCGCGAGGCGGGGCTCGAGCCGATGGCGGTCAATGCGCTGGGCGCGCTGATCGGCACGTCGGACTCGGTGCATCCGGTACTGACGTTGCAGGAGTTGGCTGCCACGTTCGATCTCGGCAAGTTGTCGCGTTCGCCGTCGCGATTCGATATCGCGGAATTGCAGGCGTTGAACGCGAAGCTGCTGCACATGCTGCCGTATTCTGATGTCGCGGCGAGGTTGGCGTCGATGGGCGTCGATGACGGCGAAGCGTTCTGGTTGGCGGTGCGCGGCAACGTGCAGACGCTGGCCGATACGGTGCAGTGGCATAGC
>JANLYD010000091.1:0-2648 GCA_031365465.1 Hyphomicrobiaceae bacterium
AGGCCTACGGCACCGCCGAATACTATCGGCAGCTATCGCGCGCATCTCGGAACTTCGCACTCGTCGCTGACCTGACCGTGGCGTTGCTCGGCGGCGGCTTGAAGGTTAAGCAGAAGCTCACCGGACGTTTGGCTGACGCGCTTTCCGAACTCTACATGACCGCCTGCGTGCTCAAGCGTTACGAAGATGACGGCAAGCCCGCCGCGGACCAATTGATCGTGGCGATGGCCGCCCAAAACGGTCTCTATCGGTTCCAGGTCGCACTGCGCGGCACGATTGAAAACTTCCCCGTCGCCTGGGCGCGCGTTTTCATGCGCATGATCGTCTATCCACTCGGTGGCCACTATAAGCCAGCGTCGGATGCTCTGGCCCATGACGTGGTGCGCCTTGTGATGGAGCCAGGTGAAGTTCGCGACCGACTGACCCGCTACATGTTCGTATCAAAGGACGTGACCGATCCAACCGGCCTGCTGGAAGTCACGTTGGAAAAGGTGATTGCAGCCGAACCTGCCGAAAAGAAGCTCGACAAAGCGATCCGCAACGGCATCATTCAGCGCTACCATGGCATCGACTGGATTGGAGATGCCGTGAAGAAGTCGGTCATCACCGATGCCGAAGGCACGCTACTGCGCGAAGTCGAAGCCTTGACGGCGCGCGTGATCGCGGTCGACCATTTCGATCCGGCTGAAGTACGACCCAATTTCATGGCAGTTGGGCACAATGCGCGTGCCGTTCAGACGGCTGCAGAGTAGGAATATTCCCTCTCCTCGTTTTGACGGGGAGAGGGACCGGCGCGCAGGCGCCAAAACCTAAATGGGTGAGGGGCGGCATCCGCACGGTCGAACGGCTTGAAAAACGCCGCGACTTCGCTTCGCGAGCGGGACTAGTCCCGCACCCAACCGGAGGGACGGCCTCCGGAGCCACCCGTCTTTTTGTGCGCAAAAATCGAGTCGGGGGATTCCTTTCGGTCTCCCCCTCTCACACCACCGGGCATACTCATCGTACACGGCGGTTTCCAGCAGGTTGTAAATTGGCGTGAGGGCCGAGAGGGCGACGAGCCCGGTCGCCTCGAACCATGCAATGGTCATGGCTTCGTGAGCCGTGGGGCTCGCGGCATTGCGTACCATCCTTTACCCGAAGCGGCCAGTGTCCACGTGCGCCACGCCGGAATGCCCTGTTTCCGGAGGAAGCCGGACACCGGTTTAGCGCGCTTGCACTGTTTCAGGCGAACGCAGCGGAGTTTACGACGAAGCCATGCGTCGAGTTTCCCGAGCGTGCCCTTGCAGGAAGCGTGGCGGAAGTACGTGACCCACCCGCAAGTGAAGCCGTTCACCTCCACGATCATACGTTCCAGCGCGATCCCCCGATTGCGCCGGGTGAGGAGCCGAAACTTCGCCTTTGCGCGATCCAAGCTTTTCGGCGCGATGCCGATCCGCCCGTCGCACGGGAGGCGATGGCCGAGGAAAGAGCGTTCCATCACGGGAGCGAGGGCGCTTTTCTGCGCGTTGACCTTGAGGCGGAGTTGGCCTTCGAGGAAAGCCACGACCGACGCCATCACCCGTTCGCCTGCCGCGCGTGACCGCACGTAGATGTTGCAGTCATGGGAATACCGGCAGAAGCGATGGCCCCGACGTTCCAGTTCATTGTCAAGATCGTCGAGCAGAAGATTGGCGAGCAGCGGCGACAGCGGGCCACCTTGCGGCGTTCCCTCATGCCGTCCGATGCAGACGCCGCCTTGCATCATCTCAGCTTGCAGAAAGCGACGGATAATAGCCAGGAGGCGTTTGTCGCCAATGCGCCAGGCGAGGCGGGCCATCAGCACGTCGTAGTTGACCCGGTCGAAGGAACTTTTCCAGGTCGATGTCCACGACGATCTGACGCACGCCGGCTACATACCGCTGGGCCTGAGCGAGCGCATGATGAGCGCTGCGCCCCGGACGGAAACCGAAACTCGACGGCGAGAACGCCGGGTCGAGGATCGCTTCCAGGACTTGAGCAATCGCCTGCTGAACGAGGCGGTCCACCGTCCCGGACACTTGATCTGGGATCGGGATGCCCAATTTGCGCACCCCGCCGCCGGGCTTGGGGATCTCGACCCCGTGCACGGTCGTGGGTTGGTAGGACCCGTCAATCAGCGAGACGATGAGCCTGTCACGGTTCACTTTGATCCAGGGCAGCAATTCGGAGACGGACATGCCGTCCACGTCTGCCGCACCCTTGTTCGCTTTGACCCGCGCGTAGGCCCGGTTGAGGTTCGCGGAACCCGCGATCTCTTCTATCAGTGCCTTCGTCAAGGCTCGTTGCCGGTTCCACGCCGTGGACGATTGAGGCTCCACGCACAGTCCAGGTTCGGTTCCGCCGTCCCCGGTTCTGCCGTGGCGCAGCGATGCCATCAGAGCCTCATCGAAGAGGTCTTTCTAGTCGCCGCTGCCTTGCTGCCGCTTCACGCCCATCGAGTTGACCCGGACTGCTCGTCGCGCCCCGCGCGCTTCGCCACGACGGCTGCTGAATTCGGCCCTTCACGCATCATGACGAGACATGAGCGCGCTACTACGGCCTCGGCTAACTCCTTCCCGTCCGTCAGATGCCGTTGCCAACATCCTGTTCTGGATCGTCCAGAGAAACGGAAAGGTCTCCCAGGGTAAGAC
>JANLYD010000112.1:0-33106 GCA_031365465.1 Hyphomicrobiaceae bacterium
CGATTTGCCGAAGTAGAACTGAGCCGCCGCCGATATGCCGAACGCGCCGCCGCCCATGTAGGCGCGATCCAGATACATCTTGAGGATCTCGCGCTTGGAAAACCGGCTTTCCAGCAGGAACGCGATATAGACTTCCTTCAGTTTACGGGTGAACGAGCGTTCGGGGCTCAAGAACAGATTTTTGGCCAACTGCTGTGTCAGCGTGGAGCCGCCCTGTATCGTCTCACCCGCATTGACGTTGGTGACGAGTGCGCGAAACGTGCCCAGAAAATCGACGCCGAAATGTTCGAAGAAGCGCCGGTCTTCGGTGGCGAGCGTCGCTTTGATCAGATGGTCGGGCGTCTCTTCCAGCGGCACCGCATCGTTCTGCAGAATGCCGCGCATACCGATCTCGTTGCCGTACCGGTCCAGGAACTTGACGCTGTATTTGGTCGCGCCGATCTTGCTTTCGTCGAAGTCCAGTAATGCGGGCAGCGCGGCGAGGTAGATCACCACCAGCCCGCCCGCCAGCAACGTCAGGCTTTCTGAGGCCAACTCGGTGCCGAAGCGCGAAATGCCCGTCAGGCGAAAGCGGGCGAAGTAACTGGATGCGGCGTTATAGCGATCCTTGAAGCCTTCCCAGCCCGCCGCCACATTCGAATCGATCCACGCGTCGATGCCCAGCCAATTGACTGACCGCCGCTTCGGGATGCGCTTTGGATCGTAATCCTGCAAGATCGACCACCGTTTCTAGTATCGAAGTGACGCTCGACTATCAGTAACGCTCAACTATCGAAGTGACGCGCGGCTGAAAATGCGCCACTGCCTTTACCATGCCGGGAATCAACTGTCCTGACCGCTGCCGATGCCGTTAGCAGACAATTCTATCATACCCAACTATGGCGCAACCAAGTATGGCATATTCAGGCATGGGCACACGAGAGGCTGGCGTGACACAGGCTGGCAAAACTACGGCAGATAAAACGGGGGCTGGCAAAACCGAAGCTGGCAAGACCGGTCCCGAGCAGGCGAAGGCTGGCCATATCGGGGGCACGGGGGGCGAGGCTGAGGCAACGCCTTCGCCCTTCTGGGACGCCAAGACGCTCGACGAGATGACGGCTGCCGAGTGGGAAAGCCTGTGCGATGGCTGCGGGCGCTGCTGCCTCAACAAAATCGAGGACGAAGACACCGGCCAGATCCACTTGACCAAGGTGGCCTGCAAACTGCTCGACCTGCACAGTTGCAAATGCCGGGATTATCCGCGCCGCCAACTGCACGTGCCAGATTGCATCCAGATCGATCCGGCGCAGGTGCGCAGTTTGTCCTGGCTGCCGGAAACCTGTGGGTATCGGCGCGTCGAGGAGCGACGTGGGCTCGACTGGTGGCATCCATTACTGTCCGGCACGCCCGAAACCGTGCATCTCGCAGGCATTTCGGTGCGCGGATGGGCAAAAAGCGAGCGGCGCATCAAGCCTGAGAATTTCATACGATATCTCATCGACGACTTTCCGGATTCCGCAGTAGAAGCTCAATCGAAAGAGTGAGAGTGACCGTCGGCCTGGGTCGCAGCGCGCCGCACGCCCCTGCCGTTGGATGAGCGAGAACACATGAGCATGGACTGGCGCGGAGTTACGGATTGGCGCGGAGCCATGCTGCTGGTAGGGCGGCTGTCGGTGGGGCTGGGCGTGGTGCTGGTGGTGCTCGGCCTGGCTAAAGTGGCGCTGTTGGCGATGCAGACTGTCCGCAGCCGCGAGACCATTGCCACCATCGAAGCCGCAACCCGCCGGCAGATCGGTTCGGGCGGTTCGGTCGACCTGTCCTGGCAGGACGCGGAGGGTGTCACCTACCGGGCGGGCGGCGTGCAGATCTCCAACGAACTCGGCCGCAAACTTCGCCTCGGCAGCAGGCTGGCGCGGGCAAATCTCAAAATCCGCTATCAGCCCAAAAGCCAGCGGCCGTCGGTTCTGGTCGTGGAAGATTTGCCGGAACACATCCGAAGTGCGGCGGCTTTAGCGATTGCCGGCTTTCTGGCCGTGTCGGCCGGCAGCGCCTTGATCCTGGCCATCATGTTGAGCGGCAATGGCGACGGACGTGTGAGCCCGTGGCGGTTGACACTGCTCGAGCCCGGCAACGACAAACGACGATGACAAATCTGTTCGAAGCGGCGGGACTGCAGACGGGGGCGCCACGGCCGCTCGCCGATCGCCTGCGTCCAGCGCGCTTGGCCGACGTAGTGGGCCAGGACAAAATCGTCGGCCCCCAAGGCACACTGACGCGCATGCTGGCGGCCGGCCGCTTGGGATCGTTGATCCTGTGGGGGCCGCCGGGGTCCGGCAAGACGACGATTGCGCGGCTGCTCGCAACAGAGACGAAACTCGAGTTCGAGCAACTGTCGGCGATCTTTTCTGGTGTGCAGGATCTGCGCAAGGCGTTCGACCGCGCGAAAATCCGGCGCGAGCAGGGCAAGGGAACACTGCTGTTCGTCGACGAAATCCATCGCTTCAACCGTTCGCAGCAGGACAGCTTTCTGCCCCACATGGAGGACGGCACGATCACGCTGGTCGGCGCCACCACCGAGAACCCGTCGTTCGAGCTGAACGCGGCCGTGTTGAGCCGGGCGAGTGTGCTGACTCTGGAACGGCACGACGAGGCGGCGCTCGAGGCGATGCTGCGGCGGGCGGAAGCGCTGCAGGGCCGGCCGTTGCCGCTGGATGGGGAGGCGCGCGAGGCGCTGATCGCCATGGCGGACGGGGACGGACGCAGCGTCATCAACATGGCCGAGGAGATATTCGCCTCGGTCGCAGCCACCGACGCGACGCTCGACCGGAACCGGCTGAGCACGCTCGTGCAACGCCGCGCGCCGCTCTACGACAAGAACCGTGAGGGCCATTACAATCTGGTCAGCGCGCTACACAAATCGGTGCGCGGCTCCGACCCCGACGCCGCGCTGTATTGGTTCTGCCGGATGCTGGAGGGGGGCGAGAACCGCCTGTTTCTGGCCCGGCGGCTGGTGCGTATGGCGGTGGAAGATATCGGCCTGGCCGATCCGCAGGCCCTCGCCGTGTGCAATGCCGCCAAGGACGCCTTCGATTTCCTGGGCTCGCCGGAGGGCGAACTGGCGCTGGCGCAGGCGGTGGTCTATCTCGCCACCGCACCGAAATCGAATGCGGTGTATGTCGCCTTCAAAGCGGCCAGCCGCGCCGCCAAGGACACCGGCAGTGTCGCGCCACCCAAAATCATTTTGAATGCACCGACGAAACTGATGGAGGCGGAAGGCTACGGCGAGGGCTATCAATACGACCACGACACGCCCGACGGCTTTTCGGGTCAAAACTATTTTCCCGACGAAATGGCCGCGCGGCCGCGATATTATGATCCGCCCGAGCGCGGTTTTGAGCGCGATATTCGCAAACGCCTCGCCTATTGGGACAATATCAGGAAACAACGCAAACCTTGAAAGCACTGAACCCTCATCACAGGATGCGAGTTGCTGTTTGAGAATTGGTGCGCTTAAATGAAGACTATGAACCGTATGAGAGCGCCGTGCGGCGCATTGTGGAGGCAGCCTTTAAGGCCGCTAATCAAGGAAGTCAGCGGTAATGCGTTTGTTCGCGTAATAATTTGATCTTTCTTCAAGTTTAGCAATGCAGACAAAGCAATTGTAAACGTACCGCTCGCGCCAAGGCGTCATTTTTCGTTTCATTTCGACCGACTTGCCATCATCCATCGTAATTGTCACTTCAGCTTTCAACACCGCGGGCAAATCCTTGCACTCGTTAATTACAAGGTGGTGTCTAAAATCTAGCGGGACTGCAGTGTGAGCGAACGCGTTGCGAACGTTGCGTATGATATTAAGAGTATTTCGAAATTGAGGTCCATACAGACCAATTGCATATCCAATTTTGATACGAGAAGAGAACGACTGGAGCGGGGCTGTTTGACTATAAAACAGCGACTCAAAGAAGTCATCATCTTCCACAAACCGAGAACTAATTGCCTTCACGAGGGCGGAATCAACTATTGCACAGCCATTGATCGCGGCGGAGCGATCTGACTCCGTTATCAAATCAACGAGAATTGCCCCTTCAACTTCCTTCGTGACAGGTAGTCTACTCAGATCGTACAATGTTTCCTTTTTGCGACCCTTCGATGCCATCAAACACACCTAAAAACCAAAGACATATACAGGTACAGGCGTAACGTAGCGGCCCCATGAACCCATGCGCCGCGCGCTTAACACCGCGCCAAAGCGGCACGCAGCCAGTGGTAGAGTAAGGGCATTATCGTTGGGCAGTTTGCTCTCTCGGCGCTTGCTTAGATGTGCAGAACTTCCAGAACGGTTTTGGCGATAAAGTCGGCAACATGCCGCCCTATGTCAAGCATCTACACTGCTGAGCACTGGCATTCAGACCTTGTTAACGCTGACGGACGGGAATGGCGTCGAAACGGGCGACATCGGCTCATTTTAACGAAAAATTTGACCTGTCGTGACGATGATCTTCGGACCTTGCACCCATTTTCCACCCCGAGGCATCCGATGTCACATGCAGCTCCGACGGGTTCGCGACGCTCACCGGCCGTATCGCGGTTGCGTGACCTCGAGCGGGAGACCAGCGGCTCGGTCGCGCTAATCTTTGCAATTTCCATTTTCGTGCTGTTCGGCTTCGTCGGCGGCGCACTCGACTTCACCCGCGTGATCCGGGCGCGATCCGCCTTCCAGGGCAGTCTGGACGCTGCCGTATTGGCCGCCGCGCGCATCAAACAGGTCGGTGGCACCGACACCGAAGCCATCGCTGCGGCAGAGGCCTTCATCGCACCGGTCAGGTTGCGCATCGCGGTCGACGGCGACATCACCTTCTCGGTGACCGACAACGGCACCACCATCCTCGGGGTCGCCACTCTCAGCCAGCCCACGACATTCCTGCGCACGATCGGCATCGACAAACTGCCCTTTCGCAACAGCGGCATGGCCAGTTTCGGCTCGGGAACTGGGACCCACAGCGATGTCGAACTCGTCATGATGCTCGACGTGACCGGCTCGATGAGCGGGCAAAAGCTCGTCGACCTGCAGGGCGCCGCGCGCGATCTCATCGACATCGTGGTCGCCGACGACCAGAGCCGGTCGAAATCGCGGGTCGGAATGGCCCCGTTTTCTCGCGCCGTGAAACTCGATCAGCGCCTGTTCGAGGGCGCGACGGGCAAATTGATGTCGAGCGGTCCCTATGCAGGGTGCGTCGCCGAACGCACCGGCACGGACGCGTTGACCGACGAACGTCCGGCTTCGGGTTCCTACGTCACTCCGCTCGAAGACGTAGCGCCGTCTTCGCCTTGCGAGTCGGCCGAGGTGGTGCCACTCAGCGACCAGAAGGTCGATCTCAAGACGGCCGTCGACGGACTGTCGGCTGGTGGTGCGACGGCTGGGCATCTCGGCACCGCGTGGGCTTGGTATCTGCTCTCTCCGAATTGGAAAACCCTGTTCGATTCCAAATCGCATCCGGGACAGTATTCAGAACTCACGAACACCCTCTCAAATGGCGAACCCAAATTGAAAAAAATCGCCGTTCTGATGACCGACGGAGAGTACAACGTGTCTTATTCGGGTGGCGATGCGACGACCCAGGCACGTTCGCTGTGCGCGCAGATGAAATTGGCCGGCATCATCGTCTACACCGTCGGCTTCGACCTGGGTGGCAATGCGGCGGCAATCGAGACGCTGCAAGGCTGCGCGTCCGACGCGAGTAAATTCTACAACGCCACGACCGGCGACGCTTTGCGCGCATCGTTTCGCGACATCGCCCTCAAGTCCATGCCACTGCGGTTGACGCAATAAACGTTGACCGCCGGTCGACGCTTTCGTCCGCCGCAAAGACGGCTATACTCGGCACCCGATCAGCCGCAGGAGCCGTCGATGCCGTCAGACATAGCGTCGCAACTCGAGAAGGGTGAACGGTTCCGCGCGCTGCACGCGGGTGCCGACACCTTCGTCATCCCCAACCCGTGGGATGCCGGGAGCGCCAAAGTGCTCGCGCACCTGGGCTTCAAGGCGCTGGCCACGACCAGTGCCGGATTTGCCTACACGCTCGGCCGCAACGACGGACACATCAGTCGCGCGGAGTCGCTGGCCAATGCGGCTGCCATCTGTGCGGCGACACCCCTGCCGGTCAGCGCCGACCTCGAAAACCTGTTTGCCGACGCTCCAGACGCTGCCGCCCAAACCATCCCGATGGCGGCGGCCGCCGGTCTGGTCGGCTGCTCCATCGAAGACGCCACCGGCAATCCGTCTGATCCGATCTATCCGCTCGAACTCGCCGTCGCGCGCGTCAAGGCCGCCGTCGCTGCGGCGCGTGCGCTGCCGTTTCCCTTCACGCTGACCGCACGGGCGGAAAACTTCCTGCATAGCCGGCCCGATCTGGCTGACACCCTCGTGCGGCTGAAAGCCTATGCCGATGCCGGTTGCGACGTGGTCTATGCGCCCGGGCCTTCCGACCTCGGCCAGATCGAGCAGATCGTGAAGGCGACGTCGAAGCCCGTGAATGTGCTGGTGGCCCCCGGTATGACGCATCTGACGGTGGCCGATCTCAGTCGTCTCGGCGTGCGGCGCATCAGCGTCGGCGCGGGACTGGCGCGTGCCGCCTTGGGCGGACTGCTCGCCGCCGCCGAAGAGATTCAAACCCAGGGAACCTTCACTTACGGCAAAACGACGTTTCCGCCGGCTCGCCTTCATTCCATCTTCGCAAGGGACAAATCATGACCGGCCGGCTCACAGGTAAAATCGCATTCTGCACCGCATCGGGCGCCGGCATCGGACGCGCGACCGCCATCGCCTTCGCACGCGAGGGCGCCAAAGTGATCGCGTCCGACATCGACCTCAAGGCGCTCGCAGGCCTGCGCGACGAAGGCATCGCCGAGACGCACATCATCGACGTGCGCAACACCAAGTCGGTCGAGGACGCGGCCAAGCGCATCGGTGGCATCGACATTCTCTTCAACGCCGCCGGCTTCGTGCACGCCGGCAGCGTGCTCGAGTGCTCGGAGGCCGATTGGGACTTTTCGTTCGACCTCAACGTGAAGTCGATGCACCGCACGATCCGCGCGTTCGTGCCGGGCATGCTCGAACGGGCGGCGTCAAACAAAACGTCGACATCGATCGTCAACATCGCCTCGGGCGCGGGTTCGGTGCGCGGCATTCCCAATCGCTATGCCTACGGCGCAACCAAAGCGGCCGTCATCGGGTTGAGCAAAGCAGTCGCCGCCGACTTCATTCGCCGTGGCGTCAGGTGCAATGCGATCTGCCCGGGCACGGTGCAGTCGCCCTCGCTCGACGCGCGGATCGCTGCTCAAGCCAAGGTGCTCAAAAAAACCGACGAGGACGTGCGCCAGATGTTCGTCGACCGGCAACCGATGGGCCGTCTCGGCACCGCCGAAGAGATCGCGGCGATGGCGGTCTATCTCGCCTCTGACGAAGCCGCGTTCACCACTGGCCAGACCTTCCTCGTCGATGGTGGTTTTGCATTGTGACAGCCGATCCGCCAGCGTCCGATCCAGCAACTGACCAACCGCCGCCACGCAAGCCCGCGCCGGAAGCGCCGGCCACTGCCGCGCGCCCGCCGCCCGCACCGATCCGTTTTCGCCGCGCCACCGATGCCGACCGGGCGACCATCGAGGCGCTGCAACTGGCGGCCTATCATCGCCAGCATCTACTGGGGCTCGAACCCGCGCCGCTGAAAGCCGACTACGCCGATATCATCGCGCACATGGAAGTTTGGCTGGCCGAGGAGCGCGACCGGTTGCGCGGCGTGCTGATCCTGGATGTGCGAGAGGCGGACCTGCTGATCTGGTCGATTGCGGCGGCGCCCGACGCGCAGGGCCAGGGGCTCGGCCAGATCATGCTGGACGCTGCCGAAGTGCGGGCGGCGCAACTCTCCCGCCAGATCATTCGACTGAACACCGGCGCTGTGCAACAGTCGTTGATCGGATGGTATGGGCGTCATGGCTACGCGATCGAAACCATCGAGATCGTCGATGACCGGCAGTTGACGCACATGATCAAACGGCTCACTGCGGTGCCGACGAAATAGCGATCCCCGAAATTTCTGGAAACCATTGCAATGACAGTTTCGCACGACGCGCAAATTCCGCGCGAGACGGATGCCGGCACCGGCCTGCCGATCGGCCCGCAGGTTCCCTCGGCACCGGCTGAGCGCCCCGCCCGCGTCGTGCTCGACGGCCGCTTCTGCCGCCTCGAACCGCTCGATCCCGCGCGGCATGGCGACGACCTCTATCGCGCCTCGACACCGCCCGACGCCGCAGCGCGCTTCCTGTATTTGTTCGAGGAGCCGCCGGTCAGCCGCGCCGAATTTCAGACATGGCTCGAAGGCGTCGCGCTCAGCACGGATCCGCTATTCTTCGCCGTCGTCGACAAGCGGACCGGCAAGGTCGAAGGGCGGCAGACATTGATGCGCATCGATCCAGCGAATCGGGTCATCGAGACGGGTAGTATCTATTGGGGACCTGCGATGGCCCGCACTGCCGTCAGCACGGAAGCCAACTATCTGTTTGCGAAATACGTGTTCGATACGCTCGGTTATCGCCGGTTCGAGTGGAAATGCAATGCGCTCAACGCGCCCTCGCGGGCTGCCGCCGAGCGATTTGGTTTTACCTACGAAGGACATTTCCGCCGTGCGGTCATCGTCAAAGGGCGCACGCGCGACACCAGTTGGTTCGCCATGATCGCCGAGGAGTGGCCGAAGCTGCGGACCGCCTACGAGACGTGGCTAGCGCCCGCGAATTTCGACGCGGCCGGGCATCAGAAAGTGTCGCTGCGGGCACTCACGAAAGCGGCACCGAGGCCGGGTGAATGACGCTGCGCCGCGCCACGGCCGATGATCTCGACGCCCTCGTCGCCTTGCAACACGCCGCTTATGCGAAGAATCGCATTCTGCTGGGCGTGGAGCCGATCCCGCTGCAGGCCGACTATGCCGACATTCTCGCGACCATGGAGGTCTGGCTGGCGTTCGAAGACGCCGGTTTGTGCGGGGCCCTCATCGTGCAAGCGCACTCCGATCACCTGCTGATCTGGAGCATTGCAACCGACCCAGCGCAACAGCCGCACGGCCTTGGCGGGAAGCTGCTGGCTGCTGCCGAGGACAGAGCTGCATCGCTGGGGCTGACGACACTTCGTCTGTATACCGGCACGCGGCTCGACCATCTGGTCAAATGGTATGGCCGGCACGGATACGCGGTCGACCACATCGAACAGCGGCCCGACCGGTCCATCACACACATGCTCAAATCACTGAACCAATGATTCGACCACGAGCCGTTCCCACCGTTGAGCATGCCATCGTTCAGACCTGAGAGACGCCTCTCCGTTTACCCCCAATCAGCCGCCACGGAACACCTGCGCCGAGATGACGAACGAGAGAGTGACGAACTGTGCGCGCGTCAGGCCTTGTTGGACGCGCCATCTTCGATCACTTGGCCGTCGCGCATGCGGATGACGCGATCGCAGCGGCGGGCGAGACCGAGATCGTGCGTGACCAAAATCAACGTCGTGCCGCTCACGCGATGCAGGTCGAACAGCAGTTCGGTGACTTGTGCGCCGGTGGCGGCATCGAGATTGCCGGTCGGCTCGTCGGCGAACAGGATCTTCGGCTTGGGTGCCAGCGCGCGGGCCAGCGCGACCCGCTGTTGCTCGCCGCCCGAGAGTTGTGCTGGAAAGTGCTCGGCGCGAGGCGATAACCCCACTTCCGCCAACCGCGCTGCCGCCACCGCGAAGGCATCGGCTCGGCCGGCCAGTTCCAGCGGCAGCGCCACGTTTTCGAGCGCGGTCATGGTCGGCACGAGATGAAACGACTGGAATACGATGCCGATGTCGCGCCCGCGCACCAGCGCCAACGCATCCTCGCTGAGGCGGCAGAAATCCTGTCCGACCACCTGCACGTTGCCTCGGGTGGCGCGCTCGAGCCCTGCCATGATCATCAGCAGCGACGTTTTGCCCGACCCCGACGGCCCGACGATCGCCACCGACTGAGCCGCCGGAAGCGAAAAGCTCACCGACTTCAATATTTCCACCGCACCCGCGCGGCTGTCGAGCGTCAAGCCCACGTCGCTGAGATCGACGACCGGCGAAACAGACGCGCGCTGTTGCGGGGGGGCTGCCAACGTCGGCGAAGCAAGGGTCATCGTGCGTAATCCTCTCGGCCTTGCTTTGGCCGCGCTGATATTCGTAGCTTAGACATGACGATAATGGAGCTGGCGGTGGCGATGATTTATGGCGAGACGACGATGGGCCGTTGCTGCACTCAGATGGGCGCATGGCTACTCAACGTCAATGCGGGACGATGCCGCCAGGCGGCCATGATGCTGGCCGTGGCGCTGCTGGCGACAACGGTTGTGGCAACCGCGCAGACGGCGGCACCGTCAAAGCCGATCAAGCTCGTCGCGTTCGGGGACAGCCTATCGGCTGGGTATATGCTGGCGCCGAGCGAGGCGTTTCCGGTGGTGCTGGGCAAGGCCCTGCGGCAGCGCGGGCACAACGTCGAGGTGATCAACGCGGCGGTTTCGGGCGATACCACGTCCGCGGGGCGCGAACGGGTGGCCTGGGCGGTCCCTCCAGACGCGGATGCGATCATCCTGGAGTTCGGCGGCAACGATGCCTTGCGCGGCCTCGATCCGGGTGCGGCCAAAATCAATCTGGAAGCGATGATCAAAGGGTTTCAAGCCCAGAAGGCCGATATTCTGCTGGCCGGCATGCTGGCGCCGAAGTCGCTGGGAGATACCTACACCAAGGCCTTCGATCGCATTTTCCCCGATCTCGCTGCCAAGTACGGTTTGCTGCTGTACCCGTTCTTTCTGGAAAAAACTGCGCTGCAGCAGCGCCTCAGTCTGCCCGACGGGGTGCATCCCAATGCCAAAGGGATCGAGGCTATCGTCGCCGATATCCTGCCCAAGGTCGAAGAGTTGCTCGGCCGTGTGCAGTCCCGCAGGCTCGCTGCGGCGAAGGGGTGATTTGCAGCGTCTGGGCGAGGAAAGACCGCATGCCGCGCTTGTTTACCGCACTCGAACTGCCGGACATGGCGCGCACGCACTTGTCGCTGCTGCGTGGCGAAATCAGTGGCGCGCGCTGGACGTCCGCCGACAACCTGCACCTCACGCTGCGCTTTTTCGGCGATGTCACCGATGCCGTCGCCGACGAGATCGCGGCGCATCTCGACGCCGTCAACGCCGATCCGCTGACGCTGGAAATTAACGGCACCGGCACCTTCGGCGGCAGCGGCGAAACGATTGTCTATGCGGCCGTAAAGCCCGATCCGGCCTTGGTTGCGTTACAGAAGACGCATGACCGGATCGCGCGGCTCGCCGGTTTGCCGCCAGCCGAACATCCGTTCAAGCCGCATATCACGCTGGCGCGCGTGCGTTATGCGCGGCCGGCGATGCTGGCGCGGTTTCTGGCTGACACGGGCGGGTTGCGGCTGCAGCCGATCATTGTCGAACGCTTCGTGTTGCTGTCGTCGCGGCCGGGACGGGGCGGCGGACCCTACGCGCTCGAACTGGCGGTGCCGCTCGGTGCAGACGAGCCATAAAGCCAGCCGTAGAATTCCGGATCGTCATCCCGGAATCCATCGCGTCTTCGCGATCAATGTCCGGGATCTTCCGCCGCTGCAGAAAGGCTCCGCTCGCATTACTGCTTCGGGGGAACCGACTGGGGTGATGCTGCCTGACGCGCCGCGCGCTTCTCGACGATACCCAGACACGCCGGCGACAGTTTCGCCTTGTTGGTTTCGAGACACCGCAGCCTCTCAGGCCCCTTCGACGTCGCACAGAAGGTCGCGGCGTCGGTCACGCAGGCGGCCTTCGCCACTTCGCGCACCTGCTTGCGTTGGGCGACGACGGCGGCACATGCGGGTCCGAGTTTGGCTTCGTTGGTCGTCAGGCACACCATGCGTTTGCCGCCGGTTTCCGCGCCGCACATGGCGGCAAGCTCGGTTTGGCAGGCTTTGCCGAGGCGACCGGATTTGCCTGCAGCCGCTTCCGCGCCTCCTGCCGGCGCAGGCGGGACCGCCGTCGCTGCGGCAGGTCCACCCAGGCGGTTGACGCGCGCCTCGATGCGCGCCTTTACGGCCGCATCGCAGGCTGGGGACAACTGCGTTTGATTCTGCTGCAGGCAGCGCATTTTCTTGCCGCCGCCGGCCTCGACCCCGGGGCACATCTTGGCCAGATCGGCCGCACACGCAGCAAACGCGCCGCCTTCGGGTGGGGCTGCTGCCACCGGCACCCCAGCCAGCCACGATCCGACGGCCATCAAACCTGCGGCAGGCAACGCAAAACGGCTCCGGCATACGCGTCCGAGCATGGGAGATCCTTCGGGTAGATTGTTTGAACGTTCAATGGCGCGCCATGCGCAAGACACCGGCGGCGCCACACCTCACAGTAGGCAAACGGTAAATCGAAGACTTTCCGTCGCCCTCGAAGGGCGTGCGTGGGCTCAGGAGCGCGGCGCCAATGGCGACGTCAGGGGCACAGCCACCACCTGCCCGCCGACCACCGAAATGGCCAACTCGCCCGCTTTCAGCCGCAAGGCGTCGTCGCCGAACAACTCGCTACGCCATCCCTTGAGCGCGGGAACGTCTGGAGATTTTTCGGTGGCGATGCGCTCGATGTCTTCGGTATCGGCGATCAGACGCGGCGCGACCCGGTTGCGCGCCGCCGACGCCTTCAGCAGCACGCGCAACAATTCCACCAGCGCCAACTTGTCCGGCGGCACGACCACCCCCTGCTCCTGCGCCGGCAACGTTTTCATATCGCGCTTCAAGCCGGCATTCACGCAGTCGACGATCTCGCGCGCGCGACCGGATTTGGCGAAGCCGGTCGACAGCGTGCGCATCTCGGCCAACTGATCCACTTCCGTCGGCATGTGATTGGCGATGTCGTAGAGTTGCTCGTCGCGCAGAATACGGTTGCGCGGAACGTCCTGGCTCTGTGCCGCTTTCTCACGCCATGCCGCCAATTCGATCAGCACGGCCAGACCTTTACGGCCGCGCACTTTCGCTTTCAGCCGGCGCCAGCTGTCTTCGGGCTTGGTCTCGTAACTGCGAGTGTCTTCCAGCACGGCCATTTCCTGCTCCAGCCAGTGCGCACGCCCCGTCGCCTGGAGTTCGGCCTGCAGCTTCAGATATACGTCGCACAAGTGCGTCACGTCACCCAGCGCGTACTCGAGTTGCCGCTGCGACAAAGGCCGTCGCGCCCAGTCGGTAAAGCGCGAGGTCTTGTCGATATCGACGTTCGTCAATTGCTTGACGAGGTTCACATATGAAATGCTCTCGCCGAACCCGCACACCATTGCGGCGACCTGCGTGTCGAACAGCGGATGCGGGATGATCTTGCCCTGCACGTAGACGATTTCGACATCCTGACGCGCGGCGTGAAACACCTTCAGCACCGCGGAATCGGCCATCAACGCAAAAAACGGCTGCAGATCGAGCCCCGGCACCAGCGGATCGACACAGGCGGCCTCGTCCGGCCCGGCCAACTGGATCAGGCATAGCTTGGGCCAGAAGGTCGTTTCGCGCATGAATTCGGTATCGACAGCCACGTAGGGGTGGCGGGCGAGGCGCGCGCAGAGGGCCGCCAGATCGGTGGTTTTAGTGATGACGTTCATGAGGCCCGGTATATCGCACGCCGAGGGCTGCTGTCGCGCGCTTTGTTCGGGCGGCGACAGTGCCCAGTGCCGTCAAGCCACAGCCACCCGTACGGCGTGCTCGAGGTCGGAAATCAAGTCGGCCGGCGTTTCCAGCCCGACCGACAAACGGACCAGACCATCGGAAATGCCGAGGATCGCCTTGTCTTCCGGCTTCAGGCGTTGATGTGTGGTCGTGGCCGGATGGGTGATCAGGCTTTTGGCGTCGCCCAGATTGTTCGACAGCTTGATGATCTTGAGCGCGTTCAAGAATTTGAAAGCGGCTGTCTTGCCGCCCGAAAGCTCGAACGCCACCAACGTGCTACCGCCCGACATCTGGCGCTTGGCGAGTTCGGCCTGCGGATGGTCGTCGCGGCCAGGGAAAAGAACCTTGGTGACGCCGCTATTTTTCAAGCCCGCGAGTGCGTCAGCGACCTGCTTGGCCGTTTGCGTCTGAGCCCGCACGCGCAGGCTCAGCGTCTCCAGGCCCTTCAACATCACCCACGCATTGAACGGGCTCATGCCGACGCCCGTGTGCTTGTAGAAGGGGTGCAGTTGCTCCTTGATATACTTGTCCGATCCCAGCACTACGCCGCCCAGACACCGGCCCTGTCCGTCGATGTGCTTGGTGGTGGAATAGACCACCACGTCGGCGCCGAGCTTCAGCGGCGACTGATACATCGGCGTTGCGAACACGTTGTCGACGACCACCAGCGCGCCGGCGTCATGCGCGATCTCAGACACCGCCCGGATGTCCACGAGGTCGAGGCACGGGTTGGATGGGCTTTCGAAAAACACCGCCCGCGTGTTGGGCTGCATCGCCTTTTTCCACTGCGCGAGATCGCGGCCATCGACCAGCGTCGACGTCACGCCGTAGCGCGGCAGCAGATCCTGCACCACATACAGGCACGAGCCGAACAGCGCGCGCGCCGCCACCACATGATCGCCGGCCTTCAGAAAGCACATCAGCGACGACATGACCGCCGCCATGCCGGACGCAGTTGCCCGCGCGGCTTCAGCGCCCTCGAGCAGCTTCATCCGCTCCTCGAACATGGCCAGCGTCGGGTTGGCGTAGCGCGAATAAATGAACCCGCCGGATTCACTCTTGAAGCGTTCCTCGGCCTGCTCCGGACTGTCGTAGACGTAGCCCTGCGTCAGGAACAACGCTTCGCTCGTTTCGGCGAACTGCGAGCGCAGGATGCCCCCGTGCACCATGTTGGTGTCGAGGCCGAGCGGCGCGCCATACAGGTCGGCTGGCAGGTTGGCCTTGGGTGCAGTCGGCTGAGACATGGCGCGCTCCTCGTCGCGCTCGCGCGCAGACACCATAAGTCGTCGCGCTCGCGCGCAGACAACAAAAAACCCGGCTCGAAATGCCTGCAATCCCCTCCAGGACTAAGCCTCAAAAGGAACCAGGCACACCTGACCGGGCGCGCACGGCCCTTTAGCGACTTGTTTTACGTGGCTGCAAGCCGGCCGGCCAAATCACCACGGAGACTGCCCTATGGGCCGCCTCGAATACAATGGAATGGCGCGAGAGACGGGACTTGAACCCGCGGCCTCCGCCGTGACAGGGCGGCGCTCTAACCAGCTGAGCTACTCCCGCAATTCCATGCGGCTGCACCGTTTGACCAGTGCATCACCGGGCGTGCAATACGGCCTCCCCCCAACGAAGTCAAGATAAAGCGAGTGCACATGCGGATCGGTTCGCCAGCGCGATAATCCGTCGATAAACTGGTGGGCGATGAGGGTTTCGAACCCCCGACATCTTCGGTGTAAACGAAGCGCTCTACCGCTGAGCTAATCGCCCCCGCTCCGGTCATAACCTCACCGGCCGCTCGACGCAATGCACGCCGGCATTCCAGTTGAAGATTTAACTACAATCTTAAATTGCACTTCCAAATAATGCAATTATTGACTACTTTTAGGCTTCAATTTGTTGCGTCCCGCCCGACGCTACGCTACCAGAGTTTACCACCGTGCCCGCGTGCCTTTCGGAACATCCCATGCCCCAGTCTAATCTGCTGATGGACTACCTGCCGATCGCCATTTTCCTCGGCGTCGCCAGCTTCATCGGGCTGGCGCTGATGGTGGCCCCGTTCCTGTTGGCGATCCGAAACCCCGATCCGGAAAAAGTGTCGGCCTACGAGTGCGGCTTCAATGCCTTCGACGACGCGCGCATGAAGTTCGACGTGCGGTTCTATCTGGTGTCGATCCTGTTCATCATCTTCGATCTCGAAGTGGCGTTCCTGTTCCCGTGGGCGGTCGCGTTCAAGGAGGTCGGCGCGTTCGGCTTCTGGTCGATGATGGCCTTCCTCGGCATCCTCACCATCGGCTTCGCCTACGAGTGGCGCAAAGGCGCGCTCGATTGGGATTGAGCCGTGGGCGCAGGGGACTCGGGCAGCGACTTCGGCATGCGTGAAGAAGACCTCTGGCGCTCCGAAACGCGTTTCGATCACGCTTTCATGGCTTCCATTTTGGCCGATGATTTTCTCGAGTTCGGCCGCTCTGGCCGCATTTTGGCGCATCCGCTTCCATCAAGGCACCGCTGTCGAGGTTCCCAGCTAAGCGCTTCGCTCGCAACGCGGCCGATGCCGTGTTAGGGTGACCTCGGAAAGCAACGAGAAGCCGCCATGTCATCCCTACGCCGCAATCTCGATGATCCCCGCGATCAGCACATCGAACCGATGACTGCCGACGAATTCATCGCGTGGGACGATGGCACCGATACCCGCTATCAGCTCATCGACGGCATTGTCCGCGCAATGTCGCCCGCCAGCACGACACATGGCACCATCCAGGCCGACCTTGCCCGGCGAATCAGCAACCATCTAGACGTTGCTTCTGTAAAATGCCGCGTGCTTACCGAGCCGGCAGTGCAAACGCGCATTCATGCTCGCAAAAACATGCGAGTCCCCGATCTCGGCGTCACTTGCACACCGGACGCGGCCGGCCAGATCGCGCTGCCCGATCCGATCCTGCTGATCGAAATCATTTCACCGGGCAACAAGAAAGATACGTGGGACAACGTCTGGGCCTACGCCTCCATTCCGACCGTGCATGAAATTTTGATCGTAGAATCGACCCGGATCGAAGCGCATCTGCTGCGCCGACAAGCGGACGGCTCCTGGCCGCCTGATCCGGAAACCATTCCCACCGAGGGCACGCTCGCGTTGTCCAGCATCGACTACGCCGCCCCATTGCGCGACATCTACGCAAAGACATATTTATTGCCGTAAGCCGCGATCGTTGCCGTAGGCCGTGGTCGACCTATTTCATCGAATGCACGCCGATCACGTTCTTCTCTGAATCCACGAGCAGCGTGATGAACCCGTGCTCGCCGATGGCGAATTTCGGCTTCATGATCTGCCCGCCACTGTCGGCCGCGCGCTTGGCTTCGACCGCACAATCCGACGACATGAAGTACACGATCGTTCCGCCAGCACCGGATGGTCCGTCCTTCATTTTCACCAGCGCGCCTGCGGCACCCATCCCGCCCTGCTCCATGGGAAACGCCAGCATCTCGTCCAATGAGCCGTCCATCGGCATTTTGTCCAGTTTCACCTGGAATACCGTTTCGTAGAAACGCCGGGCGCGATCCATGTCGCCGACGTAAATTTCGAACCATCCAACGGGATTTTTTTGCATCGAAATGCTCCTTGGCCGGTGAAGATGTTCTGGACAAACGTCACGCGGCAAAAGGCGGTTCCCTACTTGATCAATCCGAGCTCGCGATAATAGCGCTGTACGCCCGGATGCAATTCCGCACCCGGCGGCAATGCCGACAGCGTATTCGCCGCCGTCGTTTCCGATGCCCCCGGCAACCGCTTGGCGATGTCGGCTTCAGCCTGATGCAGCGCTTTAGCGAGCCGGTAAGCAACGTCTGCGTCAAGTGACGGCCTGACCATGACGAAACTCCACGAGCCCACGGACGTGAGTTGGGTGTCTTGCCCTGGGTAGGTCCCGGCCGGCACGACGAGAGTTTTCAGGAACGGATGCTTGCGCTGGATGCGTGCTATTTCGTCCGCCGTCGGCACGATGAAGCGTCCACCTCCAGGCACGTTCGCCACCGCGCGAAAGCCCGGCCACCCGATGCCGCCACCCCACAACGCGGCCACGCTGCCGTCTGCGACGAGTTGCGGGCCGTCGCCTGCTTTGTCCAAGAATTTGGCATCGAAGTCGCTGGTCTGGCTCAGCCCGATGCCGTCGAGCACGTACCTCGCCAAGATCACCAACCCCGAACCCGCGGCACCGAACGCCACCGGCTTGCCCACGAGATCGCCGATGGCGCGATAGGGACTGCCGGCCTTGACCACGAACATGCCGGGCGCGGAATACATCGCCGTGAACACGCGAAGGTCGGCCTTCGCGCGACCAACGCCATTCAGGGCTTCATAGGCGCTCTCGCCTTGAACGAGCGCCAGATCGACCTCGCGCCGCTCCAGCAATCCGATGTTTTGCCCGCTGCCTTTGGTGTTCCGCTGCTCGATCTCCAGGCTGGGATCGACCGCCTTCAGTGCCGCGATCAGGGCGTCGGCATAGACTGGAAACCCGCCACCGGGCGTGGCGCTTGCCAGCGTGAGACGGACGGTCGTTTCGGCGCGGACAGTCGGCATGAAAGCCCCAATCAGCAGCGACGCCGCCATCGTCAAACTGAACACGCGCATGCCGGTCAACCTGTGCTGCGAGCCTGTCGTAGAACCAAGCCTAACGAACGACCGATCAGCCCGCGCTCAACTTCGCCATCGTCGCTTCGTCGACTTCGACGTTGGAGAATACTTGCTGCACGTCCTCGTCTTCTTCCAGCGCGCCGAGCAATTTGAGAATGGTTTCGGCCTTGTCCTGATCAACGGATGTCGTGAGATTGGGTTTCCAGACGGCTTTCACGGATGTGGGCGCGCCGAATTTTTCTTCGAGCGCACCGGCGGTCGAACCCAGCGTGTCGAAGCTGCAGGTGACGAGATGGCCGTCCGCGTCGGACGCCACATCGTCTGCGCCGGCGTCGATGGCGCCCTCCAGCATCGCGTCGGCGCTCGCCGTTTTGGCTGAGAACGTGATCTCGCCGACGTGGGCGAACATGTGGCTGACCTGGCCCGTGGACCCGAGATTGCCGCCGTATTTGGTGAACCACGCCCGCACCGCGCCGCCGGTGCGATTGCGGTTGTCGGTCAGCGCTTCGACGATGATGGCGACGCCGCCGGGTCCATATCCCTCGTAGCGCACGGCATCATAGTTTTCGCCGTCGTTGCCCAGCGCCTTCTTTATGGCGCGCTCGATATTGTCCTTCGGCATGTTCTCGGCGCGCGCGCCCTGGATCGCCAGCCGCAGCCGCGGGTTCATTTCCGGATCGGGCGTGCCCGACTTGGCCGCCACCGTGATCTCGCGCGCGAACTTGGCGAACATGCGCGCCTTCTGCGCGTCCTGCTTGCCCTTGCGGTGCATGATGTTCTTGAACTGGGAATGGCCGGCCATGGGAGATCTCGATTGGAGCGGTTCCGGGAAAATGTCAGCGGCCTTCCCGATCAGAAGCGCGCATCCAACTCATAAGTGGTGCTGCTTCGGCGGCGTTATAGGCAAGCGATTGGCGAAAATCCAGCCGCAGCCGCATCAATGCAGAGCGATCGTATGAATGCCCGAGGACACCTGATCCTCGTCCTGGCCGCGGAGGCGGCCATCCACGACACCGTGCGATGCAACTTCGTGAGACTTCGAGGTCGTTCAGCGGGGTGGATGTCATCGAAACTTGCAAATTCCCGTGACTTGTCGTGGATGGCCGCCTTCGCGGCCAGGACGAAAGACTGAGTTCAGCAGCAATTCAACGATGCATGTCGTTCATGCGATTGCCCTGGCACCAATGGTGGCGATGCAATGGTCAGTGAACGCCCTTGCAATTAACTTTTTGTTAACCAGCGCGGCCTAGCGTGAAGGTACACACGTGCTGATCTGCGTGTTCGGGTGCTGCCCAGGCCCGAGCACCGCGCAGTCCCATCGCTCAAAACGATGGCGA
This sequence comes from Hyphomicrobiaceae bacterium, assembly GCA_031365465.1. GTDB lineage: Bacteria > Pseudomonadota > Alphaproteobacteria > Rhizobiales > Hyphomicrobiaceae > JABFRJ01. Next base: position 19,662 of record JANLYD010000112.1, read on the forward strand.
CGCCACGATGAGCACCAGCATGAGGAGAGGCGGCGCGGCCGGCTTTCCCGCACTGCCAGAAGTCAGACCGTTCGTTGCCCAACGTCAGGTCCAAAAGTGCGGCTCGGCCGGTGATAAAACACCCCCGAGCCGTAATGGCGCCACGCCGCGGGCCAGCCCCGTCTGATCATCCACATCGATGCACATGCCCGACAGCGTCGCTGGACCTTCGGCGGGCTCGAATCGTCCGCGCGGGATGCGCGTTAGGAACCGGTTGACGGGCTCCTCGATATCCATGCCCAGCACCGACTGATAGTCCCCGCACATACCACCATCTGACATATAGGCGGTGCCATTCGGCAACACCCGATGATCGGCGGTTGGCACATGCGTGTGCGTGCCGACCACGCCGGTGACGCGGCCGTCGAGAAAATGGCCCAGCGCTTCCTTTTCGCTCGTCGCCTCGGCGTGGAAATCGACGAAGATCACGTCCGCCCCCTCGCGCAGTTTGCAGGCGGTGGTGGCCGCGTCGATGGCGCGGAACGGGCAATCCAGTTCGGTCATGAACACGCGGCCCATGGCGTTGATGACCAGCACTTCCGCGCCGTTCCTGGCCTTGAACAGGCCAGCGCCGGCGCCCGGCGTACCGGCAGGAAAATTGATGGGACGGATGAGTTGCGGCTGGCGCCCGATGAAAACCAGCGCTTCCTTCTGATCGAACGCATGATTGCCGAGCGTCACGCAATCGGCGCCGGCGCCGAGCAGTTCGTTGGTGATGGCCTCGGTGATGCCGAACCCGCCCGCTGCGTTCTCGCCGTTGACGACGACGAAATCCAGCTTGTAGCGCGCAATCAGCTTGGGCAGGGTCTCGATCACCGCCTTGCGGCCGGAGCGTCCGACCACGTCACCGAGAAACAAAAATCGCATTCCGCAGCGGCTCCTAGGGCACCATTGTTCGACGCGCCCCCGAAGGCGTCACGATCCAGTCCAGGCGCTCGTCATAGTCGAGATGCGGCACTGCGTCGACCCTCTGCGCGTCGTAGCCGACGCCGATGGTCAACGCCGGCTTTACCAGGCGCAATCGGGCGAGGGTGCGATCATAATAGCCCCCGCCATAGCCGAGCCGGTAGCCGGCATCGTCGAACGCGAGCAGCGCGGTCAGCACCACGTCGGGTTCGAGCACGGCTTGTTCGGGGGCCGGCTCGCGGATGCCCCACACGGCAGCGATCAGCCTGTCACCCGGCGCGTAGCTTCGAAACTCGAGCGGCTTTCCTTTCCCCACCATCACCGGCAACGCCAGCCGGAAGCCTGCCGCGTGCAGAGCCGCCATGACCGGAAGCGGGGAGATTTCCTCGCCGATCGGCATGAAGCCGCCGACGATCGCGCCCGGCTGGAGCGATCCGATCACCGCCATCACATGCGGCAGAATCGCGAGGCCGGCCGCCTGCCGCACCTCGACCGGCAACGCCGCCCGCACAGCCTTGGCGTTCACCCGAAGTGCCGCTTTGGCCGACGTGATGGGAGATGACGGTTGAGCCATGGACACGCCATGTGGTGCAAGCAAACATGTGCTGCAAGCAAAGATGTGATGGTGCTGCGAAAGAGGATTGAACTCTTGACCTCTCCCTTACCAAGGGAGTGCTCTACCACTGAGCTACCGCAGCAACTTGGTGTGTTCTCGAACACATTTGCGGCCCGAAGCCGGCGAACGACACTTGGCGCTCCCCATAGCCCACTCACCGAGCGTTCGCAACCGCCTTTGTGCCCGTCGTGGCAAGGCGGCGGGTGGCATCGAGCGGTTCTCCTGCTATGTGCTTGCGCAAGCACAGGGAAAGTGGACGGGAAAAGCTTATGACGCGGATGTTCTGGAAATCGGCGGGTCTGCATCTGCTGGCACCGAATGCCGACGGATGGCTCGGCGTGACGCCGGACTTTCTGCGCGCGTACTGGACGCGACCCGAAGTGCATCCCGTCGCGGGGTCGAACGATCATGAGATCGCGCTGCACGAGGCGCTGTTGGACGATCCCGCGCGAGCGGTGAGCGAGGCCGAGATCGCAGCCTTGGCGGATCCGGATGCGATCGAGACCTACCGCATCGTGCTGTCGTTCCGCGACGTTTTGCTGAAGGCTGGCACAGTGGAAGGCGCCTATCTCAGTCTGGCGCGTGGGGCGCGTACAGCAGCGCCGGTACCGCCGGTATTCCTCGACCAGCTTGTGCACGTGATTTTGCGACAGGCGCTGAGAGACTGTGTCGATCCGTTGCGACTGCGCGCTGGAGAACTGCTGTTTCGCGAGCAGACGGTGGCGATCGGCGATGGCCGCGTGATGCTGGCCGACGAAGAGATCGTCGAGATGCAGGCCAAGAGTGGCGAGACCGGCTTGGCGCAGTTGCTGTCTGAAACCCAGACTCCGCAGCGCTCCGTCTCGCTCGACGTGCTGTGCGAGGATAATGCCGAGATCTATTGGCCCCGCTCCGATCGCTTCGATACCGTCGTCGATTTTCGCATCAATCTGCCGGCCATGGATGCATTCGCGCGCGTCCTGGAAACTTGGGTCGCTCATTTTCTGCGTCTCGATGTGCGGATCGAGCCGAGGCCGAAGATCGAAGATGCCGACTGGCGCTGGCACATCGGATTGGACGCCGAGGCGAGCAAGTTGCTGAATGCGCTGTATGAGGGAAAGACGCTGCCGTTCGACGATGCGGCGCGCATTCTCGGGCTGTTCCGCATGCGCGTGCCGGAGCAGGCGCGCCTCCTTGAGCGCGTGCGGGGCGCACCGATCTATCTGGGTGTGGCGATGACTTCGGGCAAGCGGCTGCGGATCAAGCCGCAAAATCTGCTGGCGAATTTGCCGTTGGCGTCGCACGCATAAGCGTGCCGGCTCCACATCGACTCCAGACGAACGATCACGGCACCTGCCACACAGCCGTTCGCTTGATCTCGGAATCTTCGAGTTCGCGCGTCACAGGCACGCGAAATTCGGCCACGCGCGTAAACCGGTCGCGCGGGAAATAATTGCGTTGGGGGTCGCCGATCAACACCAGTGCGCCCATCGCGCGGGCGGCGTCGATGTAGGTGAGCACCTTGTCGGCGAGTTGCCGCTCGTAGAACAAGTCGCCGACCAGCACGACATCGAACGCCTCCGGCGCGCGCACCAGCAAATCTTCAGCGGTGGTCTCGACGTGCACGCCGTTCACCGTCGCATTGAGGCGCGTCGCGATCAACGCCAGTGCATCGACATCGGCTGCCACAGCCAACGCTGCGCCCGCCAGCATCGGCGCGAGCGCGGTGAGCCCGGAGCCTGTGCCGAGGTCGAGCACGCGCTTGCCGGCCACCACGTGGCGATGATCCAGTATATAGCGCGCGAGTGCCTGCCCGCCCGCCCAAGCGAAGGCCCAATAGGGCGGCGGCACGTTCATCTCGCCAAGTTCGTCCTCGGTTTTTTGCCAGATCGGCAGGCTTTCGGATGCGAGATGCAGCTTCAGTTCCGGCACCAACGGCGGCGCCATCAATTCCGTGTTGGCGCGAATGAACGCGATCCAATGGGCCTCGTCGTGCGTGCTCATAGCTGCCACACCCGCGCCCGCTCGATCACGTCGTCGTCGAGCGCGGGCGTCAGCGGCGCCTCGTGGTCGGCGACGAGGCGGAACCTGCCCGGCGGACGGCGTGCGGTGCTGCGATCGCCGTAGAGCAACGGAATGCCGCGCGCGTGGTGGCTGGTAATGAACGTCCCGACGCGATCCTGGAGGTCGGGCTCATAGACGAGATCGCCGACGATCACGAGATCGAAGTCGGTGTCGGCACCCAGCAGATCGTCGGTCGTGGCGGCGATCGTGACGCCGTTCAACGTGCCATTCATTGCAGCAGCCGCAGCCGCCAACGGATCGATATCGGCAGCGATCACCGATCGGGCGCCTGCCCGCATCGCTGCGATACCGGCGATGGCCGAGCCGGCGCCGAGGTCGAGAATGCGTCGCCCACGGACGAGATCGGGATGGTCGAGAATGTGGCGCGCCAAGGCTTGCCCACCCGGCCACGCGTAGGCCCAGTACGGCCGTGAACCGAGACCGCCGCCGGCAAAGGTGAAGGCATCCTGGAAGATGTCGTGGGCATGATGGGCGAGATGCAGCCGCAGTTCGGGGACCAACGGCGGGGCGACGCGATCGGTATTGCTCTCGATGAAGCCGGCGATGGCTGCGTGATCTGTCACGCGTTCGACTTTTCTGCCGTCTTGCGCTTGGGCTTGACGACTTTCGTATCGAGGCCGCCTAATTTGCACACATAGCGCCATTCCGCCGCCGTCACCGGTTGCACCGACAGGCGCATGGATTTCACCAGCGCCATCTCAGCGAGCTTGGGGTCTGCCTTGACGCCAGCGAGCGTCACGGGCTTTGGCAACTGCGACACCGCCACCACCTCGACGCACTCCCACGCGCCGGTTTCGTCGCCGGGTTCGGGATAGGCAGTCTTGCTGACTTTCAAAATGCCGACGATCTCCTTGCCGATGTTGGAATGATAGAAGAACCCGAGATCACCTACCTTCATGGCTCGCATGTGATTGCGCGCCTGATAGTTTCTCACCCCGGTCCACGGCTCACCCTTGGCCCCCCGCTGCACCAGCATCTCCCACGAGAACACATCCGGTTCCGATTTCATGAGCCAGTACATGGGCGCACTCGTGTCGCGAGTGGCAGCGATGTCGGCTGCGATGGATGCAGGTTTCGTTTTCTTGACCATTTACGACATAACCTTATCTCCAGAGCACGAAACAAAGTCCGGTACGCCGGTTCGTGGCTCATGGGAAGCACGCCAACAGGCACATACTTACGATCGCGATCGACCTTGTACAATCGCGGCCAGCGATCACGAAGCGATCATGACAAGCCATCGTCATATACGTAAGATCGTCCAATGAATTACCATGCCGTCGCCTTCGCGCTCGTTTCCGCTGCATTGTTCGGTGTTTCGACCCCCGCTGCAAAGACGCTATCGGGTGCGATCGACCCGATCGTGTTGGCGGGCTTGCTCTATTGTGGAGCCGGCTTTGGCATCGCTATCATCAGGCGCATCGCAAAACCGTTGATCGCACCCAATGCTGCAATCGAGGCTCCACTAACGAAGGCCGACATCCCTTGGCTGGCCGGCGCCATCGCCGCTGGCGGCTGCGTGGGTCCAATGCTGTTGATGGCGGGGCTGTCGCGTACGGATGCAGCTTCGGCGTCATTGTTGTTGACGCTTGAAGGAGTGGCAACGGCGTTGCTGGCATGGTTTGTGTTCCACGAGCATTTTGACCGCCGCATCGCACTGGGCATGGCGTGCCTGGTGACCGGTGCCGTGATTCTGTCGTGGAGCGGACAGCCGACGCTCTCCGGCGTTGTCGGGCCACTCTTGATTGTCGGTGCCTGCATGGCTTGGGGCCTCGACAACAACCTTACTCGTAAGGTGTCGCTCGCCGACCCGCTCCAGATTGTCGAACTGAAGGGGATGATCGCGGGTCCGTTTACACTTTCCCTGGGGCTCTGGTTCGGTGGCCATTTGCCTGCTCTTTCACCGTTGCTGATTGCCGGCGTCGTCGGTTTCCTGGGCTATGGCGTCAGTTTGGTATTGTTCGTGCTGGCGTTGCGAGACCTGGGAACAGCACGGACCGGGGCCTATTTTTCGACCGCACCGTTTCTCGGCACCGTGGCCGCCATTTGCTTTCTAGGCGAGCCGGTCACCCTGCAACTGATGGCAGCGGGTGCGTTCATGGGTCTTGGCGTGTGGCTGCATCTGACCGAGCACCATGAGCATGATCATGACCATGTGCCTATGGAGCACGAGCACGCGCATGCACATGACGCCCATCATCAACATGCGCACGGCCCCGAGGATCCGCCCGGCGAGCCGCACAGTCATTCCCATCGCCATGAACGCCTGACGCACCGGCATCCACACGTCCCAGATATGCATCACACACATCGACACTGAACACAGACCGCACCCCTTACGCGCTTGCGCGGCGGCCGGGGGGCGGGGCATGGTCGGGGAGACCAACACCTTTCGCGCCATCGAGTGAGCAATGACGGCAGGCGGCGACTATCAGCAACGGGTGTTCCGCTATCGACGGAACCCGGATCAGACGGCGGCTGGAGTGGCGCGTCATCCGGTCATCGTGGCGGGAGCGGGGCCGGTAGGATTGTGCGCGGCGATCGATCTGGCGCAAGCCGGTGTGCCTGTGGTGCTGCTGGACGACGACGACCGGCTGTCGACGGGATCACGCGCCATCTGCTTTGCCAAGCGGACGTTGGAAATCGCGGACCGGCTCGGGGTCGGCCAGCGGCTGGTCGACAAGGGCGTGACATGGAACACCGGCAAAGTGTTCCTGCGCGACGAACATCTCTACAGTTTCGACCTGTTGCCGCAGAGCGGCCACCGGCGACCGGCGTTCGTCAACCTGCAGCAATACTACGTCGAAGGTTACCTGCTGGAACGCGCGCAGGAACTCGCCAATCTCGACATCCGCTGGAAGAACAAGATCACCCATGTGGAGGCTGTGGACGATCGCGTGCGTCTGCAGATCGACACGCCCGACGGCAGTTACGGGCTGGCCGGCGACTGGCTGATCGCCGCCGATGGCGGGCGTAGCACTATCCGCCGCAGCCTTGGACTTGAAAGCCGCGGGCAGACCTTTCGCGATCGCTTTCTGATCGCCGACGTGCGGATGACGGCCGAATTTCCCGCCGAGCGGTGGTTCTGGTTCGACCCACCGTTCCACCCCAAGCAATCGGTCTTGCTGCATCAGCAGCCCGACAACGTCTGGCGCATCGATTTTCAGCTCGGTTGGGACGCCGATCCCGAACTCGAAAAGCAGCCGGAGCGCGTCATTCCCCGCGTGCAGGCTCTGCTTGGGCCAAACACCAAGTTCGAACTCGAATGGGTCAGCGTCTACACGTTCGGCTGTCAGCGGATGGACACATTCCGCCACGGACGGGTGCTGTTTGCCGGCGACAGTGCGCACGGCGTATCGCCGTTCGGCGCTCGCGGCGCCAACTCCGGCGTGCAGGATGCCGACAATCTGGCGTGGAAGCTGAAGCTGGTATTGGACGGCGTGGCATCAGACGCCTTGCTCGACAGTTACGACAGCGAGCGCGGGGCGGCGGCCGACGAGAATATCCTCAATTCGACCCGCAGCACCGATTTCATCACACCAAAAACGGAGGCGAGCCGCGCGTTCCGTGACGCCACGCTCGAGTTGGCCCGTGATTGTGGTTTCGCCCGGCGGTTGGTCAACAGCGGTCGCCTGTCAGTGCCGACGACGTACACGTCATCGCCGCTGAACACCCCCGATACCAACGTTTTCGCGGGTGCCATGGTGCCGGGTGCGGCCGCCGCCGATGCGCCGGTGGCCGCGTCTGGAGTGCGGGGCTGGCTTCTCGACTATTGCGGTGCGGGGTTCACGCTGGTTCGTTTCCTCGACGCCGGTAGCGAAGACATTGTACCGGGGGATGCCCGAAGCCTGCTGCGCGCGTTGCCGGTGCCGGTAGCGCTGCTGGGCATAGCGCCGAAAGGTCACAGTCAGGCGGCCGCCCTGTTCGATCCTTATCGTGTGCTGGTAGACGTCGATCTGCGGCTTGCGCAGCGCTACGATGGGTTGCCGGGCACCGTCTATCTGCTCCGGCCCGACCAGCACGTCGCCGCACGCTGGCGGACATTCGATGGGGATGCGATCGCTGCCGCCGTGCGCCGGGCGCTGGCAAAGCCGGATCAACCGCGATGACGCAGCCGACACTCGATACCGAGCCACGAATTGCCGCAGCCGACGATTTCTATGAAGCACTGATTGCGCTGCATAGTGATCTGACAGCCGAGCAGAGCCGTTCTGTGAACGCCGCTTTGATTTTGCTGCTGGCAAATCACATCGGCGATTCAACCGTGCTGCACGCCGCGCTGGCGCGTGCGCGAGCGGTCATCAGGCCGGATGGATAGCGGTCCCGTAGGCGAGTTGGGCGGCAGGGGTTTGGATTGCCACCGGGGAACCTCTATATTAAATGGCCGACAACATCGAGGCGACCATGAGTGCATCTAAAGAGCGACCGGTTAAGTTGATACCGGACAATGCGGCGACGGCGGCGGCCAAGTCGCTGAACGGCCCGAGATCGAAGTTGGCCAAACCCGACCGCGCTGAAGTCGAGGCCGCATTCCGCACCATCATCCGCTGGACCGGCGACGATCCCGATCGCGATGGGCTGATCGAGACGCCGGGGCGCGTTGCGCGGGCGTTCGAAGAATATTTTTCGGGCTATGCGCAGGATCCCGCGCAGATTCTGCGTAAAACGTTCGAGGAAACCGACGGTTACGACGAGATGATCGTGTTGAGTGGAATTCCGTTTGAAAGCCATTGCGAGCATCACATGGCGCCGATCGTCGGGCGGGCCTGGGTAGCGTATCTGCCGACCGGCCGCGTGGTGGGCATTTCAAAGCTTGCGCGCGTGGTGGAAATCTACGCGCGGCGTCTGCAGATCCAGGAAAAGATGACGGCGCAGATCGCCAACACCATCCAGGACGTGTTGGAGCCGCGCGGCGTGGGCGTGGTGATCAAAGCCACGCACGGGTGCATGACGGCGCGCGGGGTGCGCAAGCACGGCACCACGCTGCACACCAGCCGAATGCTGGGCTGCTTTCGCGACAATGCGATGACGCGGCAAGAATTCATGGCGATGATCGATTGACAGTGGTGGTGCGGATAGCGCTTGAAGGGCGTTTGCCGATGAGGCAAAACCAACCCTTGTTCTCCTCACCACCCAGGCGACCGCTGCGATGAGATACGACGAAAGCGACGCGCAGAGCACCAACGTCGAGGACCGGCGCGGCGGTAGCGATGCCGGCGACATGGGCGGCGGCATTCAAATTCCCATGGGCGGGGGCGGCATGGGCTTCACGACCATGCTGATCGTCGGCGCGATCATGCTGTTGTTCGGGCTGAACCCGCTGGATTTGTTGAACGGTGGAATGGGCGGCGGGGGACCCGAGGTGCCGTCGCATCCCCGCGTCGGCGGCGATGGCCGGCAAGGCAGCGGCTACGGCATTCCCGGCCTGCCGGGATCGGGCGCCAGCCCGAAGGACGTCGTGGCGCGCGCCGAAGACCCGATGAAAGTGCGGGTGGCGCAGGTGCTCAAGGACACGGAAGATGTGTGGGGCAGTGTGTTCCAGTCGATGGGCAAACGCTACACGCCACCGACGCTGGTGATCTTTTCGCGGGCGACGCGCACGGGCTGCGGCGTGGGCCAAACGGCGATGGGTCCGTTCTATTGTCCTCTCGATCAGAAGGTTTACATCGATCTCGCGTTCTACGACGAACTGAAACGCCGCTTCAATGCGCCCGGTGACTTCGCCGAGGCCTACGTGATCGCCCATGAAGTCGGCCATCATGTGCAGACGCTGCTTGGCATTTCCGATCGCGTGCAACAGTTGAAATCGCGGGCGAGCGAGCGGCAGAGCAATGCCATTCAAGTTCGCATGGAGTTGCAGGCCGATTGCTATGCGGGTGTGTGGGCGGCGCGCGATTACCTGCTGCACAAAAATCGCATTCAACCGGGCGACATCGAATCCGGCCTGAACGCCGCCGCCCAAATCGGCGACGACACGCTGCAAAAAAAGTCACAAGGCTACGTGGTGCCGGACGCGTTCACGCACGGCAGCGCGAAACAGCGCGTGGGCTGGTTCAAGCAGGGCATGATCACCGGCGACCTGAAGTCGTGCGATACGTTCGGCACGCGTGACGACCCATCATGAGCTTCCGACAGCACGTCACGCGCTTTTGACGGACCTCATGAGGCTCCGAGGACATTCACTGGTCGGACGTCAACTTCAAGATAAGTGCGCAGGCTTCGGCCGTGCGCAAGCGCTGAGCTTGACGCTCTTCGGCTTCCGCGTCGGTGCCCCAGCGATCGATCTGCCACTGCTCGTCGAGATGAGCCGCGCGCCAGGCGTCCGCAAGCATCAGCCGATTGCGTAACACGGCGAGCGCGAGCAGGGCCGACCCCATCAGTGACGTCAGGACGTGCATTGCTGCCAACTGCAGTGAACTGAGCGGCACCAGAACGTCGACCACGGCAGCGGATGCACGGGGGGGTTGGCTCACGGGCATGATGCCGGTGGCGCGCTGGAACTCCACGCCGAGTTCCCGGCCGGCGCACTCGAGGACAGGATCCCAAGTTTGCGATTGCAGGGCGACGAGGCCTGACGGCGCATCCGCGCGGTAACAGAGCAGATCGCTTGCCGCATACCGGCCGATTTCCTCGGCGACCTCCCGATGCTTGGCTTCGACGGCATCGATCGCGGTGCAGGCGAGTTGCGTCAACGGCATCGTGAACGGCTTGATGTCCTCGCCTTGTGCCGCCCACTCGGCCGCCATCGCCTCGGCCAGCGATTGCTTCGGCACCAGCAGCGCGCGCTTGCCGGGTGTTTTGACACCGCGACCATCGAGGTGAACCGTGAAGCCACCGGACAGCGGTGAAGCGACAGCCGTTTTGTAAAAGCGTTTGGGGAGGACTTTTGCTTCGCGTCCCAGCACTTTGGCCGGCGGTGTAAAACCGCTCTGCGAGTGGGGTTCGGTTTGCGATCCGGGCTTCTCGGCATCGGTCATGCGGGCGTTCCTTGCAGCGGCGGCACGAGCGCCTCATTCCCAACACCCAAACTCAGACCCGTCGTCAACAGTTCGTTGTGTATCGCAGGTGCGGCCTTTGGGTACGCGGCGACGGCTTGTAAGGCCGCGCCTCATAGATTAGAAAAATTCTAAAGACGCGCAGGCGGAGTCGATCATGAAGCGAATTTCAGAGTTGAGTGAGGGCGAAGTGCTTGCGCTCGCCATCGCCAACGAAGAGGAAGATGCGCGCATCTATCTCAACTTCGCGAGTAAACTGCGCGTCCAATTTCCGGCCTCGGCGAAAGTGTTCACCGAGATGGCCGACGAGGAGTCGGAACACCGGCACATGCTGCTCACCATGTATGAGCGCAAGTTCGGCAAGGAACTTCCCTATATCACGCGCGCGGACGTCCGGGGCTTCCTGAAACGCAATCCGGTGTGGCTGGCGGATGGGTTGCGCATCGACACGGCGCGGCGGCAGGCCGAAGTGATGGAGTACGAGGCCTCGCAGTTCTATACCAAGGCCGCCGAACAAGCCCACGATACCGACGTGCGCAAATTGCTTGCCGATCTGGCGGAGATCGAGAAGAAGCACGAAAGCCTCGCCAGCAAACTCGGCGAGACCAACATCACACCCGACGTGCTGGCCGAAGAAGAGGCGACCAAGAAGCGGCTGTTCGTGTTGCAGATCGTCCAGCCGGGGTTGGCTGGCCTGATCGACGGATCGATCTCGACGCTCGCACCGATTTTCGCGGCGGCATTCGCGACGCGGGTGTCGTGGGACGCCTTTCTGGTCGGGCTTGCGGCCTCGATCGGCGCGGGTATTTCGATGGGGTTGACCGAGGCGCTTTCCGACGACGGCGAGATTACCGGACGCGGTCAGCCATGGGTGCGCGGCGTCGCCTGCGGGATCATGACGGCCATCGGCGGGCTCGGCCACACTTTGCCCTATCTGATCACCAATTTCTGGACGGCGACGTTCGTCGCTGGAGCGGTCGTGGCGGTCGAACTCGCGGCCATCGCCTACATCCGGTGGCGGTACATGGAAACGCCGTTCACGTCGGCGCTGGTGCAGGTGGTGCTGGGCGGATTGCTGGTGCTGGCGACAGGCATCTTCATCGGCAGCAGCTGAACGCTGGCGTCATCGGGGCGGCAGCACGACATATCGGATCACAGCCACGTCGGTTGGCTTGCCGCGCGGGAACGCAATCCGCAACGTCTCCACGGGCCGATCGCCCACGAGGGCCTTGAACGCCGGCATCGCGCCGTGCGACCGGCCTTCGATCCAGACCAGTAGCGCGCCCTCGCGGTCGAGACGCTCAGGTGTGATCCACGGCGCGTAGGCCCTCACGCCATCGGTCAGGATCGAAGGGCGGTCCGGATGGTCGAGCGCGACGAGGCCGGCAACCCATGCCGAGCCTGCGACGATCTTCAGGGGCCGGTTCGTGGCCGCGGTCCACGCTTGCGAAAGCTCGCGCGCAATCGCTGCCTGTGGCCAGTTCACGCGCAACAGCGGGGCCGCGGTCCATCGGTTGAGCGAGGGCACGACGACGGCATAGCCGAGCGGCAGCAGCACGGCGAGCGCCAGTCCAATGGTACTCAACCGTTGCAAACCGCGATCTGTCAGGCGCGCCTCGACGTGGGTCGCCAGCCAGATTGCAAACAACGGCAGCGACGGCGCCAGCCACGCCGCGCGCAGGCCGGAGCCACCTGCGAGGGCCAGCACGATCGACAGCAGTGGTGGCCCGACGGTGAGCGCCAGTAAGAATTGCCGCTGCTCCGGCGTCGATGCGACTGAAGACTGCGTCGATGCCGCGACTGCGGTTTTCGCTCCTGCGAAAAGGCCGAGGCCGAGGACAAGAAAAATGGGCGCGCCTTGCAGCACCGCATTGACGGGGAATAGCAGCGTCGCGAGCGTCGACTGATCACGCCCGCGCGCGTTGGCATATTCGAGCGGCTGATAGCCCGTCGCCATCAGCCAGCGGGCGAGCGGCACGCACAGCACTGCGAATGCAAGCGCACCAAGGTAGGGGCCGGCGGTCGTCAAGCTCGCCCTTCCGCGTGGCGTCATCAAAATCCAGCCGGCAATGACGAGCAACAACGTGGCGTTGGAGAGCTTCGCATAGAGCCCCAACGCGGCCATCGCACCCAGCGCCAGCCACCACGCCGAACCCCTCTCATTTACGGCCCGCCAAGCGCACCAGGCCGCCGCCACCCAGAACGGCATCTGCGCCAGCGTGTGGTTGAACTCAACGCTGCGCCACGAGAAGTATTCCACGCCGAGCAGCGACAAGACCGCAGCCGTCGCCACGCGCCAGTTGGCGACGTCTCTGGCAAGCGCAAACGTCAGACCCAAGGTTGCGAGATTGAAGGCCTGCGCCACGGCGTAAGCCGGCCAGCCGATCGCGCCGCCCGAAAATGCACGGCCGACTTCGAGCGCCCACGCCGGCATGGCCGGATGTTTATAGGTTCCGATGACCCATTCGCGCCCCCAGACGGCGCTTTCGACGACATCGAGTGGTGGCGCGGTGTGGATGAGGGCGGGCACCAGCGTCCACAACAGCGCCATCGTCAGCAGCGGAGTCTGCAGCAACAGCCGGGACGACGCGCCCGCGTCGGGCGATACGTGAACGCTTGTCGGCAGACGATTTGTACTCGACGTCACGCGAGGCTTTACCGGTCATTGCTCCGGTCCCTGGTACCGCCGCGCAATGGTCATAGTTGCATCGGCTTTGACTGCGATGGGAGCCACGGGAACGTGGCCCTACTCCATAGCGAGACTATCGCATGAAAAACATTAGAAAACATGGCGGTTGCCGGACATTCGTCGCTCGATCGGCCGT
>JANLYD010000113.1:0-2467 GCA_031365465.1 Hyphomicrobiaceae bacterium
AATCTTTCGGAACGCGCGCTTGCAGAGTTCACCTTGTGGTTCCTGAAAGTCTGCCTGGATCAGATCAAGTTCATGGCCAGCTTATTCGAGATCGATGCGCTCGACCGGCGCTTGACTGTCGTGGTCGCACAGTCCCAGACACTCAAACCGGAAGCCGCGCGATTGCTGTCCGAAGCCCTGGTCCGCGGGGAAATCGAACGCGGAGCCGCCGCGCGCATCACTGGATTACCCGAACGCTCGGCGCGGCGCGTGCTCAATGAAACGATCAAGGCCGGACTGTTGGGATCGCCAACGCTGAAATCCCGAGTCTCGCTGCGCTTCCCCATCGAGTCCCTGGACGTCCTGTTTCCGCGACTTTTCCCCGTCGCATAGTGTCTTGACTGGTGCCGTCCTTCACCGGCTCAGCCCACGCTGCTGGCTTTGGCCTCGTTGATAGGTGTCCTGCATCACTCGGTGAGATGCCTCTTTCAGCCGGCCATGGATGGCCGTGACTGCGGCATCCGCCGCGTTGCCGGTGATGCGTTCGCGATACGCCTTGGGGGTGTCGCTGCGATCGCCAGCGTGTTCGATGTGGCTGACGTAAAGTCTGACGGCCCGATGTAGTTGCTCATTGGAGCGCAAGGTTTGCCGAAGCACGATATCGTCATGCTTCAGTGCTGCGGCAATTGCTGGCTCCGGTTGCTCGATGCCGCCGCGCGTGACTATGGGTGGAAGCAAAGCGTCGTCAAACACCTGGGCGACGCACTTCAAAGCGCTGCTGATTGCGATTGAACGTGTCTTGTCGTGCCCAGTCGTGGTGTAGGCACGGCATTGGTCATCCCACGAAAATCCTGCATCCTTCAGCAGCGTGTTGGCCGACACCATGCCGGGCACGCGCACGAAAAGTTTCGCGCCGTCAGTCGGCAGCGCGAGGCGACCACTGCACCTGCGGCGCCGCCGCCAACGATGATGAAATCCACGTCACGCATCTGCCGAGTTTCTGCCGCTGCCTATTCAAACCATCCGATGCTCGCCCGTGGTCGCATGATGCCAGCCCAGCAGGCGGCGGTCGGCGGCGATAATGAGCCGGTTGATCAGCCAGCCCAGCACGGCGACAGCCACAATACCCGCCAGTCCCTTGGCCATCTGGAACCGCTCCTGGGCATGCAGGATGAACAGACCGATGCCGTCGGTCGACATCAACATTTCGGACGTGACCGCGACCAACAGCGCGTTTGCAATGGCCAGCCGCACACCCGTGAAGATCACCGGCGCCACCGCGCGCAGATCGACCAGGAAGCGCGATTCGTTCAACGTCAGACGCAGGGCGCGCGCGACCAGTTGGTACATCGGGTGGATGCCGCGCACGCCGTCGATCGCATGAATCAGGATCGGGAACGCCGCTGTGAATGTGATCACACTGATTTTTGCGGTGTCGCCGATGCCGGCGAACAGCATGACCACGGGCACGATCGCGATCGGTGGCAACGGACGGAGCAGATCGATCACAGGCTCCAGGATTTGCGCGAAGATCCGGTTGCGCCCGATGACAATGCCGAGCGGGATCATCGTCACCAGCGCCAGCGCGAATCCAGCCGCCGCCCGGCGCAGCGTGTGCATGATGTGCCAGGCAATTTCCGGCGCGCTGACCACGAGTGCGTGCAATACCGCCGACAACGGCGGAAAATGGATGCTGCCGGTTGCGCGCGGGACAATCTCCCAGACGATCGCCAGCGTAGCCAGTAAAACCAGCGGCGGCCAATCCCAACGCCGCGTTTGTACAGCACCTGCGTTCATGGCCGCATCACTCCCGGTTCGCCGCGGTCATCGTTTCGTGCCAGCCGGTCACGGCACGGCGGCCAACGACAACCAGTTGGTTCATGAGGATCCCGCACAGCATGGTTGCGATCAGACCGACGAAAGTATCGGAAATGCGCAGCGAGAACGCGGCATCCGACATCAGGTAGCCAAGGCCATCGCGCCCAGCGAGCATTTCGGCAGCGACGGCGGCGACGAGAGACACCGCTGCCGCCAAACGGATACCGATAAATGTATCGGGTAGCGCGGCCGGCAACTGGACCCGTAAGAGGCGGGCCCAACCGTCGTAGCCAAACGTGCGCGCGGTCGCGAGTTGTTGCTTCGGCACCCCGTTGAGCGCCGCGAACGCGTTCAGATAGACCGGCCAGAAGCTGGCAAAAACCAAGACGAAGGCATACAGCTTCCAGCCCAATCCAAAGAAGAAAATGCTGATCGGCGTGATTGCTGCTGGTGGCAGCGAGCGAAATAAATCAGCAACCGGCGTGAACGCGCGGCCGATCAGTTCATAGCGCGTCGCCAGGATCGCGAAGACGAGCCCGCAGACGATGGCGCCGGCAAGACCGGCGAGCGCGCGCCCCAGCGTCAGCCCAATGGCGGGAAGGATTTCGCCGCGCCGCATCAGGTCGCCAAAGGCGTCGACAACCGCCAGTGGTGGTGGAAAATAGGCAGC
>JANLYD010000123.1:0-12137 GCA_031365465.1 Hyphomicrobiaceae bacterium
CGGCGCGCCGTGCTCGACGATGACGCCGTGGTCGGTGAAATAGATGTGATCGCCGATCTCGCGAGCAAACCCCATTTCGTGCGTAACCAGCATGCAGGTCATGCCCTCTTCGGCGAGGTCGCGAATGGTCACCAGCACCTCCTTCACCGTTTCTGGATCGAGCGCCGCCGTCACTTCGTCGAACAGCATCACCGCGGGGTTCATTGCCAGTGAGCGGGCAATCGCAACGCGCTGCTGCTGCCCGCCGGACAATTCGCCGGGGTAGACGTCTTCCTTCCCCTCTAGCCGCACCTTCTTGATCAGCAGGCGCGCCTGCTCCTCGACCTCTTTGCGCGATCGTTTGAGCACAAGAACCGGCGCCATCATGACGTTTTCGAGCGCGGTCTTGTGCGGAAACAGATTGTACTGCTGAAACACCATGCCGACGCTGCGGCGTAGGGCGAGTTTGTCGAGCTTGGGATCGTGGACCTCGCGTCCCGCGACCTTGATCGAGCCGCTCTCGATCGGCACCAGCGCGTTGATGCACCGCAGCAGTGTGGACTTGCCGGACCCGGAAGGGCCGATGATGCACACCACCTCGCCCTTACGCACGTTCATCGACACGCCCTTCAGCACCTCGACTTTGCCGAACGATTTGTGCACGTCGCGGATGGCGACGATGGGCTGATCGGGTGTCCAGGCGAAGTCGGCGGACATGCGGTCGTCTCTCAGTTCTTCACTGCGTATTTGCGTTCGATGTGGAGGGTCCAGCGTGCGATCGGATAGCAGTAAAAAAAGAACAACACGAGCAGCAGCGTATACATCGGCATCAGTAACTCGGTGCGCTGTTCGGCTGCGAGTGCATCCTGCGTCAGCGTCATCGCGTCGTTGACACCGACGATTGAAATCAACGGTGTCGACATGGTCAGCATGGCGTAGAGATTCATCCACGGCGCGGCCATCCGCTTCATGCATTGCGGCAGGATGATCCGCCAGAGCGTCTGTGTGCGGCTGAAGGCGAGGCTTTCTGCCGATTCCCATTGGCCAGTCGGGATCGAGTTTACCGCGCCGCGCAGGATCTCCGCGACGTTGGCCATGACCGGCAACGACAGTCCTGCCATTGCTTTGATCCAGGCGGGAAGCGGAACAGTCACGCCACCGATCTTCACCTGGAAGGGCGTGAGAAGCATGACGAAGAACAGCAGTACCAGCCACGGTGCGTTGCGGAAAAATTGCGTCACGCCCCACGCCACGCTGCGCACACCATTGTGCATGGAGATCAGCCCCAGCCCGAGGCAGACACCCATGAGCGTGCCGATGGCCATGGCCAGGAAGCTGACGGCGATGTTCAGGGCCATGCCGCCGAACTCGCGCGGCGGGCCGAACAGAATAAGCGGCAGCCATTTACCAAGGCTGTCGATGATGCCGAGACGATCGGTGGTTCCGCCGATTTGCGCGTAGGCCGTGCTGCCGGCAATGACCAGCGCGAACAGCGCCAGCATGATCGCCAGCGCTTTCGGCGTAAACGCTGAAAGGCGCGGCGTCCAATCGGCGCTCCCACGATCGAGTGGCGCCAGCGGCGCAAGCTGAGGAAAGCGTTTGCTCGTCATTGTCCGAAGCCCGGAATGGCGAGCCGGCGCTCGAAGCGCGCCATGAGCCAGACGAAGACCCCGACGAGAAACATGTAGAAAATAAACAGCGTCACCATCATCTCCAGCACGTTGATTCGGTCTGACCAGATCTGGCTCGAGACGAACAGCGCTTCGGGGACGGCAATCGCATAGGCTTGGGTCGACGTCTTGATCAGATTGACGAGATTGTTGTTGAGGGCGGGCAGGCACACGCGCACGGCTAGTGGAAGAACGACATGACGATAGATGTGCCAACGATCCAAGCCGAGTGATTCGGCCGCCTCAACTGTCGAGGACTGTACGGCTTCGATGCCGGAGCGAAAAATTTCGACATTATAGGCACCTGCGAATAGCGCGAGCGATATGACCGCCCATGCGAAGCTGCCGAAGATCGGTTGAGCAATCCCGTATTCGTTGACGATCCGCGGCATCAACGGACCGATCGCAAAATAAAAGAAATACATTTGCACGAGCGGTGGCGTGTTGCGAAAGAATTGCACGTATCCCTGAACCAAGGCGCGCATCAACGGGACGCGGCTCGATTGCAGCCATGCGCCGGCTATCCCAATCGCGATGCTGACGGCGATACAGATCACTGCCAACTCGACCGTGATCCACATGCCACGCAGAAAGCGCCCGCGTTCGAAGGCGTCGTAGAACTGGACGAGATTGATGCCATACGAATCGTGAAACTGGCGCAGCAGATTCCAAAGGCTATCCATCGCAACTCTGTCGCTTGCGGCCACCGGCCATCATCAACGCATTTGTCCCCGGCTCGCAGCCGAGGACAAGGACGGCAGACCCGTCGTCATTGCTACTTTGCCTTCGCGGCCGCTTCCAGCAGCCACTTGGTGTTGGTGCCGACCCATTTCTTTTCGACAGCCAGAAGCGAGCCCGACTTCAGCCAATCGGTGACGGTGGCGGACATGAACTTGCCCCAGGGCTGATCGAGTTCTTCGATCTTGACCGACAGTCCCCACGGCACGATCGGCCATTCCGTGATCTGGATGAAGTCGAAGTTTGCCCATTTTGCCGCGTCTTGCGACTTCTGCCAGAGAAGCACCACGTCGTCGTAGACGAGCCCGACACAGCGACCGTCGAGGAGCGCCTGCTGAGCTTCCGGCACACCTTTGAAGGCCACCAGATCCTGACCGGTGTATTTAGACTGGAGATCGTTGTTGTAGAATGCGCCCTGGATCGCGCATACCGGCTTGCCCTTGAGATCGGCAACCGACTTTACGCCGGCTTGCTTGTTGGCAAGCAAGCCCACGCCCGACGCATAATAAAGTGGATCGACGATGCCGACGACTTTGCGACGCTCTGGTGTATCGCTCATCGTAGCGATCATCAGGTCGATCTTGCCTTGCTGAAGAAACTGCATGCGATTGGAGCCGACGACGGCGACCAGCTCCAGTTTCACACCCAGGCGCTTGGCTACGTCGGCGGCGAGATCAGGTTCAAGCCCGATGATTGCGCCGCTCGCGTCTCGCATGCCCCACGGCGGGTAATCGGCTTTCACACCGACGACAAGTGTGCCTTTGGACTTGATGTCCTCCATCTGACCCGCGACCGCCGCACCGGCCGTGGCCAGCAATACGAGCAGGCCGGAAACCAATTTCTGTTTCATTTTATTCAGTACCGACGCGTCTATCATTCTCGTATCCCCTCGACCAATCCACTCGCTCGCAGCTTACACGAACTAAATCCGTCAGTGACGGTAACATACGCATCGCTCGAACACGGTGCGCCGATTGCGCAAAGTTTTGGCGCTCCGCCAAGCAGTGCATCACAATTAGTCAGGTCAGGCAATCATCAGCAGTGCCTTGAAGCTTGCGTTGAGGGCAATGGTGCTTGAGTAGCCTACCGGCGGATCCTATAGTCGCGCGGGGGCTGCGATGATGGGAACGCGATGAAGTATTCGATATTTTCGCTCGCTCGCGACGTGCTGTCAGGCGGTAGCGAGCGGAAGCCGGCATGGCGCGATCCGGAACCGAAGGCCGAGTACGACATCGTCATCGTCGGGGGCGGCGGACATGGATTGGCGACCGCTTACTATCTTGCCAAGGAACACGGCCTTCGCAGCATCGCTGTCGTCGAGAAGGGACACATCGGGTCTGGCAACGTCGGGCGCAATACGACGATCATCCGGTCCAACTATCTGCTGCCTGAAAATACACCATTCTACGAATGGTCATTGAAGCTCTGGGAAGGGCTCGAACAGGATCTGAACTTCAACGCGATGGTGAGCCAGCGTGGCGTCATCAATCTTTATCATTCAGATGCGCAGCGAGACGCCTACGTGCGCCGCGGCAACGCAATGCGGTTCGCAGGTGTGGATGCCGAACTACTGGACCGCGCGTCCGTGCGCCAAATAGCACCCTACCTTGATTTCGAAAATGCGCGCTTTCCGATCGAAGGCGGCTTGATACAGCGGCGCGGCGGCACGGTGCGGCATGACGCAGTGGCTTGGGGGTACGCGCGTGGTGCCGATCAACTCGGTGTCGATATCCTACAGAATACCGAGGTAACGGGCATCAGCACCAGTAGCGGGCGGGTGGTCGGCGTCGAAACGGCGCGTGGCGCGATCCGGGCCAAGAAAATCGGGCTTGCCTGCGCCGGAAATTCGTCACGCGTTGCGGCAATGGCGGGACTACGATTGCCGATCGAAAGCCATGTGTTGCAGGCCTTTGTGTCAGAGGGTTTGAAGCCGATGATAGATCAGGTCATCACGTTTGGTGCCGGGCATTTCTACATTAGCCAATCAGACAAGGGCGGTCTGGTTTATGGTGGCGACATCGACGGATACAATTCATACGCTCAGCGCGGCAACCTCTACACGATCGAGGACGTCCACGAAGCGGCGATGGCACTGTGGCCAGGGCTTGGCCGCGTTCGGATGCTGAGGCATTGGGGCGGCATCATGGACATGTCTATGGATGGTTCGCCGATCATCGATAAGACAGCCATCGAAGGTCTTTTTCTCAACTGCGGCTGGTGCTACGGCGGCTTCAAGGCGACGCCAGCGTCTGGCTGGTGCTTCGCCCACACGATCGCGCGCGATGCGCCGCACGAACTCAATGCCGGGTTTCGCCTGGACCGCTTTTCGACCGGCCACCTGATCGACGAAAAAGGCGCCGGCGCACAGCCCAATCTTCACTGAACAATGTGCTCGACAGGATCAACATATGCGAATTGCCTGCCCCTATTGCGGCGAGCGCTCAAACGACGAATTCACAGTGCTCGGCGATGCTGCAGCATTATTGGCGCGTCCCACAACGGGGGCGCCGGAGGCGTTCGACAGCTATCTGCACGAGCGCATCAATGCGGCGGGCCGTCACGACGAACTCTGGTATCATGGTGGCGGCTGCCGGCAGTGGCTGACGGTCACGCGTGATACGCGTACGCATGAAATTTTTGCGGTTACTTTCGCGCGTGTCAAAGCGGGACCAGTATCGTGACGCAAGCGACATTCGAGGGCGCAGGCCGCAATCGTTTGGCCAAAGCTGGTGCTCATATCGATCGCAAACACTCGTTGCGATTTACGTTCGATGGACGCCAGATGATCGGCTATCGAGGCGATACGCTGGCGTCGGCGCTGGTCGCCAACGGCGCGCGTGTCATCGGCCGTTCGTTCAAGTATCATCGCCCGCGTGGCCTACTCACCGCCGGCAGCGACGAGCCGAATGCGCTGGTTGAACTGCGTCGCGGCGCGCGCCGTGAGGCCAACACCCGGGCCACGACGACGGAACTCTACGATGGGTTGATCGCCGACAGTCAAAATCGCTGGCCATCACTGAAGTTCGACATCGCCGCAGCAGCGGGTTTAGCATCCCCACTGCTGCATGCCGGCTTCTACTACAAGACGTTCATGTGGCCGGCCGCATTCTGGGAGAAACTCTACGAGCCTTTGATCCGCCGTGCAGCAGGCCTAGGCCGCGCCGCGACGGACCCCGATCCCGATCACTACGAGAAGGCGTTTGCCCATTGTGACGTACTGGTCATCGGCGCAGGTCCTGCAGGACTCATGGCAGCGCTGGCCGCAGGACGTGGCGGCGCCCGTGTCATTGTCGCCGATGAGGATTTCGCGCTCGGCGGCCGCTTACTGTCGGAGCAAGTCGCGATTGGTGATGAGGCCGCTGACGATTGGATAAGCGCGGTCGAGGCCGAATTGGAAGCGCTACCGAACGTACGCATCATCAGGCGCGCCACGGTGTTCGGCGTATACGATGGCGGAACATATGCGGCGCTTGAGCGAGTAGCCGATCACCTTGCAGCACCTGCGCCCTTCATGCCGCGTCAGCGGATTTGGCGCATCGTCGCACGCCGTTCGGTGCTGGCCGCGGGTGCCAACGAACGTCCGCTTGTGTTCGGCGGCAATGACCGGCCGGGTATTATGCTGGCGAGCGCGGCGCGGACTTACATAAACCGCTTCGCTGCTGCACCCGGGCGGCGCGTCGCCGTCTTCACCGCCGGGGACGACGGTTGGCGTACTGCACGCGATGCGATGCGCGCCGGCGTTGAAATTGCAGCCGTCATTGATGCGCGTACCGGTGTGCTGTCGCCGGAGAACGCGAGGATTGCATCGACCGCGTTACGTATCATGAGCGGCAGCCAGATCGTCGCGACAAGCGGCGCTCACGGCGTCCGCAACATCTCCGTCCGCGACAGTCGCGGCAAAATCAGCACGATCGCGTGCGATGCCGTGCTGATGTCAGGTGGCTGGTCGCCGGCTTTGCATCTCACTTGCCACCTCGGCAGCAAACCTGTTTGGGACAATGACGGAAGCGCATTCCTGCCGGGTGAGTTGCCGCCAGGCATGATCGTTGTTGGCGCCGCGGGCGCGCATTTTACGCTTTCGCAATGCCTCGCGACGGGTGCCGATGCCGGTCGCAAAGCCGCAATGGAGAGTGGCTTCCCGTCTGCCAGCTTTGCAGTGCCGGCAGCGGAGGATGAAACGACCGCGCTCACGCCCCTGTGGCATGTCAAAGACAGCCGAGGACCGGCGTTCGTCGATTTCCAGAACGACGTCACGACCAAGGATATCGCCATTGCTGCACGTGAAGGCTACAAGTCAGTCGAACTGCTGAAGCGCTATACAACGCTCGGCATGGCCACCGACCAGGGCAAGACCGCCAACGTGAACGGAATGGCTCTGCTGGCCGAGGTGCGAGCCCTACCGATCGCGATTGTCGGCACGACGGTCTATCGACCGCCCTACGTGCCGGTAGCCATCGGCGCACTCGCTGGACACCATCGCGGCAAGGAGTTCCGTCCGGTTCGTCTGACACCGGCTCACGACTGGGCTGTGGCACAGGGCGCGGTAATGCGCGAGTCCGGGGCATGGCTGCGCGCAGGTTGGTTTCCGCGTTCCGGCGAAGACTGGCTGGCGGCCACCATCCGTGAGGTGACTGCAACGCGCTCGGCCGTTGGGTTCTGTGATGTCTCGACGCTCGGCAAGATCGATATTCAGGGAGCCGACGCAGCAGCGTTTCTCGATCGCGTGTATTGCAACACGTTCTCGACGCTGCCGGTCGGTAAAGTGCGCTATGGCCTGATGTTGCGCGAGGATGGGTTCGTGAAAGACGACGGAACCACGTCGCGGCTTGGTTCCGAACA
The DNA here is from genome assembly GCA_031365465.1 of Hyphomicrobiaceae bacterium. Taxonomy (GTDB): domain Bacteria; phylum Pseudomonadota; class Alphaproteobacteria; order Rhizobiales; family Hyphomicrobiaceae; genus JABFRJ01. The sequence goes on from JANLYD010000123.1 coordinate 7,227, forward strand.
CTTCTTGATGACCACGACGACCGCCAATGCTGTTGGCGTCATGCAGCATCTCGATTTCTGCCAATGCCTGTGGCCGGAGATGGATGTTCAGATGACCTCGGTGACCGAGCAGTGGGCACAATTTTCCGTCGCCGGACCGCGCGCGCGCGACGTGCTGGCAAAACTGGTCGATATCAAGCACGATATCTCGAACGCGAGCTTTCCCTATCTGTCGGCGCGCGAATTGACGATTTTGCGAGGTACGCCAGCACGCCTGTTCCGCATCTCTTATTCCGGAGAACTCGCATACGAGATTGCCGTACCGGCAAGGTTCGGCGCGGCACTCGCCGGTGCCATCGCCAGTGCGGGCGCCGAGTTCGGGATCGAGCCTTACGGCACCGAAGCGCTTTCGGTGATGCGCATCGAAAAGGGCCACGTCGCCGGCAACGAGCTCAACGGAACGACAACGGCGCGCGATCTCGGTCTCGAGAAACTGATGTCGTCGAAAAAGGACTACATCGGCCGTGTGCTTTCGCAACGGCCCGCGCAACTCGATCCCGGTCGATGGCGTCTCGTCGGCTTGAAACCGCAGAACAGATCGCAACGCCTGTCAGCTGGCAGCCATCTCATCGATCGCGACAAGTCAGCGACCACAGGCAATGACCAGGGTTACGTGACGTCGACCGCCTATTCGCCCGCTCTCGGCCATTGGATCGCACTGGCCTTGCTCAAGCGTGGCGCCACTCGGCACGGCGAAGTCATCCGCGCCGTCGATCTGCTGCGCGCGACGGACATCGAGGTCGAAGTGTGCGACCCTGTCTTCCTCGATCCGAAGGGGGAGCGCCTCCATGCTTGAGATCATGCTGCAGTCTATTTCGCCTTTGCAAGGCGCGGCGCGCCTTGGCCGCAGCGGACGCATGGATGGCGATGCGGGGGTCATCGTCCGCGAAATCAAGGAATTTGAGGCGATCCACATCTCGGCAGGACGCGGCAGCAACGCCGAAGTCTGCGCCATCCTGTCAACGTGCGTAGGCGCCGAGGTCGCGGATGCGCCGGGTCGCGTTGGAGGCAACGGCTTGGCCATCTTGGGAGTGGCACCTGGCCAGTGGCTTGCGGTCGAACGTGGCGCACGAACCAGCCAACTGCTTAAACTGCGCGATAGCTTGCCTGGGCGTGCGGCAGTTACCGATCAAGGCGCAGGAAAAATCATGCTGGAGATATCCGGCAGCCACGCGCGCGCTGCTCTCTGCAAAGGCATACCAGTCGATCTCGATCCTGTCGTCTTCAATGTCGGGAGCAGCGCCCAGACAGTCGCCGCCCACATCGGGTTGCAGCTTTCGCTGATCGACGCAGCTCCGACATTCGAACTGATCTCGGCGGCCAGTACCTCGAGCAGCCTGTGGACTTGGCTCTCGCAATCAGCGCATGAGTTCGGGCTGCTGGTAATCTGACGCTAAACTGCACACGATGCCGCCTTCTATCCTCCTGCGAGAACTGACCGATGCTGCGCTTGGCGGATTTCGATGCCATTACGTTCGATGTCTACGGCACCCTCGTCGACTGGGAACCGTCCATCATCGCGTATCTGCGTCTGTGGGCCGAGCGTAAAGGGGTAGTGGCAACAGACGTCGAATTGCTGATGTGCTTTGATCGCGCCCGCGCCGCGATCCAGAAGGAGCGTCCCGCGCATCTCTATCCGAACATACTTCGCCGCTGCTTCGACAGAATCTCGTCGGAGTTTTGCGTCACAGTGGACAGCGACGATCGCGAGACCTTTGCGCTTTCGCCGCACCAATGGCCGGTGTTTCCTGATAGCCGGGCAGGCCTGAAGCGACTGCAGGTTGGTGCAAAAATTGGAGCGCTCAGCAACATCGACAACGCATCGCTCAAAAGTTCCTGCGCGAAGTTGGACTTCGTATTCGATGTTGTCGTAACGGCGGAACGCATCGGTGCCTACAAGCCGGACCATAAGCACTTCGAAACAGCTATCGCTGACTTGACGGCAATTGGCATATCACGCGAACGGATTCTCCACGTCGGACAGAGTCTGCGCGCTGACGTCGCGCCGGCCAACGAACTCGGACTGAAGTGTGCGTGGATCAATCGCCCGCACCGGCTGCTCGGCCTCTCCGGTGAAGGCGCGGCCGAAGCGAGACCGGACCTGACCGTTGCAAGCATGGACGAATTCGTTGCGGCAATCTCACCGGCCACATAGGGACTTCTCACCATGAAGGATAAATTGCGACGTGGCGTGCCGGCGCTTGGCGTCTCGCTGATGTTTCCCGCGCCTCAGATTGTCGAGATGCTAGCTTACGCCGGATTTGACTGGGTGCTGCTCGATTGCGAGCACGGCTCCATCGGACCTGCCGATGTGGAGATCATGACGATGGCGGCCGATGCCGCTGGCATCACTGCGATCGGACGGCCACGTAGCAATAGCGCGGCCGACATTCAGTCTATGATGGACCGCGGCGTGCGCGGCGTACAGATCCCGCACATCAACACGCGAGAGGATGCGCAGCGCGCCGTCGCGGCGGTGAAGTTCGGGCCGGGTGCCGGCCGTGGACTTGCTGCCGGAACGCGGCCCGACAAGTGGGGTTTGGGCGCGAAAATGACTGACTTTGCTGATCAGGCGAACGCTAGGTCGATCGTGTGCGTTCAGATCGAACACAGAGAGGCTGTCGAAAACATCGACGAGATCCTTGAGGTCGACGGCATTGACGTGTTCTTCATCGGGCCGTCCGACCTGTCGCAGTCGATGGGTTTCCCTGGTAATCCGAAGGCGCCGCCCGTCGCAGCCGCTATCGATATGGCTCTGGCCAAGATCGTCGCTGCCGGCAAAACGCCTGGCATGCCCGCGACATCGGGCAACGTCACCGATATCGTCGGCAAGGGCTGCCGTTACGTCTACAATCATCTCCCGCGCATCCTCGGCGACGGCGCGCAATCGTTCCTGTCACCGGCGCGCTCGGTAAGCAAACGCTAGACGCGGCTGCGATGGCAATACGCCCGAAAACTTACATGCTGGTGGACGCGCAGTCCGCCGCTCACATGGTGCGCCAGTTCTTGACCCAGTAGCGATAGACGAGGGGGAGCGCTGACACGAGCAGGATGGGCACGCACAGCACGGTCAGAATGCCACTCAGGGACCGGGTGTCGGGGCGAATGAGGTAAATGCCGGACGCGAGGCAGATAGCCCACGTTCCCATCAGAATGGCGGCGATCAATCCACGGACAACCTGATTGACCGTGCGGTAAGGCGCGGCCGGAATTACAACGTTCTCCGCGCGGGTGCCCGGCGACGGGACGCCGGTGTCCGGATTATACATCATCATAAGTGTCTCGCGCGCCAAGTGGTCCGGCGACACTACCGAGAGAGCGCTTTGTTCGCAATGGGACGCGGCATTCAAGCCGGCGGACAGCCACGAAACCGCCCCGCTTATATTGCCGCTCGGCGCGGAGGCCCATCGCGATGCGCTGGTCGCGCACCGTATCAGGACACTCCCTTCAACCGTGCCGCCTCGCGTGGAGGCAGGTAGGGTGCGCCGGTCGCGCACCCTATCGAGGTGCGCTTACCTTGTTACGCCGCGCGTCTCTCATGCAGGCCTTCGGCGATTTCTTCCATGACCTTTTTCGAGAACGCTTTCAGGTCGCTGGGCTGGCGCGATGTGACGATGCCCTGATCGGCCACGACTTCGCTGTCTTCCCATTTCGCGCCCGCGTTGATCATGTCCCCCTTGATCGACTTATAGGACGTAGCACGGCGACCCTTGATGATATCTGTCTCGATCAGCAGCCACGGCGCGTGGCACACTGCCGCGACCACTTTCTTCTGATCGTAGAAGTCGCGGATGAACTTCAGCGCTGCCGTATTGATGCGCAATGTATCGGGGTTCATCTGGCCACCCGGCAGCACGATCGCGTCGTAGTCGCTCGCCTTCGCACTTTCGAGCGCGACGTCGACGGGCACATCCTTACCCCAGTCCTTTTCGGCCCAGCCGCGAATGCTGCCGCTTTCCGGCGATACGATATGGACCGTAGCGCCGGCAGCCTTCAGCATGTCGCGTGGCACTTCGAGTTCCGACTGCTCGAAACCGTTGGTGGCGAGAATAGCGATCTTCTTGTTCTGCATATCCATGAGACAACCTCGTCGGGTGAGAGAGGCTGCTTAACCGGACGTAGCCCGTTGCGTTCCACGCGTCCTGAGGGCTGTGCGTGCCGATCCCGGGCACACGGCCACTGTTGTCCGGTTGAGCTCTGAAGCGCGCTCCCCACTGTCATCCTACCCCTTGTGGGTAGGACCCAGCGTTCCACGTGTGTCGATCTTGGTGAGAACGCTGCTGCTGCAGCGCACGCCAATCTGTCTCAGGTCGGTGCACCCTGGGTCCTACCCACAAGGGGTAGGATGACATCGAATATCGAATTACCGCTTACGCCGCCATGAACCGCCGCCGCATGCCTTTCAGCACGAACAGCGCCAGCAGCCCCGTCAAGATATCCATGGCGATCACCAGCCCGAACACGGTCAGCCAACTGCCCGTGCCCTCGAATATCTTTGCGGCCACCGGCGCGCCCAGGATCGAGCCGATACCCTGCGCCATGTAGAGGAAGCCGTAATTGGTCGTCGCGTTCTTGGTGCCGAACGTATCGGTCAGCGTCGAGGGAAACAGCGAGAAGATCTCGCCCCATCCGAAAAACACCAGACCCGACAGCAGCACCAGCATGAACGGGTCGGTGCGATACTGCAGCATCAGCCAGATGGCGCAGCCTTCGAGAATGAACGCCAGCCCCATGGTGTTCTCGCGGCCGATGTTGTCGGACACCCAGCCGAAGAACGGTCGCGTCAGACCGTTGGTGACGCGGTCGAACGTCAGCGCCGCCGGGATCGCGGCCATCGTAATGCCGGCGATCGTCACCATGGTCTTGGCGTCG
>JANLYD010000148.1:0-2918 GCA_031365465.1 Hyphomicrobiaceae bacterium
TGCTGGTGAAGAACCCGCGCTCGGATCTGATGCAGGCGCACGAAAAGGAATTCACCGAGCTGACCGGCATCGCCGTGTCGTCCGAGCAGGTGCCGGAGCAACAGCAACGCCAGAAGGCGATGATCGAGTTCACCTCCGGCAAGCCGACGTTCGACGTCTGTATGCTGGCGCTGCACGTGCAGAAACGCCTGTCGCACAAGGGCAAATGGCTCGAGGATCTGCTGCCCTATATCGCCAATGCCGAGATGACCAGCCCGGAATTCGACTGGGCCGATTTCAATGCGGCTGGTAAAACCTTTGCGACGCAGGCCGACGGCACGATGACGACGCTGCCGCACTTCGTCGACTACTGGATGCTCTACTACAATAAGGAATTGTTCGAGCAGAAGGGCGTCGCCTATCCGAAATCGATGGATGACATCATCACGGCCGCGGCCGCGCTGACAGACGCGCCGAAGGGTGTGTATGGCTTCGTTTCGCGTGGCTTGAAAAACGCGAATATTCCGGTCTGGACCTCGTGGATGCATGGCCAGGGCGCAGATACCGTGAGCAGCGACGGCAAATTGCTGACCGACACGCCGGAAGCGATCTGGGGCGCCGAACTGTACGCCAAGCTGAACAAGGAGCATGCGCCGCCGGGCACGATCGGCTTCAACTGGAACGAATGCCAGACCACGTTCGCCCAGGGCCGCGCCGCCATGTGGCTCGACGGCATCGGCTTTGCAACGCCGCTGGAAGACCCGACCAAGTCGAAGATCGTCGGCAAGGTCGGTTACGGCGTGACGCCGATGGGGCCGAAGGGGCATCACTCGGCGACCTTCGCCGATGGACTTGGCATTTCGCGCACCTCCACCAAAAAGGGCGCGGCCTGGTATTACTGCCAGTTCATGGCGAATAAGAAGAACCAGCTGGCGATGCTGAAGGCAGGCGCTGGGTCGCCCGGCCGCTCGTCGCCGTTGCTGGACGCCGACGTGCAGAAGAGTTCGAAGTTCCCAGCGCAATACTTCGAGTGCCTCAACGGCTCATCGAAAATCGGCCGTCCGGGCTTGCCGGTAATCATCCCGGTCACCGAGTTCCGCGACACTTTCGGCGTCGCGCTGACCAACCTGCTGTCGGGCGGCAATGCGGCCGCAGAACTCAAGAAGGCCACCGAAGCGTTCAAGCCCATTCTCGAAAAGAGCGAGCAGGGGTGAATCGTTTTGTCCCCTCTCCCCGTAGCGCTTTTCCGCGCGTACGGGGAGAGGGGATCCATCGTTCAAAGGCCGATCGTGACTATTGATATTGCCCAACGAGATGCGAACGTAGCGGCGGCGGGCGAGACGCCGCAGCGCGCCTACACGTTCAAGCGCAATTACTGGATGTTCTCGGCGCCGGGGACGGCGGTGATTGCGTGTGTCATCGTGTTCCCGTGGCTGTTCACGCTGTGGATGTCGCTGCATGAGTGGAAGGTGACGGGCGATCATGCGTTCGTCGGCTTTGCCAACTACACGAAACTATTCACCGACGAGCGGTTTTTGGAATCCGTCTGGCGCACGATTTGGTTCACGGCGCTGGCGACGATCATTCCGATCGGGCTTGGGCTATGGGCGGCGCTGACCTTCCACCGGCACTTCAAGTTCCGCGGCGTTTTGCGCACGATCTTCGTCATGCCGATGATGGCGACGCCCGTTGCCGTCGCGCTGGTCTGGACGATGATGTTCCACCCGCAGCTGGGCGTGTTGAACTACCTGCTCTCGCTGGTGGGCATCGCGCCGTTCGCGTGGGTGTATCATCCGTCCACCGTGATCCCGACGCTGGTGATGGTCGAGGTCTGGCACTGGACGCCGTTGGTCATGCTGATCGTGCTCGGCGGGCTCGCGGGGCTGCCGACCGACCCCTACGATTCAGCGCTGATCGATGGCGCGTCGCGCTGGCAGATGTTCCGTTTTATCACCTGGCCGCTGATCCTGCCCTACGTGATGATCGCACTTGTCATCCGGACGATCGACAGCCTGAAGGTGTTCGACACGATATCGGTGATCAGCCAGGGCGGGCCGGGCACCGCGTCCGAGACGATTAACTATTTCCTCTATCTGCAGGCATTCCAGTTCTACAATCTCGGCTACGCGTCGGCGGTGGTGGTGATCTTCTTTTCCCTCATCATCGCGCTGTCGATGGCTCTGCTCGTCCTGCGCCAGAAGACGAAGTGGACGGTGTAGGATGGCGGTGCGGATTGAGTTTGACTGGGACCCGGTTAAGGCTGCCAGCAATCTCAAGAAACACAAAGTTTCATTCGAAGATGCAATGACTGTTCTTGGAGATCCTTTGGCACTATCGTGTCTGGACCAAGTCAGCTCTGGCGAAGAAGATCGATGGATTACCGTTGGTGTCACCCGGGATGGTAAGTTGCTCCTAGTAATCCATACCTACTCCGATCTTGCGCCGGGGCACGCATACATCAGAATTATCTCCGCAAGGCCACCCACCAAACGTGAAAAGCGCGACTATGAGCAAGCGACCGACTAAGTCAGAGCCCGAGATGAAAAGTGAGTACGATCTGTCGTCAGGGGTGCGTGGAAAGTTCTACGCGAAGGACGCCGTGCTGGTGCCGCCGGTCCATTTGGAACCAGAGGTGCTTAAGTACTTACAGGCCCGGGCGGACGCGCGCGGCACGTCGCTGAGCCGTCTCGTCAATGATCTGCTGAAGAAAGATATCGAATTGATCGAGACTGCCGGTTGATGGTTATGCGGGGCGTTTGCAAAGTAGGATGGGACGGTATGCGATATCTGGTGGCAACGCGATGACCCAACCGGCCTATCGCAGCGGCAGTGTCGGCACGGAGACCCTCGGCTCGCGCATTGGCCTCTGGCTGTCGGTGTTCGTGCTCGTCTCGCCGGCGGTGCTGGTGTTCCTGTGGATGCTGTCGCTAAGCCTGAAG
>JANLYD010000155.1:0-6218 GCA_031365465.1 Hyphomicrobiaceae bacterium
GGGCCCAGCATTGAGGCGATAGGCACCGGCGGGCACACGGGCGTAAAGACCGACGCAGCGCTGCTGGCGGCATTGCCGAAACTGCGGGTCATCGCGAACTTCGGCGTCGGCTACGACTCCATCGATGCCGAAGCCGCGGCCAAGCGCGGCATCGTCGTCACCAACACACCGGACGTCCTGACCGAGGAAGTCGCCGATACCGCGCTCGGGCTGTTGCTCATGACCGTGCGCGAGATGAGCAAGGCGGAGGGTTGGTTGCGCGCAGGCAACTGGGCCACCAAGGGCGACTACCGCCTGACGCCGGCATCGCTGCGCGATCGCTCGCTCGGCATGGTCGGCATGGGCCGCATCGGCCAGGCGATCGCAACCCGCTGCGCCGCGTTCGGCATGCCGGTCAGTTACTTCGCACGTTCGAAGCGGGCGGAGGTCGGCTATCCGTACTATGCGGATCTGATCCAGATGGCGAAGGCGGTCGATACGCTGATGGTGATCACGCCGGGCGGGCCGGAGACGAAGAACATGATAAACGCCGAAGTTCTGAAGGCACTCGGGCCACGCGGCATTTTGATCAACGTCGCGCGTGGTACCGTTGTCGATGAGACGGCGTTGATCGCGGCGCTGCGCAACAAAACCATCATGGCGGCCGGCCTCGACGTCTATTGGAACGAGCCGAAAATCAACCCGGAACTGATGACGCTCGACAACGCGACACTGCTGCCCCACGTCGGCTCCGGCACGATCCACACCCGCAACGGCATGGGCCAGATGGTGGTCGATAATCTCGCGGCGTATGCGGCACGTACCAAGCCGGTCAGCCCCGTTGCCGAGACGCCGTTCAAGGCCTGGTGAGATCTGCTGGCGGCCCGTCGGCGGCCGCCGCGATTGCGCGGATCAGGCCTGGCGTCGGGCCGCGCGTTGCCAGCGGGAATAACCGGACGCGGGGTTCGAACTCGTGGCGGTTGGGTGAACCGGTGGCGAGCGTTTTCCAGCTCTGTAGAAGCGTCTCGCGCAGGAACGGGTGGTCCGTCGTCGCATCGACAACAAGCACGATCCGGCCGAGCGGCACAACATTCAGCAACTCGTGGATCTCGAAGGCGCAACCTTTATGCCGCTGGGTGAACCCGCGCAGATCCATCAGCACGGCCTGGCTCTCGTCCGCGAGCCGGTGCAAAACCGCTTTCCAGGTATCGTCGTGGCAGAAGAAATCGCCGACACGATAGCGGCCGTCGCGATCGCGATGCGGTTCGGTCTCGGCGAGGCGGCGGTCGAGGGTTTTGGGACTGTCGATGAATGACCGGTCGATCTGCCCAGTCAGGAAGCCGAGGAACTCGTGCGGCTCAATGGTTGTGGTCGCAAGATCGGGGCCGGCGATCATGCGGATCGTCCCGGCGTGCTGCCAGGATTTGGCGAAGCCGTTGAACAACCGTTCGCTGCGCTTGCCGAGTGAAAACACGCGCAACAACAGCAGATCGACGGGCACGCGGTCGTCGTCCGGACGAACCAGCGTGAACAGTCCCCAGGTCACGAACTTGTAGGCCGCGAACGCGCCGAGCGGGGCCAGGAACCAGACCGGCCCTGCGAACACCATGTCGATGCCGTGGTTGATCGCGAACATCAGCCAGAGGCTGTCGATCATCAGGGTCTGATCGCTGATCCGCCGGTTCTGGTACATCCGGCCAATGAGGCGCAGAATGAACCAGCCGGCGATACCCAACAGCACGAAGCCGATGAGCATGACGGCGATAAATGTTTGACGGCCGTCGAGGCCGAGTGTGCCGCCCGCGTTCGCGACCCACGCTATGCGCTCCTCGGTCGCGCCGACCGCGTGCACGGCGACCGATACGCCGCTGATGGCCGCGAACATGAAAGCCATCACCATCGGACCAACGGCACGAACCGGGCGGGCGAGAAAGACCAGCACCAGGATCGTTGCCGGGCCGTTCTGAATGATCCAGGCGAGGCATGCTGCGAGCGGGGTGAACTTTTCGTTCAACGATGGGATCACAACGGCCGCGAAGACGGCAGCGTAGCACGCCAACACAGCGAGCCATCCCCGCCACGAGATGCAGGCGACCAGTCCAACCGTGAGCACGATGGGCCACGCGTAGGAGACAGCGAGATACAGGAAGCGGAACGGCAGGACCGGAATGCCGTTGGCGATCAGGTAGCTCAGCGTCATGACCATGGCGAACGCGAGGCCACCAGCGATAGTGATGGCGGCGGTGCGCCGGACGCCGCCGGCAGCGCGGCGCGTGAGTCGGATTGCCGTGTCATCAAGTGCCTCGCGGCCGTTGAGTGTCACGAGGCGCAAGTCGCGGCTGGGTGGATCGGATGCAGGCGGTATCGGGTTTCCAACATTGGCGCGCGGGGTGGTGCGCCGCAGCATCGAACGCTTCACGGCACGCAGATACAAGGCCAGCAGGATGATCGAAACGACGAATGCCAGCGGCACCGAGACGAGTAGAATACCGGTCAGTTCGCCGGTGATGGTGGTGGTTGCGTCCAAACGTTCGGCGGCCGCTGCCGATCCAGCGGCAAAAAGCGCGTTAAGAAGCGCGACGCGTGCAGAAACGAAGGCGCGGCGTCCAAGACCGGATGGACGAGTGGGATGGCAGCAGGCGTCAAACATCGCCATTGGTCCGTCAGTAAACCGAGGTGCGTAGGGTCAAAAGCAATATTGGCACAGCGTCGCATGTTCCCCCCGCACCGGGCAATGGCCTGATGGGATGAGAGGATAGAGGCCGGGGCGGACGTGTGGTTGAGGGTTAACAGGCGAGGCATCTCAGGTGTCGTGCGCATCGGCTGGCCGTTACGCGTAACAGCGGGCGCCCGGCACCCGGCACGGTGTCTTTGATGTTGCAGGCGAACTTTCCACACTCCCAAAGTCATCCCGGGGCTTGTCCCCGGGACCCAACGTGCGACACGCTCCGGCCGTCCCCTTGTGGCACGATGGGCCCCGGCAATACATGCCGAAATCACAACGGGTTTCGGTTGTTTGGGTGGCGGTCTTGAGCGGCCATCGCAATACAAGATGCGGGTCTGAAGGCGTGAACCGAATGCGCTACGCCATTATCATCGAAAAGACTCAGGGCAATGACTCGGCCTATGTCCCTGACCTGCCCGGTTGCGTCGCCACGGGTACCACCGTGCAAGAGGTCGAGCACGAGATCCGCGACGCGATCCGCTTCCACATCGACGGCCTGCGCGAGGATGGTGTGCCCGTGCCCGTGCCCGCGCCAACGTCGATGGCGGAGTGTGTGGAGGCTTGAGGGGTGCTAGAAGCCCAGAGTCGAATATTTGCGGATGTGCCACAGTGGTGTTGCGCGTAGCGCGCATCTAGCAAAGGCTGCTTGCATTCAAACGGCTTGCTTCGCGTCTGTAGTAACAAGTGCATTAAGCAGTTGACGCTAAACTCTACGCTCGTCTGGGAAACGAGGATCGTTCTATGACCGCGCAAAAATCCAAAATAACCGAAAAGATGCTCGCCAATGTCTCGCCCGACGAGCGCTTCGAGTTGCTTCTGCAAAACATCGATGGTCGGGCTTCGTTTGGCAAACCCGATTTTGATATGGATCTGCCGTATAATCATTATCGGACCTGCGTGGAGGCATGTCGTAAGTCGACACCCCATCGCCTCGTGCGGACGGCCAAAAAATGGGCGGAGGCAGTGGATCGGGTGCAGAGGATTGCTGCGGCCGATCTGCTCAAGATCGATATGAAAGACGGGGACCCGCTCGCGATCGAGGCGATGACGATCCTTGCGGCACTCAGTGCCGACACCGACCCGAGTGTCGTGGGTGCGAGCATCCAAGGCTATTCATTCTACAACGGCATGGGCGCCGCCGACAGATTCGATCCGGTTTTCGATCAAAATTGCGGTCGCCACTCCGATGCCAAGGTGCGCGAGCATTTTGCGGCTCTTTTCCCGATCTGTGCGGACGTCGAGTTTATCGAGCCGCTGTTGCGCTTAGCTCGGGACCCGTCAGTCAAGGTGCGGACAGCTGCGGTGTGGAAGCTCGGGATGAGCGCCGACGGTGCGCCGGCCATAGCGAAGGCCGCCCGGGAGGCGTTGAAGCTGAATCTCAATGACATGGGCGCCATGCAACGGTTCGTCGCCAAGGAACCCAAGGAGCCCGCGCTTCCGCTAACGGGCGGGCGGAGTGGCGACCCCGCCTCCGAGCCGTTGACGATCGAGAGCGCCAATACGGAACAATTGCCCATTCTCAGGCTCAAGCGTCCGTCGGAGACGAAGTGGCACTATTGGGTGCTGCCGTTCAAGGGCTTAAGGTATCGGCTCAATGCGTTCGAAATCGAACCCAATCGTGTGCTCGCCGTTCTCGACCACGATATCGCGCTCTATGACGTTTCGAGCCAGACCGTCGTGCGGACGGAAAAGACGAGCGGTGATAGTTCCCAGAACTTGCTGAGCCGCGACAAACGGCTCTTGCTCATTCATGGTGACCACTCGGATTTGACAGTTCTCGACGCGCGCACGCTCGACGTCGTCGCAAAGCTGAAATTTCAGCGCGGGCCGAAATTCAGTTATGGTACTCGCATCTGGGAAACTGCGGACGGCGCTTTCGAATCGCACGAGTACGAGGACCGTCGCAACGGGGACGCAGAGAAGGTGGCGACCTACGTGATCAATCGCGCAACCTGGCAGATCGAGCGAATCGCCAAGGTCAGCAAGCAAGGCGACGAGCAACCGCGTATCGATCACAACGTCCACCTGGACGAGACCGCCCGGGCCCTGGAACAGGATGCAATGTCGACGCGGTGGCCCGTCGCCAGTGCTGAGGCCGCCGACGTCATCGCGGCGTTAGATGCGATGGCCGCCACATTTAGTCGGAGCGGGCTCGAGCCGCTCGTCAAGCACCAGAGCCTCGTGCTTAAATTCGATGTCGCCGGCAAAGCCGTACCGGAGGCCAAGTTCTTCGCCGATCTCGTCGCGCGCCGGCAGGTCGACGTCGTCCCGGCGATGCGGCGCCTCGTCGATGCCTACATCGCGGCCGTCGCTGCGTCGGGGAACGAGGCACCCTACTATGACGGCGATAGCGGTCTTTCGGGGCTCACGAATGTCGTCAAGACACTCATTCTACTCGACCCCGGTTCGGTCGACCACTTCGCGCGCTACCTCGACACCCTCGACGGTCAGCACGATCTAATGACCTGGGAGACAATCTTCGCGGCCTACCGCAAGATGCACGGGCTGAAGACCGTCGACGCCATCCGACTCGGCATCGTCATAGCGATGAAAATCATGACGGATTTCGCCGATCCCGACAACGTTTGGACGGGCGAACCGACGCTGAAGGCCGCGCGTTCGCTGATGAGCGGCGCTGCGTTTGCCGACCTTGTCATCGAGGCCGCTGAAGCGACGGTCCGGCGTGCGCATTCCCATGGCAAAGCCAATGAGACCGACGAGATGGAAGACGGTGGTCTTGTCCAGCGCGCGATCAAGTCACTGCATGAGGAAGTGCCCGCCAAGGACGAATTTAGCCGAAGCCTGCATCAGCGGCTCCAAAACATGCAATCCACCGTTCCAGCATAGCGCGAAAAGTCTTCGCTCAACGCGAATTTCGCGACGCCGCAGGTACGGGCGCAGATCACCAGATACTCTAAAGACGAGTTCGGCAGCTCCTGTCCCCAATGCTGCTCCCCACAAAAAAGCCCGCATCGCTGCGGGCCATTTCTTATCAATTGTCGAGGAACGAACGCAGCTTCCGGCTCCGGCTCGGGTGCTTGAGTTTGCGCAGGGCTTTGGCTTCGATCTGGCGGATGCGTTCGCGGGTGACGGAGAACTGCTGGCCGACTTCTTCGAGCGTGTGGTCGGTGTTCATGCCGATGCCAAAGCGCATGCGCAGCACGCGTTCCTCGCGCGGTGTCAGCGACGCCAGCACCCGCGTGGTGGTCTCGCGCAGGTTCGACTGGATCGCCGCATCGATCGGCAGCACGGCACTGCGATCCTCGATGAAGTCGCCGAGGTTGCTGTCGTCCTCTTCGCCGATCGGCGTTTCGAGGGAGATTGGCTCCTTCGCGATCTTCAGCACCTTGCGCACCTTCTCAAGCGGCATGGCGAGCTTTTCAGACAGCTCTTCGGGCGTCGGCTCGCGGCCGATCTCGTGCAGCATCTGGCGCGATGTGCGCACGATCTTGTTGATCGTCTCGATCATGTGCACGGGGATGCGGATGGTGCGCGCCTGATCGGCAATCGATCG
>JANLYD010000159.1:0-13359 GCA_031365465.1 Hyphomicrobiaceae bacterium
TGGTGCAGTCTGGCCTCGAACGCCATGCGGTTCGCATAGGCTTTGTGATCGATGGCTGGCGCAGGGATGCCTTGTGCGCGTGCCCACGCCAAGCCCTCTGCCTCCGGCCGGTTGGAGAGCACGACGACGGGTTCGGCCGGAAAGCCCGGTTGCCGCATGGCCTTGACCAGGGCCTGCATGTTGGACCCGCGCCCTGAAATGAGTATGCCGACACGGCGTCTTTGCACGAGAGGGTCCAGCTTCGGTCTGAGTTTCGCGGTCACGTCTTTTCAGCGTGCATCCGGCAGCGATCCCAGTCATTCCCACACCCGGCGGGCTCAGTCTACCAGCGTGCCAGGGATCGACCGGGACTGCCCCCGGAACTCCGCAATCACTTTGCCCACCTCGTCGCGCACGGTGACATCATAGATGCCGCTGCGCTCGGCGCGATGCCGTTCGCGCGCGTCCGCAGTCAGGACCTCGCCCAATTTTCCTGCGGCAAGGTAGGTGATCTGGCAGCTTTGTGCGACGTGGCGCTGATTGCGGCTGTTGCAGGCGAAGGCGAACGCGCTGTCGGCAAGAGTATAGATGAAGCCGCCGTGCGCGATGCCATGGCCGTTGACCATCGCCTTGGTAATCTCCATCGACAACACAGCGACCCCCGGCTCCACCCGCACCAGCGTCATGCCGAGACCACGTGATGCCTGATCGCCGTCCCATAATGCGGCTGCTGATTTCTGCGCGAGTTCCGCCGGTGTCATTTCAGCCCCGGCCGCGAAAGTTCGGCGCGCGCTTCTCGAGAAACGCCTTGATGCCTTCGACATTGTCGGGCGAGCCGATGAGGCGCCCTTGACCGGCGCGTTCGAGCTCCAGTTGCTGGGCGAGCGTGTTCGTTTCCGACGCATTGAGCGCGGCCCTGATTTCGACGAGCGCAAGCGTCGGTGCCTGAGCAAATTTGTGTGCCATCGCTTCTGCAGTGGACATCAGCGCGGCATCATCGACGGCTTTATAGATCATGCCCCAGCTTTCGGCGGTGACGGCGTCGAGCGGTTCCGCCAGCATGGCGAGCGCACGTGCCCTGGCCGCGCCCACCAGTCGAGGCAGCGTCCAGGTGCCGCCGGCATCCGGCATCAAACCGATCTTGGCGAACGCCTGCAGGAACTTCGCCGATTTTGCGGCGATGACGATATCGCACGCCAGCGCCAGATTTGCGCCGGCACCCGCCGCAACCCCGTTGACGGCGCAGATGACGGGCACGGGGAACGAGGCCAGCCGGCGGATCAGCGGATTGTAATACAACCCCAGCCGGTCCACTGGTTTTGAACCGGGTGCGCTGCTGTCGGCCAGATCCTGTCCGGCACAGAAGCCGCGTCCAGCGCCCGTGAGTATGACTGCGCGGCAAGCCGTGTCCCGTTCCGCTGCGTCGAACGCGGCGCGCAGGTCGAGATGGAGTTGCTCGGTAAAACTGTTCAGCTTGTCCGGGCGATTGAGGGTGATCGTATGCACACCGGCGCCGACGCTCGTCAGCACCGTGGTGGGCGTAGATGTCGACATGGTCCAGGCTCCGCTCATCATGCACGCGATCGTGTCGCAATACGATACACGGAATGTCGGTTGCCGCAATCTGAACGCTTCTGGCGACGCTGTGTTGCGAGGTTGCCAATCTCAAAACAAGTGACATTGCGGCCACGCTCAGGTCAGCGCTTGGCCGTTTGGACTAGCTCTTTCGTATCGTCTGACCCTTGGAACAAGCATGGTTCTCTTCTATAGTCCGCCCGGGGGGCGCAGTACCGTCCGTGACTAAGTTCATTCATCGGTAGCGCCCGCAGTGCGTGTGATGATGACGAGTGCGGCGTTGCGTGCATCCAGACAAGGCCGTGCCGGACCGGACGTAATCGAGCTGCTTGTTCAGCAGTCCGGTTGGCGGACTTGAGTTCGATGCGGGGCGCGCAGGGCGCGCCAGTGGTGGGATTGTTGGAGTTCGTGGTATGAAATGCAATCCGGTTCGCTGGCTTTGGGGTGTGTTGCCGGTCGTCGCGTTGGCTTGGGCTGCAGCGCAGACGATGCACACGAGCATCGAAGCCGACATCAAGGCCCGCGTCGACGAACAGTTGAAGGGGTCTGGCTTCCAGTGGGCGCGGACCGGTTTCTCCGGTCGTGACGGACTGTTGACGGGAACCGCGACCGACGAAGCCGATCCGGCGCGCGCCTACGACATAGCGCGCAGCATATGGGGCGTCCGTGTCGTCGAGAACAAAGCCGCCATCATCGACAAGGTCGACGGCTACGAATGGTCGGTCGGGCGCAAAGGCAACAGCGTACGGCTCGGCGGCTTCGTGCCCAACGACAGCGTCCGTGGTGAAATCGTCAAGTCCGCCAAAGCGGCATTCTCCGGCGCAGATGTCGTCGACGAGATGAAACTGGCGCGCGGCGTGCCCTCGCCCGACGCTTGGGTCAGCGGCGTCAATTTCGGCATCAGACAGGTCGCCGCCATGACCTCCGGCGAAGCAAAACTCAGCGGCTTGGCCCTGACAGTCTCCGGTTCTGCGGCCGATCGCAAAAGTTATGCGGGCGTCAAGGCGGCCCTGGCCAACGACCTCCCGAAGGGCATCAAGCTCGTCGACGATCGCGTCGTGGCGCCGGTGGTCAAGCCATTCGTGTGGGGCGCAGTGGTCGCGGGCAATCAGTTGGTGTTGACCGGGTATGTCGCTGGCGAGCGCGCACGGGGCGAACTGCTAGCGGCGGCGAAATCCGCGTTTCCGAAGCTGACGGTGGCCGACCGGATGGAGGTTGCCGATGGCTCGGCGGCGGGGCATGCGGCGGCCGTGAATTTGGCACTCAAACAGCTTGCCACCTTGGACGAAGGCAGCGCCGAAATTCGCGACGAACAGTTGTCTGTTCAGGGACAGGCGTCCGACGCGAAAATCGCAGACGCGGCGCGACAGGGTTTGATGAGCGGGATTCCCGCCGGCTTCCGGCTCAGCGAAGCGATCAAGGCTCGCGAGATCGTGCCTAAGGCCGTGAGCCCCTACACCACGGCCGTCTTGGCGGATGCCGCAGCCGTCGTGCTGACCGGATTTGCGCCGTCGGACAGCGCGCGTGAGCAATTCGCTCAAATCGCGCGCAATCGTTTCCCCGGCCGTCGTGTCGACAACCGCCTCGATGTCGCGCCCGGCGCGCCCGAGGGTTGGCTGCGCTGCCTCGATGGGGCCGTCAATGGGATTGGCAAGTTGGGGGCCGGCAAGCTGAGTCTCAGCGATCGCCGTCTCGATGTCGCCGGTGCCACCGACGACGAGGACCTCGCAGGCGGGTTGCCAGCCGAGATCAAAACGGCGGTCCGATCGGATTGCGACGCGACTGTGCGGGTCGATGTGCTGGCGGAGGCGGTTCCCGATCTGGTGTGGCGCGCCCTCTACAACGGCACGGATGTGGTGCTCGAAGGCGACGTCTCCAGCAGCGCCGCCAAAAGCCTGCTCGCTGCGTCCGCCTCGCGGCTGTTCCCCAACAAGGCTGTCGTCGACCGGACCCGAATTGTCGAAACGCGCTCCCGCCGTTGGTCTTCGGTGGCAGAACTGGGCCTCACGTCGTTGGCCGAGCTGCAAAAGGGGGAAGCCGTGTTGACCGGCGCAAAACTGACCGTCAACGGCCAAGCGGCAAACGCGGGCCAGGTAGCGCGCGTGCAGGACAAAATCGGCCGAAGCATGCCGAAAGGCTTCTCGGGCCAGGAGCAGATCGTGGTGGCAGTTGTTGCGCCGCCGCCTCCACCGGCGCCCGTCGTGGCGGTGCCAGCAGTTACCGCACCCGTTGTGCCCCCGCCTCCGGCTCCGATGCAGAAGGCCGCGCCGGTGCCGGCCAAGCCGGTGCCTGTACCGTTGTCGCCTGTCGCCATCGCCTGCCAGACGGCGCTGCAGTCGACCGCACGTGAGGGCATGATCAGGTTCGAGCGAGCCAGCGCAACTCTGACTGCTGAAAGCTTTGCAACGCTCAACAAGTTGGCGAGCGTGGTCAAAACCTGCCCGGACGTGACGGTCGAGATCGAGGGCCACACCGATGCCGAAGGCACGCCCGAGCGTAATCAGGCGCTGTCCGATCGGCGGGCATCTTCGATCGTCGATTACCTGCTGCGTGGCGGCGTCGACGCAAAAAAACTGGTGGCCATCGGCTATGGTGAGACACGGCCGTTGGTGCCCAACGATACCGCTCCGAACCGCGCCAAGAACCGGCGGATCGAATTCGTCGTCAAGGCCAAGTAATGTCGAAGCCGCCACGAACGCGCGCACGTGCACCTGCGCCGGTTCGTGACAGCCGGCACTCACACTGAATGTTGGGGACCCCTGATGGACTATCTGCTGATCAAGCTTTGGTACTGGGTGCTGTTGGCGCTTGCGATGGGGTTCGTCACGGGGTGGTTCTCGTGCGGGTCGAGCAATCGCAAGCGTTGAGACGCTTGGTGCTGCTGTGCGACCGCTCCTGCGACCGAGCCAGAGTGACATGCCGATATACGCCGATACAGCGTTGACTGTTGGAGACTGACCGTATGACTGCGCTTCTACTGCAAACGCTGTTGCTGATGCTTCCCGCGTTTTTGATTGGTGCGGCAATGGCATGCGGCCTGCGCAGGCTCATGCAACCTGACGCGGGCGTGGGTATGGCAACTCACGCGGTCCAGGCCGGCAAAGCGACGAACGTCGAGCCTTTGCCTGAGTACGCATCCCGAATGCCTGCGGCTGTAGCCAAGACTGCCGTCTCGCCGGCTCCGATCGCTGGGGCTGCGTCGAGTGCAGGCAATGCCGCCGCTTCCACGGCCGCACCTGTGACTGACACTCGCGCACCGCCAGCTGCTTCGACGGCCGGCGGCAACCGCTTCGACGCGGCGCTGACCGGGCGCGCGCCGGCTGCGGTCTCTCCAGCCGCAACTGCGCCACCGGTGGCTAGCGCGACACCCGCAATTCCCGTTGTTCAAGCTCGCACGGCGCCACCTCCGCCACCGGCTGCGCCCACGAAGGCGGCCGCACCCACACCTGCTCCCATGGTCGCAACCGCTGAAATGGTCGCCACAGCCGCTGCCGCCATGGCTGCTGCTGCGGCGGCCGTCGCCACCCAAGCTCGCAGCGCTGCTACTGTTAAGCCCGCAGCCGGACCCATATCAGGTGCTGCGACATCAACTGCCGCCCCACCCGTGCGTCCAGCAGCGGCAATGCCTGCGGCGTCGGCCCAGCCGACGATCGTCGTCGCGCCACCCGTGCGCGACTCTGCGATGGGCGCAAAACCCGCCGTGGACGACCTCACGCGGATCAGCGTGATAGACGCCCAACTGAGCGCCGAACTTACGAAGCTGGGGGTTTCGCGTTTCGCCCAGATTGCCGCTTGGCGGAAAACCGATGTCGACGATCTGAACAAGGCGCTCGGGTTTCAAGGCCGCATCGAGCAGGAGAACTGGATCGAGCAGGCGCAGATTTTGGCGGGCGGCAGTGAAACCTTCTATTCCGCCGCGCGCGCGAAAACGGCAACTGCTGCGTCGCCTGTAGCAGCCCCAGTCCCCGCACCCATGTCAGCCGCCGTGGCGGCAACTGTCGCGGCGTCCGCCGCCGGCATTTCCGCTCCCGCCAAGCCGGCGTCGGCACCCGCTACGACGTCCATGACGGCGTCGGTCGCGGTTGCGCCCAAAGTCGAGGAGCGTGCTGCATTTGCTCAGCCGATACAGCCACGGCCCGCTCCCGCGGTTGCCGCGCCGCCGCCGCCGCCGCCGCCGTCGATCCCGGTGCCGCCCGATCGGACGGTCGTTCCATCGCAAGCGATGGCTGCGGGACCTGCGAAGGCGGCTCCGGTCGCACCAGCTCCCCCAACACCAGCTGCAACGCCTGTGCGCCCGGCGATGACGCCATCGCGCGACACCCTCGAGCGGATCGGCGGTATCAATGGCGAAATTGAAAAGCTGCTCGGCACGCACGGCGTCAACCGTTTCACCCAGATTGCCGGATGGGCGAATTCCGACATCGAACGGTTTGATCGCCTATTGGGATCGCAGGGCCGGATCGCGCGTGAGAACTGGGTCGAACAAGCGCAGATCCTCGCCAAAGGAGGCGACACCGCGCACTCCCGCGCTTTCGATCGCCGCTTGGCCGAAAGCAAGGACGGCCCATTGCGGCCCAAGAGCATCACCGAGGCCATCAAATCGAACGCCGGAGCACTTGCGGCGGCTCCCGTCGCTGCCGCCGCATCCGCCGCATCGGCAGTGGTGGTGCCGGGGCGTCCGGATATCAGTGGGCTGCGCTCGGTTCGCTCCGATGCCTATCGCTCGAACTCCGACGTCACAACGGCTGCCGCCGCAGCGGCCGCAGCAAGTGTCGGCAGTGCGAAAGTAGTCCGTTCGGCCGAAATCGATGATTTGAAGCGAATTCGCGGCGTCGGCGTGCTCATCGAGAAGCGGCTGAACTCGGTCGGCGTCGTGTCCTACGCCCAGATTGCCGACTGGACGACCGACGACATCGATCGGGTCAGCGCCAATCTGGACTTCAAAGGGCGGATCGAGCGCGAAAATTGGGTCGAACAGGCGCGCATCTTGTGTGCCGGCGGCCAAACCGAATTTTCGCGCCGCGTCGACCGTGGAGAAGTCGAAACGTCCCGGTCGAAACCATAGGCCGTGCACTTTGCCGGTTCAGGTGACCTGAACCGGCATATTCTGCGCAACCGAGCGGCAGATCGCTTCGAGCGTTGCGATATTGTTGATTTTCTGCGTGTCGGTGAACGGATAGACGGCGCGGCCCTCGCAGGCGGCGGCGAATGCCTCCAGATTCTCCCGCACGGTATCGGTCCAGGCGAACTCGCGCGTATCGCGACGGCCGTCGCGATGCTGCACGACGAGCGAAACGGGCCCTGGCGTGTCCGGGTGCGAATGATTGCGCACTTCGACCCACGCGGCATCGCCGAACACGGTCAATCCGATGTACAGCGGCGTCACGAGAATGGCATTCAGATAGGCGGTCGCGCCCGAGACAAACCGCAGATGCACCGATATCACGTCGCCGTTGTCCTTGTAGGCAACGCGGCTGGTGGTGGCGGCGTAGACCTCCGACACCGGCCCGAGCATATCGATGAAACCATCGGTCAGATGAATGCCCATGGCGGTCATTCCGGCAGCCGGCGCATCCTTTGGCGAAGTGCGCCAATCGCCCGCCGGCACGTTGGCCAACTTGTCGTGACTGAAGTTGGCTTCGGCGTGCATGATGGTGCCGAGCGTGCCTGACTGTACGAGGCGGCGGACCTCGGCAAGCGCCGGCTCATAGCGCCGCTCATGCCCGATACCCAGTTGCACGCCCGCGATGCGACAGCCTTCGACACTGCGTTCGGCATCCGCTTTCGTCAGCGCCAGCGGCTTCTCGCAGAACACATGTTTGCCGGCCGCCGCGATCGCCAACACCTGCTCGGTGTGCCTGGAGTGAGGCGTGCACAAAATGACGGCGTCGATGTCGCCGCGCCTCAACGTCGCTTCAAAGTCGGATGAAAACTCGACGCCATGATCGCGCGCGAAGCCTGCCAACTCAGGGTTCAAGTCGACAGCGACCGCAATCCTCAGCGCCGATGAACTGCGCAGGCGGCGGATGATATGTTTTCCCCACCAGCCGAGGCCAACGATGGCGCAGCGCATCACGACGCCACCTCTTCGACCAGCGCAACGGCGCGATGATAGGCGCCCTTCGAAAACACCAGCGGCTCGCCGTCGTGAAAGCTGGCATCGAGCACGCGGCCGATGAAGATCACGTGATCACCGCCCTCGACGACCGACTCGGTCGAGCACTCAAAGTGCGCAATCGTGCCGGCCAGCACCGGGCAACCGCCATGGCCGCAGCGGTAGTCGATGCCGGCCAGTTTGTCGACTTTCGGCGTCGAGAAATGCCGGCTCAAAGCCATCTGCCCGAGCCCCAGCACGTTGATCGTAAAAAAGGGTGCGCGGTGAAAACTGTCGAACGATGCCGAGTTCCGCGACAGGCTCCACAGCACTAACGGCGGGTCGAGGGAAACGGTGCTGAACGAGTTGGCTGTCACGCCCTCGAGTTTGCCATCCACCGCTTGGGTGGTCACGACGGTTACGCCGGTCACGAAGCGACCCATGGCGCGGCGTAGCAGTGTCGTGTCCATGCGTGCGAAGGTCCCGTTCGACCGGCGGTCCACGCCGTGGCCTGTCATATGGTGCATGGGATGCGCCGATGCCATCGCAAATCTCCTCGACGCCGATTACTCGCGTCGTTGGTAGGCATTTAAGTGGTGCGCCCTAGTATCTCAAATAATATGATTGCATTATAAGCATCATGAAAGTCGATGAGGCCCAGAGCCGTGTGTCGACCTTGAGCCGTATCGAAGATGGGATCACTGTATGGCCGGCAGCTTGCGCGACATCCGTCTGTTCGTCGCCGCCTACGAGGAACGGTCGTTCACCGCAGCAGCGCAACGCGAACATGCGACGCAATCGGGTGTCTCGCAGCACATCCGCAAGCTCGAGGAGGCACTGGGTGTAAACCTGTTCAGCCGTGAAAAAGGGCAGGTTGCGCCGACGCCGGCGGGCGACAGCTACTATCGCAGGTGCATCGAAGTTCTGCGCGCACACGCGGCGGCCACCGACACCGTCAAACCCTTCGCCGATGGTCTGGACGGCGCAATCGTCATCGGCTTGATGCCGACGATGACGCGATGCCTGTTGGCGCCGGTGCTGTCGGCATACGCAACAGCACACCCCAACACCGTCGTTCGCATCGTCGAAGGCTACAGCGCTCCGCTGACCCAGCAGGTGCGATCCGGCGAACTCGATTTCGCGATCGTGCCGGCTTTCGCTGGCTTGCCCGGCCTCAAAAGCCGGCTGTTCTTGCGCACGCCGGAAGTGCTGGTATCGGCGATCGGGGCACCCGAGCCCCACATGCAGCCGGTCGCGCCGGATAAGCTGAAGGCACTCAAACTCGTGCTGCCGAGCAAAGCGAACACACGCCGGCAATCCATCGAGACGTACTGTGGATCCAACGGCGTCGAGATCGTGCGACTGGTCGAAATGGACGCGATGATGGGGACGCTGGATTTCGTCGCGCGATCCGACTGGCGGACGATTCTGCCGGGCATCATGATGGCGGTGGACGACCCGCGATTGCAGGTCAATCCGCTGACAAACCCGCCGTTGATGCTGGATCTCGTGCTCATCGAACCGTCGCGCCGGCCGATGTCGAAAGCGGCCGACGTCATCCTGGCCATGTTGCAAGCCGAGGCGTTGCGGCTGAACGCGCGCTGGGATGTGCCTCCCGCGCCCCCGCCGGCCACCCGCTCCAAATCGCCGCGCAAACGACAGCCGGCCTAGGCTTTGGGGGCTTCCGGTTGCTTGGATGGGTGCGCATTGGCAAATGCATCGAGTTCCATGCATCTCGCGTGAATGCGGGCGACAGTCGGAAATTCGGCCACCGAGCCACCGAAGAACCCGTAGCCGACGACTTGGCTGACCAGACAAATGTCAGCCAGCGTGACCCGGTCGCCGTGGCAATAGGTCGACGTGAGGCCGGCGGCGCTGGGTTGTGCGAGATGGCCTTCCAGCGCGCTGAGTGCGGCGCCCATCCAATGCCGCGACCACTGCGTGCGCGCAGCCTCGTCGACCGCCAGCCTATGTTCGAGATAGTGGCGAACGCGGGGGACCACCAACGGGTGCCCGTCGGAAACGGGGATTTGCGCCAATGCGCGAACGCGGGCGCGACCGGCAGGATCGGCGGGAAGCAACGCCGGCTCGGGATAGACTTCGTCGAGGTACTCCATGATCGCCATGGATTGGAACAGCACGGTGCCGTCATCGAGAACGAGGGCGGGCAGCGCCATCTGCGGATTGATCGCCTTGAATTCCGGACGCATCTGATGCCCGGCTGTCAGGTCGACGATGTGCGTGGTCGCCGCGATGCCCTTGTGGGCGAGGGCGATGCGGACGCGAAAGGAGGCGAGTGAGCGCCAGTAGGTGTAGAACTGCATCGCGGCCTCTTGGGAGATGTGGGCGGCGATCATCCATCCGCCCAGCCCCGAATGCAATGCATTCCGGCATCATGAATTGTGATCCCGCAAAGCACGACTTGTTATTTCCAGCGATGCGGCGTGCGGCCTAGTCTGGTCAAAATGTTTGCCACTTTGTTACGCTGTTCCGGCGTGCGAACACGTATGCGCCACAGTCAGTCCATCTGTTGGCGTCACAGTCTCGCTTCAACGATACCAACCGCGGATCAACTGCGGAACGATAACGCAATGGGAGGAAGTGCATGACGATCCATCGTAGAACCGTTCTCAAAGGTATGGCCGCGACCGGGGCCACGTTGACTGCCTCGGCAAAACTCGCAGCGCCGGCACTCGCCCAGGGTGCGCCATTCAAGATCGGCCTGATGACGGTCAAGACGGGTCCGCTCGCGCAAGGCGGCATCCAGATGGAACAGGGGCTGCTGACGTTCCTGAAAGAAAAGAACAACACGCTCGCCGGCCGCAAGGTCGAACTCGTCGTCGCCGATACCGGCGGCAACCCGGCTGGCGCCAAAACAAAAGCGCAGGAACTCGTCGAACGCGACAAGGTCAACGTCATTCTCGGACCGTTGGCGGCGTTCGAATTGCTGGCGATCACCGATTACATCTTGCAGACCAAGACGCCGTTGGTCGCGGTCGCAGCCGCCGAGGACGTCACGCAGCGCAAAGCCAATCCGTACATCATCCGGCCGACCACCACGTCCGCGCAGTGCTGCCACGTGATGGCCGACTATGCGTTGAAGGAACTGAAGTTCAAGCGCGCCGCCACGATCTCCGAAGACTTCGCGTTCGGGCACGAACAGATGGCTGGCTTCCAGCGCACCTTCGAAGAAGGCGGCGGCAAAGTCGTCAAGAAACTGTGGCCGCCGCTGGTGACGCCGGATTACACGCCCTTCATCGCCCAGATCGGCAATGTCGATGTCGTCTTCTCGGGCTTCGCCGGATCAAATCCCGTGAAGTTCATGCGCGCCTACGCCGATCTCGGCCTCGCGGCAAAGATCCCGCTGATGGGCGGCTGGACGTTCATGGACGACGCGCTGCTCAAGAGCCTCGGCGATGAAGCGATCGGTGTGCTGTCCGGCGCGACCTATTCCGCCGCATTTGAATCTGAAAGCAACAAGCGCTTCGTCGCCGCCATGGCCAAGGACTACAGCTCACTGCCGGGCGGTTATGCTTCCGGCATGTACATCGGCGGCATGTGCGTCGAAAGCGCGTTGACGCTCGCCGGCGACAAGTCGAACGACGGCACCGCGTTCGCCGAAGCGCTCCACAAGATCAAGCTCGAGGATACGCCGCGCGGTCCGTTCACGATAGACAGTCGTGGCAACGCGGTGGGCGCAGTGTTCGTGCGCAAGTGCGAAAAGAAGAATGGGCAGTTGGTCAACACGGTGGTCAAGACGTACCCCAACGTCAGCCAGTTCTGGACCTACCCCGAGGACGAATTCCTCAAGAGCCCGGTCTACTCCCGCGACTACCCGCCAGCGAAAAACCTGGAAAACTGAGGCGTCAAACCTGCTGCGTTTGCGGCAGGATGCGCGGCGCGTGGAGCGTCTGTCAGGTTTTGAATACCGTTACCAAACCTCTGCCCGAGCGGTTATCTTTATGGCGATCAGGTACGCCGAAACGATGCCAAACGTCGCTCCGGGTCCTTCTCTGTTCGCAGAGGAGGACTGGGGCGGCGCGGCGGACGGCCGGGCATTCCAACGTTCTCGTCATCCCGGCGAAGGCCGGGACCCACGTCGGGCTGCATTTGCGCTCGACACGCCTTGGGTCGACATTGGATATGACAGCGGTTTTGGTGGCATGCTGTCGTGGGTCCCGGCCTTCGCCGGGATGACGAAAAGCGAGCTTGATGCGGTGTGTGCCGGCACCTCGCCTGAGCTCTGTAATTGCGAGTGCCACTAATGAACCTGTGGCTTGTGCTGGCGATCAATTCGATCACGCTGGGCGGACTGCTGTTTTTGTTGTCGGCGGGGTTCTCGCTGATCTTCGGCTTGATGCGCATACCCAATCTGATGCACGGCTCGTTCTTCATGCTGGGGGCCTACCTGGGCTCGACGTTTCTGGCCAAGGGTTTCGGGTTCTGGCCGGCGGCGCTGGCCAGCGCAGCGTCGATGGCGCTGCTTGGGGGACTGGTCGAGCGGTTTCTGCTGCGGCGGCTCGCGGGGCAGGAGTTGGCGCAAGTGTTGCTGACGTTGGGCTTGTCCTTCATCATTGCGGATGCGTGCCTGATGATCTGGACAGGCGACCCCATTCAGCCCGCGACGCCGCCGGATCTGCGCGGCGCGATCATTCGATCGGGACTGGTATTTCCTATCTATCGGCTGGCGATCGTCGGCGTCGCGCTGGCCATGGCCATCGGACTGTGGCTGTTGATCGACAAGACCCGCCTCGGCGCCATGATCCGTGCAGGCGTCGACGATGCCGCGATCGCGCGCGTCGTTGGGATAAAGGTGTCGCAACTGTTCACGCTCGTATTCTGCCTCGGCGCGGCGCTCGCAGCGTTCGCCGGCGTCGTCGGCTCGCCCTATCTGTCAATCTATCCCGGCCTCGATGCCGAGATGCTGCCGTTGGCGTTGATCGTCGTCATCCTCGGCGGCGCGGGCAGCCTGCCGGGCGCGCTGCTCGGCAGCTTCATCATCGGGTTCCTCTATAACTTCGGGCAGGCGATGTTTCCCGATCTCGCCTACGTCATCCTGTTCGTTCCCATGGTGCTGGTGCTCGTTCTGAGGCCGCAAGGGCTGTTCGGCAGGGTGGCACTATGAAACGGGGCCGCGCACCTTTCGTCTTCGCGAGCATCGCTGTGCTGGTGCTGGCAACCCTGCCGTTGTGGTTGGCGAACACGTATTACATCAACGTTGCCAGCCAGATTCTATATTGGGCAGTCTTTGCACTCGGGCTGAACGTGCTCGTCGGTTACGCCGGCTTGACCTCGCTCGGCCATGCCGCCTTGTTCGCCATGTCGGGCTATACGGCAGCGATCGTGGTGACCGCTGGCTACGGCCATGCCGTTGGTGCCATCGCAGCCATCGGCATGACGATGGCAACGGCCGCAGTGTTCGCGGTGCTGGCGTTGCGCGCGACCGGCATCGGCTTCCTGATGATCACCCTGGCGCTCGGCCAGATCGTGTGGGGCATCGCCTACCGCTGGGTCGACCTCACCAACGGCGACAACGGCGTCAACCTGAAATTTCGGCCGATGCCGCTCGGCCTCGATCTGTCGAGCCCGCCGGCCTTCTACTGGGCGGCATTCGCGATGTTCGTCGCCGCACTCGTGTCGATGCGCCTGTTCGTGCGTTCCCCGTTCGGCGCCACCGTGCGCGGCAGCCGCGACCAGCCGCGCCGCATGAA
>JANLYD010000191.1:0-3708 GCA_031365465.1 Hyphomicrobiaceae bacterium
CGCGACGGATCTCGGGCAGTGAGCCGGCAATCGTGCGCTCGATGTCGAACAGGGCGCCGATGCGATCGAGCGCCTCCTTGGCGATCGCCGATTTGTGCTCGCTCCATTCGTCGAAAAATCCGCGTCGCACATGGCTCCAACGTAAGCATCCGGTGAGCGCCGCAGGCGCTACTCGGCTTTTCTGGACTTCGGAGCTGTGCCAGCGGCTCGTTCGTCAGCAATGAGCTGTTGCAGGCATTCGATGCCGTATTGGGTGAACGCCTGAACTTCGCGGTCACTGATGTCGAGGACCCAGAGGCAACCGTTTTCTCGATCCAATCCCATTGAGAGCTCGAACAGCCAGTCCTCGTCCTCGCCGAGCATTGCAGCAACGCGCGCGATCGTGAAGACGAAGGGGATGTCGGCCATGATCAGGCTGCCCGGCAGATGGCCACTTTGGCGGCCTTCCAGTTCCACGGCAACAGTTCGTCAAGCCGCGACGCCGGATGTTCTGCGATGCGGGCGAGCACGTCGGCGAGCCATGCCTGCGGATCGATATCGTTCATTTTTGCGCTGACGATGAGGCTGTACATAGCAGCGGCGCGCTCGCCGCCGCGATCAGAGCCAGCGAACAACCACGACTTTCTTCCGAGCGCAATTCCGCGCAGCGCGCGTTCGGCGGCGTTGTTGGTCAGGCAGATGCGACCATCGTCGAGGAAGCGCGTAAACGACGGCCACCTCTTCAGCATGTAGTCCATGGCCTTGGCGATGTCGTTGCCGCGAGAGAGTTTGGCGCGTTCTTCGCGCATGCATATTTCGAGCTCAGCAACCAGCGGCGCGCTTTTCTCCTGGCGGACGCGGCGGCGTTCGTCAGCACTCATGCCGTTGATCGTGCGTTCGATCGCGAACAACGCGTCGATGCGGCGGACAACCTCAAGTGCAATCGGCGAGATCGGCAGCGGTGCCTTGCCTTCGGCCTTTCGTCGCGCGCTGGCTTCGATGTCGGCCAGCGCGAAGAACGGCCGCCGCGCGTGCGCCCAGCACGCGGCTTCAAGGATTAGCCCCGGCTTGCGATCGGCATCGTAAAGCTTGGTGTAGCCACCGTAAGCGTCTGCCTGCAGCAGTCCGGACCAGTTGGCCAAGTGCGCGCGTGGATGTTCGCCGCCGCGGTCTCGCGAATAGTAGAACATCGCCGCTGGTGGTGCGTGACCGCCGAATGTCCGGTCGTCACGGACATAGACCCACACGCGGCCGGTGATCGTCTGTCCCTTGGCCAACACCGGCACCGTGGTGTCATCACCATGCACCCGCTCACCGGCGAACACGTGGCGTTCGAAGCGGCGCAACAGCGGCTCAAGTGCAGCACAGCCGGCGCCGATCTGATCGGCGACGGTCGACAGGCTCAGCGGCACGCCTTCCTTGGCGTAGCGCTCGACCTGCCGGTTCAAGGGCTGATGCTGGCCGAACTTCTCGAACAGGAACATTGCCAGCAGCTGCGGGCCGGCCCAGCCGCGGGGCACCACATGGAACGGCGCCGGTGGCTCGCTGATCTTTTCGCAGTCCCGGCACGTCATCTTCTCGCGCACGTGCTGGATAACTTTCCACTGGCGCGGAATGACTTCGAGCGTTTCGGTGATGGTCTCGCCGAGTTTGCGCAACCGATCGCCGCCGCAGCAGGCGCATGCAGTGACACCCGGCACGATCACGCGCTCGCGCGGTAGATGCGCCGGGAATGGCTGGCGTACAGGACGCTTGCGCACAAAGGCAGCCACTGTCGTCGTCTTGGCGGCGGCGCGTTCGGCAGCGATGTCGTCCTCGGTGGCGGCAGCCGCTGCCTCGTCGAGTTCAAGTTCCATCTGCTCGATGAGGCGGCTCGCGCGCTCGGACCGCGGCCCGTAGATCTGGCGCTTGAGCTTGGCGATCTCGAGCTTCTGCGCCGCGATCATCGCCTTGTCGTCGGCATTCTGCGCAAGCGCCACCGCGAGCGTCGCTTTCAGCGTGCCGAGATCGTTGGGGATGTCGTTGGATTGGGCGTCCATGATTCAAAGGAATCACAATTCGACCTCTGCCGCTCGCACAAAATACGCCTGCTGCAGCGTTATCCTGCGCGCTGTGGCCGGAACGTCTGCACCGGGTTGCGCCAGTCGATCCCGGACAGCAGATATGCAAGCTGAGCTGCCGAAATTGAGACCGCCAATTCCTCCGGCGCACGCGGTTGCGACGATGATGCTGCCACGCTTGGCGGCCAAACGAACCGGCCGCGCTCAAGCCGTTTTGCGTAGAGCGATAGACCGAGGCCATCGTGCCAGAGAATTTTGATCAGATCGCCGCGCGCGCCACGAAATACGAAGAGATCGCCGACATGCGGATCGCGCTGGAGCGCTTCCTGCACCTGCAGCGCCAGCCCGTTCATGCCACGACGCATATCAGTGCGACCGATCGCGAGCCAAACACGCACGTCGGACGGCGTCGGGATCATCGCCCCTTCTCCCGCGCGCCACCGGCACGCCCCAGACAATCGAGGACACGGCGAAGCGTCGCGCAATCAAAGTTCGCGCCGACCCGAATAAGGTACGTAGCGCCAACCTCGATGCTGATGGTCTCGCCGGCGCTTGATGTCGAGGGCGGTGGGACAGCGACCTCGGGTTCTGCGGCGATCGTTACCGGGACCAACCGAGGCCGGGCTGCTGTCGACGCGGGCAGAGCCGTCGCCTCCGTCGCGGGGCCGTAACGGCGACGCCAGATGAAAACCTGGTTCGCGTTGACGTCGTAGCGCCGCGCGACCACCGACACCGACGAGCCCGGCGCCAACGACGCCGCCACGATCTCCCGCTTCAACGCCTCCGGCCACCGCTTGTTGGTTCGCCGACCGCCATTTGTGCCCATAAGTGAGTTGGTGGACACATCCACATCCCGTGCCGCCTCAGATCAGGCGCCGAGACTCTCTCAAGCAGCCCGCCCCGACAAGGCGGTGCTCGGCGGAGGCGTACCAAACAACGCAGCCTCGACAGAACATCTGCTTTAATTCCGGTCGGTATAAATCAGGCTAAAATGAGTAGGGCCGGAGAAGGGCTCTTACACCCTCCCCGGCCCGAAAAGTTCGGCTCAATTCAGAGCGGCGCTGCAGTCAGCTTGACAGATTGTTGCGCCGTCTCAGCGCCACCCAGCGCGGTACCCGGTGCCGGACCGAAGTACACAGTGTCGTTGTACTGCCACACGAGACCGATCTTCGACCAGAACCGGACATAGTAGGTCCGGCCATCCGACGGGAAGCCCGTCACTTGGAGACCGGCCGCGGTTCCCATCGAACCATCAAGGTAGTTCGTCGCGCCGGGAGAGGACCCAAGCGAGAACCAGTATTCACTGACATTCGTTCCCGACGTCCACAAGAACTGCGTCACATAAGTGAGGCGCGCCCCGTTCGCCGGCGCATAGATCGAGGCCTTCGCACCCGTAACGCCCGCCGCACTGTAGACGTAGTCGTTGTACTGCCAGACGCTGCCGATCAGCGACCACAGCCGCACATAAAGCGTCCGTCCATCGACTGGCAGTCCCGAAACCGTAGCCGCCGAACTGCTTCCAGCCGTAGCGCTATAGATGTCAGAGCCGCCTGCCGTATTGCCGACCGACAACCAGTATTGGCTGACATTGACACCGCCTGACCAGTTGAAAGTCTGCGACGCCGCCGCCAACTTGCTTCCTGGTGCCGGCGACGTCATCGCAGCTTTC